>NZ_LDOV01000026.1 GCF_001029435.1 Photobacterium aphoticum | reverse complement strand
AGGTCCATAGGTCCATAGGTCCATAGGTCCATAGGTCCATAGGTCCACAGGTCCATAGGTCCACAGGTCCATAGCCTGGGCTCTTTGCCCTTACTCGCTCCTCGTCCCTTTAGACTCGTTCCTGTCTTATAAACAAAAAAACGCCCCCGTGCGCAGTGCACGGGGGCGTTTTTTAATTTTGGATAATCCGAAGATTACTTGTTCAGTGCTTCGCTACCGTGTTCACGGATTTTGCTTAGCAGAGGCTTCACTACACGCGCTGGACCAGCAACGATGTTGCCAGAAGTCAGGTAGTTAGTGTTGCCAGTAAAGTCAGTACAGATAGCACCAGCTTCACGCGCGATTAGTTCACCTGCTGCGATTTCCCAAGGCTTCAGGCCTAGCTTGAATACACCGTCAACACGGCCAGCAGCTAGGTAACATAGGTCTAGGGCAGAACAGCCTGATTGACGCATGTCGTCACAATCAACGAACAGTGCGTTCTGGATTTTAGCAAAGCTTTCAGCGTGCTGTTTAGCAGCAAACGGTAGGCCAGTTGCCAGAGTAGTACCAGTTAGGTCGCGAGGTTCAGAAACACGGATACGCTGGCTGTTTAGCTGTGCGCCAGAACCGCGAGTTGCCGTGAATAGTTCGTTGCGAGTTGGATCGTAAACAGCAGCGATTTCAGTGCGGCCACGCATGCGTAGTGCAACAGAAATAGCAAAGTGAGGGTAACCACGAACGAAGTTCTTGGTGCCATCCACTGGGTCGATGATCCACTGACAATCTTTGTCACGACCTTCTTTATTACTGCCTTCTGCGGCAATAATGCAGTGGTCAGGGTAAGACTTAAGGATTGTCTCGATAATGATAGCTTCTGCTTCTTTATCGATGTTGGTAACAACATCATTACCTTTGTTAGCTACTTCAATAGCTTGAGGTTTTTCTAGAGATTTAATGACATGGTCACCAGCCTTTCGTACAGCACGAATGGCGATATTAAGCATCGGATGCATAGGATCTTCCCAACGGATGTTAAAGAACTAAAAAGCGGCGGCGAGTATATCAGAGCCACCACAAAAGGGAAGTGGTTATTTTTTACCCTGAGTGCGATCTGACGCAGGGCTGGTGGCTTTTTGCCCATTTAACGTCAGGCTCAGCTTGAATGGTATAATGTTTTTACATGTTTTCACCTTTTTTAAAATCTCTGTGTTAAAATCCCACGGCTCTATTGAACTGTTGGAATTCGTAGCTTCTATGTTAGATAAAATCAGCGTGGTTCTTGTTGGTACCTCTCATCCGGGCAACATTGGCTCGGCGGCACGCGCCATGAAAGTGATGGGGTTGACCCGACTGATCCTCGTCGCGCCGTTGTGTGAAATCGACGAAACGACTTACGCCCTCGCGGCTGGTGCCGGCGATGTGGTGTCGAACGCGAAGATTGTTCCAACACTCGATGAGGCGATTGCTGATTGTGGTTTGGTGGTGGGAGCCAGCGCCCGATCACGTACCCTTGAGTGGCCGCAACTTGATCCGCGAGAATGCGGGATCAAAGCCATTGCGGAAGCCGCTTCACACCCTGTTGCTATTCTGTTTGGCCGCGAAAGCACCGGCCTGACCAATGAAGAGCTGCAGCGTTGCCACTGTCATGTCTATATCCCTGCTAACCCTGAATACAGCTCGCTGAACCTGGCGATGGCGGTACAGACCGTCAGCTATGAAGTGCGTATGGCCTTCCTTGAGCAGCAGAAATACGCAGGCCAGCAACCACAGGTAGAAGCCTATCCTCGTGTGAATGAGCTGGAAATGTTCTACGAACACCTTGAAAAGGTGGCACGTCAAACTCGCTTCATTAATAAAAAGCATCCCGGCATGGTGATGGCGAAATTACGCCGTCTGTTTACCCGTGCGCGTCCGGAGGAGCAAGAGTTACAAATTCTGCGTGGCATCCTCTCTTCCGTAGAAAAATCGCTTGAGTATAAAGACAAGTAGTCACATTATCTTTATGGTTAAAAGCCTGACTAAATCAGTCAGGTAAATACTTGACCGTTTTAGTCAGGTATGCGACACTGCTTCCCATAAATAAACGTGGGTAGTGGTGTGTTATGAGATTGACATCAAAAGGAAGATACGCCGTCACAGCGATGTTAGATGTGGCGTTGCACTCTCAGGATGGTCCCGTACCATTGGCCGACATATCTGAGCGCCAGGGGATTTCACTGTCTTACCTGGAACAACTCTTTTCTCGCTTGCGTAAAGCTGGTTTAGTCGCCAGTGTGCGTGGTCCCGGTGGTGGTTACCGCCTCGGTGAAGACGCTAACGATATTGCCATTGGTATGGTGATCGCAGCGGTTGATGAATCGGTTGATGCAACCAAATGCCACGGTAAAGGAGATTGCCAAGGCGGGGTTCGTTGTCTGACACACACGCTATGGCGTGACCTGAGTGCCCGGATCAGCGGCTTTTTGAACAACATCACTCTTGGTGAGTTGATGCAAGACAATGATGTACAAGAGATCTCTGATCGTCAGGATCAAAGCTTACACAAAACATCATTTGGACATAAAAATACACACGATAGCACCTCAATCGGTGTCGATGTTCGCTCCTAGAGACCAGACGTCCGTGTTTTCGGAGATGAAGATGAAACTGCCAATATATTTTGATTATTCAGCTACTTGCCCGGTTGATCCACGCGTTGCAGAGAAAATGATGCAATGCCTGACAATGGATGGCAACTTTGGTAACCCGGCTTCTCGTTCTCACCGTTTTGGTTGGCAGGCCGAGGAAGCAGTAGATACTGCACGTGAGCAGATTGCTGAACTGCTTAACGCGGATCCTCGTGAGATCGTATTTACATCCGGTGCTACCGAGTCAGACAACCTGGCTATCAAAGGTGCTGCGCATTTCTACAACAAGAAAGGCAAGCACGTTATTACGTGTAAAACAGAGCACAAAGCGGTGCTTGACCCATGTCGTCAGCTAGAGCGTGAAGGCTATGAGGTGACTTACCTTGAGCCAGAAGCCAACGGTATCATCGATATGGCTAAGCTGCGCGACGCAATGCGTGAAGACACTGTGCTGGTTTCTATCATGCACGTAAACAACGAGATCGGTGTGGTTCAGGACATCGCAGCGATTGGTGAACTGTGCCGTGAGAAAAAAGTGATTTTCCACGTGGATGCAGCACAATCTGCGGGTAAACTGCCGATCGACGTACAAGCTATTAAAGTGGATTTGATTTCACTGTCTGCGCACAAAATTTACGGTCCTAAAGGTATCGGTGCACTGTACGTGCGTCGTAAGCCACGTATCCGCCTAGAAGCACAAATGCACGGTGGCGGTCATGAGCGTGGTTTCCGTTCAGGTACCCTGCCAACTCACCAAATCGTGGGTATGGGCGAAGCATTCCGTGTTGCAAAAGAAGACATGGAAAAAGATTACCAACATGTGTTGGCGCTACGTAACCGTCTGCTTGCTGGCCTTGAAGGCATCGAAGCAATGTCAATCAACGGTGACATGGAACAACGCGTGCCGCATAACCTCAACATCAGCTTTGCTTTCGTTGAAGGTGAATCGCTGTTGATGGCACTGAAAGACCTGGCTGTTTCATCTGGCTCTGCGTGTACATCTGCAAGCCTTGAGCCATCGTACGTACTGCGTGCATTAGGCTTGAACGATGAATTGGCACACAGCTCAATTCGTTTCTCTTTCGGTCGCTTCACGACAGAAGAGGAAATTGACCACGCTGTTTCTCAAATCCGTGGTGCGGTAGAGAAACTACGTGAAATGTCTCCACTGTGGGACATGTATAAAGAAGGGATTGACCTGGACACGGTCGAGTGGGCACACCACTAATCTTGCGGTCATCACATATTCGAGGAAACTGTCATGGCATATAGTGAAAAAGTTATCGATCATTATGAGAATCCGCGTAACGTGGGCTCATTTGATAAAAACGACAAAAATGTCGGTAGCGGCATGGTAGGGGCACCTGCCTGTGGCGACGTAATGAAGCTTCAGATCAAAGTGACTGAAGACGGCATTATTGAAGATGCGAAGTTTAAAACATACGGTTGTGGCTCTGCCATTGCTTCAAGCTCACTGATCACTGAGTGGGTAAAAGGCAAGACGCTAGACGAAGCAGCGGCAATCAAGAACTCAGCGATTGCTGAAGAGCTTGAGCTACCACCAGTAAAAGTACACTGCTCGATCCTTGCTGAAGATGCGATCAAAGCAGCAGTGAGCGATTACAAAAAGAAACACGCAGAACAAGATTAATTCCTAAGGGTTGTTGTATGGCCATAACGATTACTGAAGCGGCAGCAAGTCGCGTCGCTACCTTCCTGGCAAACCGAGGTAAAGGCATCGGCCTGAGACTGGGTGTCCGCACTTCAGGCTGTTCGGGCATGGCCTACGTACTGGAGTTCGTAGACGAGCTGGACGAGGGTGATCAGATCTTTGAAGAAAAAGGCGTCAAAATCATTGTTGATGCTAAGAGTCTGGTTTACCTTGACGGCACTGAGTTGGACTTTGCTAAAGAAGGTCTGAACGAAGGTTTCCAGTTCAATAACCCTAACGTATCCAGTGAATGTGGTTGTGGTGAAAGCTTCAACGTCTAATCGCTGAATATACTGAGCCTGATCACTGCCTATGGCGGTCATCAGGTTCAGTCCTTTTCAGATTCTGTCTTTAAGATACGTGCGCGATATGAATCATTTTGAACTCTTTGGGCTACCTTTTCAGTTTCCGCTGGACGGTAGCCTTCTTGCTACTCACTTCCGAGAACTGCAGCGTCGTTTTCACCCTGATAACTTTGCCACTGCTTCTGAACGCGATCGATTGATGGCGGTGCAGAAAGCGGCACAAATCAATGATGCATTCCAAACGCTGAAAAACCCGATCTCTCGGGCGGAATACATGTTGTCGGAAAAAGACATGGATATTCGTGGGGAGCAGAAAACCCTGCAAGATCCGGTCTTTTTGATGCAGCAGATGGAGCTGCGCGAAGCGCTGGAAGAGATCACCGATGCCGATGATCCTGAATCCGCCTTGTTCGACTTTGAGCAACAAGTGACTTCGCTGTACAAATCACAGTTAACAGATCTTGAGCAATTACTGCTCGAGGAACACTGGGAAGCGGCGGCAGATGCCGTGCGCAAGCTTAAGTTTATTGTTAAGCTTCAAGCGGAAGTTGAGCGCCTTGAAGAGAGCCTGCTCGATTAACGGTATCCGGACGGTTTCCGAACGGTTCCCGAACGGTTTCCGATCCCAGTATTAACTTCACAGGAAAGAAAATGGCACTGTTACAGATTGCTGAACCGGGTCAAAGTGCGGCGCCGCATCAACACAAGTTGGCGGTGGGTATCGACCTTGGAACGACTAACTCACTCGTGGCTGCAGTACGTAGTGGCGTACCAGAAACACTGAAAGATCTGCAGGGGCAAGCCATTTTGCCTTCAGCGGTATATTACGGTGAAGCGGGCATTGTCGTGGGTCGAGAAGCCCGTGATATCGCCCAGCAAGATCCGGCAAATAGCATCATTTCCGTGAAGCGAATGATGGGACGCTCCCTGAGCGATATTCAACAGCGTTACCCACAATTGCCTTACAGCCTAAGCGCAACGGATAACGGCTTGCCACAGTTGAACACCCGCCAAGGTGCCGTTAACCCGGTACAAGTGTCGGCGGAAATCCTGAAAACACTGAACACCCGTGCACAGGACACTCTAGGTGGTGAACTGGCAGGTGTCGTGATCACGGTACCGGCGTATTTTGATGATGCGCAGCGTGCGGGCACCAAAGATGCCGCCAAGCTGGCGAACCTGAACGTGTTGCGTCTGCTGAACGAACCGACGGCGGCGGCGATTGCCTACGGCCTGGATTCGGGTCAGGAAGGCGTGATTGCCGTATATGACTTGGGTGGCGGTACGTTTGATATCTCTATCCTGCGTTTGTCAAAAGGCGTGTTTGAAGTGTTGGCGACCGGTGGCGATTCTGCGCTGGGCGGTGATGACTTTGACCACCTGTTGGCAGATTGGATCGCCGAACAAGCCGGTTTTGAACTGCCATTGTCTGCTAATGCACAGCGTGCGTTGCAAGATGCGGCACAAGCGGCGAAAGAAGCCTTGTCAGCAAACGATACTGTCGAGGTTGAGGTATTGGGCTGGACCGGCAGTGTGAGCCGTGAGCAGTTTGATGCATTGATCCAGCCTTTGGTGAAAAAGACCCTGATGGCGTGCCGTCGTGCACTGAAAGATGCCGACGTGGCCAACGATGACGTGATTGAAACCGTCATGGTAGGCGGCTCAACCCGCGTGCCATTGGTACGTGACATGGTCGGTAACTTCTTTGGTAAAACGCCATTGACCTCTATCGACCCGGATCAGGTTGTGGCTATCGGTGCGGCGATTCAGGCTGACATTTTAGTCGGCAACAAGCCGGATGCGGAAATGCTGCTGCTGGATGTGATCCCGCTGTCGCTGGGTATCGAAACCATGGGTGGCATGATTGAGAAAATCATCCCTCGTAACACCACCATCCCTGTGGCGCGCGCGCAGGAATTTACCACGTTCAAAGACGGCCAAACGGCAATGTCTGTGCACGTGGTACAAGGTGAGCGTGAGATGGTGAGCGATTGCCGTTCACTGGCCCGTTTCACTCTGCGTGGCATCCCTGCGATGGCCGCTGGTGCGGCTCACATTCGTGTGACTTACCAGGTGGATGCAGATGGCTTGCTGTCTGTGACTGCAATGGAAAAGAGCAGCGGTGTGCAGTCTTCTATTCAGGTGAAGCCGTCTTACGGCCTGACCGATGATGAAATCGCGACCATGATCCGCGATTCAATGACCTACGCCCAAGATGATAAAGACGCCCGTGCCCTTGCTGAGCAACAAGTGGAAGCGGATCGCGTTCTCGAAGGGCTGATCGCGGCACTGGCTCAGGATGGTGATACCCTGCTGAGCAAAGAAGAGCGCGATCAACTGGAAGCCGTCATGATGGAACTGGTGCAATTGCGTCAGGGCACAGACCCATACGCCATTGAAGCCGGTATTAAGAAAACAGATAAAGCCAGCCAAGAATTTGCGTCACGCCGAATGGACAAATCTATTCGTCAGGCCTTGGCCGGTCACTCGATTGATGAGGTTTAGGCATGCCTAAAATTGTTGTACTACCCCATGAAGATCTTTGCCCAGAAGGGGCGGTGCTAGAAGCCCAAGAAGGGGAAACGATTCTGGATGTAGCACTGCGCAACGGTATCGGCATTGAGCACGCGTGTGAAAAATCATGTGCGTGTACCACGTGTCACTGCATTGTGCGTGAAGGTTTTGATTCACTTGAAGAAAGTGATGAACTGGAAGACGACATGCTGGATAAAGCATGGGGCCTTGAGCCTGAGTCTCGCCTAAGCTGTCAGGCCCGCGTAGCGGATGAAGATTTGGTTGTCGAAATTCCAAAATACACCCTGAACCTGGCGTCTGAAGGTCATTAAAAAGGGTCTCCCTGTCTGTGAATGAATAGGCAGGGCAACCTTACCCGCAATCGCCCGTCAGTGTGTCACAGTAAAAGGAGCAGTGTATGCGCTTAACATGGATTGATTCCCGCGAATTGGCCATCGCCCTCGCGGACACCTACCCGGATGTGGACCCTCATACGATCCGTTTTACGGATTTACGTGAGTGGATCCTGGCACTGGATGACTTTGATGACGATCCGGCCCATTGCAGCGAGCGAGTATTAGAAGCCGTGCAAATGTGCTGGATTGAAGAGGCCGATTAACGGACTGACTGAAAGGGAAGTAAAACCGCTGTGTTTTGCTTCCTTTTTTCTTTTTGGTCTTTACGCTTACCCGCTTACCCGCTT
>NZ_LDOV01000025.1 GCF_001029435.1 Photobacterium aphoticum | reverse complement strand
GCCTTAACTGATCGGCATTAGGCGCGATAGCCTTCCTTCTTCTCTCATGATATTCAAGCCGTGTTCAGCAAGCGCAATCAGTGCTTATTGATGCCGTATTCACGCAACTTGTTTGCCACCGCAGTGTGCGATACCCCCAAGCGTTTTGCCAGCTTACGGGTCGACGGGTAACTGCGGTACAGGTTGCTCAGAATGCCGGACTCATAACGCTTCATGATATCGTCCAGTGAGCCTTCCAGCACTTCTTCGGTGATCAGCGTGGTCGATTCATTTTCTGGCAACTGCACGTCATCCACGCGAATTTCCGGCCCTTCCAGTTGAGTCATGGCACGGAACAGCACGTTACGTAGCTGACGGATATTGCCCGGCCACGCGTACTGGCTCAGATACTGGGCCACATCCGGCGTCAGGTGCGGCTTCGGCTGCTGCAATTCCTGCGCGAACTGCGACAAGAACAACTCCGCCAACGGCACGATATCGGCCGTGCGTTCACGCAGTGGCGGCACCACTAGCGACAACACGTTCAAACGGTAATACAAATCTTCACGGAACTGGCCTGAGGCCACCAAATCCGGCAGTTTTTTCTGGGTCGAGCAAATCACGCGCACGTTGACTTTCATCTCGCGCTCTTCACCCACTCGGCGGAACGTGCCGTCTTGCAGGAAGCGCAGTAGTTTGATCTGCAAGTGCTCCGACATTTCACCGACTTCATACAAGAACACAGTGCCTTCATCGGCTTGCTCGAAAATGCCTTTCTTACCCGGCTCTGTCGCGGTCGCTGCCATGCCGAACAATTCGGTTTCAGCGGCGTTATCCGGCATCGACATACAGTTCACCAGCAGGAACGGCTTTTCACGGCGCAATGAACGCTGATGACAAGCTCGCGCCAACATCTCTTTACCGGTACCGGTTTCACCTTGGATCAACAACGGCGCATCCAGCATCGACAACTTCTTCGCCTGTGACACTAACTGCTTGAAACGGGATGACTGGCCCACTAAGTGCTCAAACCCGTTATCACCACTGAGCTTGCGCATCGCAATCGGCATTTTGGCTTCAGACAGGGATTTAAGCAAAATCACCGCACTGGCCAACACCTGCTCTTCGCTTTCATCGGTAACATACACGGGCATGACTTCCATCATGTAATCCAGCCCGGACAGCACCACCAGCTCACTGCGCGTCGTGGCATTGTCTTTTTCCAGCCACTGATGGGTATTAAAGCCCACCAAGCTTTGAATATTCTCACCCAAAATATCGTCACGAACCTTGCCTAATAAGGTTTCGGCCGCGTCATTGGCTAAATCGACTTTGCCTTGCAGGTTGATGGAGAAAAACGGATCCGGTAAGGCTTCCAGCAGGGCTTTCAACTCTTTGTGCTCACGCTCACTCGGCATGAACTGAATCTTGCGCACATCGGTCACGCCATCCAACTGGCGGATCTGTGACATCAACTGGCTGAAGGATTCAAATTCCACTTCAGGACAGTTGAGATAGATAATACCGACCCGGTCAATTTCAATGCCTCGCAGATCAATCTCACGGCTGGCCAGAATATCCAGCAGTTCGCGGGCGATCCCAAGTCGGTCTTCACAGAAGACTTGTAGTCTCATAGGCTTCTCTTCCAAAGTGTCAGGAATTGTTGACACTGGAAGTGTGCGCTTTCCCCTTATTTGAGTCAAGCCATTGGCTCGCAAAACTAAACCGTCCGCAAAGATGACAGGATCCCCGTATTAAACCTTGGACATATCCTGTCAATCTCCTCTCCGGCACTACTTCAAAGGCTCCATATCGCCTGGTTGCCAGCTGTCGTCATACCAGGCTTCAAGCGGCCCATAGAGGCGCAAAATCGTGAACCACCCCTTGCCCGGAACCGTCTGGATCCAGTTTGCCTCTTTCCCGCTCGGTGCGGTCGGGCCAAAATACAGATCCACCGAACCATCCTCATTCATCGACAAGTCGTCACGCATATTATTCTTGCTGGGGAACGGTTGGCCGGTTTGTAATTCTGAGCGGGTTTGCGGATCGTACACCACGATAGACCAGAAGTTTTTCGCCGGCACATTGGCCGGTAACGTCAGCTTATAATGCTGTCCACCGTCTAAGGCTTTTCCCTCTTTCGATTGATCCAACAAGGCGTATTTGGAGCCTTTTCCGACCAACTTCAGAGCCATAGCGGGCGTATTCACCGTGGCGATGTAAAAGAAATAGCTGCGCGCATCCAGATTCAGGCCACCGTCGCCGTCGTTGATCAACCAACGGTAGTCACCGCCAATGAAGGCCTTTTTCCACAACCGTCCCGGGTAGCGGTAAATGGCTTCATCACGAGGATGAAAAAAGAATGAGCGGGCGGCAGCATTTCCTATCGCTATCCCTTCTTTCAAGTGTGCCAGCAAGCGCGCATCCGGCTCAAAAGGTTGGCCTTTCTGCAGCCCGATTGTCGCCATCAACCCACGCAGTTCAGGGGCAATAAACGCAATGGGCTCTTTATCCAATACCGGTTTCAGCTCAGTGTAAAAATGCACATCGTTGGCATGTATAGTGTTAAATGCTTTGCCACTGCCAGACACAAACGTCATGGCTGGCGGACTGTCTTGCTTCGCCAGCGGGTAGATTTTTAAGTGCTGTTTAAACGCCGCTGTTGCCGCCTCTGGCTTGCCATCCATCAGAAAACCACGGGCAATGAACCAGTTCGTGTAACTGGTCGACTGAGAGACAAAATAGCCGTCAGGGACATCCCCTTTATAGTCAGGCGGTAAAATCAGATACTTACCGCCCTTGCCTTTATCCGGCCCGACAATACCGAGATCGGTCACAAACCGGAAAAAGGCATCATTCACCGTCGTCGGCCCCATCCCCGGCGGGACTTCAATCACCGTCGGGCCATCACGCTCCAGATCTAAAAACGCCGAGGCATACACCGTATCGGTATTACCGGTCAAAAACAGGGGATCGGAATCCATCAATTTATCAAACAATAAAACCTGATGAGACTGCGAAATCCCCAACTTCGCATGTCCGATCCGCAATGCTTCCAAAGACGCCATCGGGATCGCTTGCAAAAAAACTTCTGCCGCACGAGAGATATCAAGAAAATCGTACACTTTTTGGCTGGTCTGGGGATCAGGGACGCCATCCTGAAACGACAGCACTCCTAAGCGCGTCTCAACCTTGTCGGGGGTCATGATTTCTGCGGGAATGGGGGTATTGTAATGTGCTGGAATCGTGGAATCTGAGGGCTTCGCTGGCGAGGTTGCCTGGGGTTGTGTCTGAGAGTGTGTCTGGGTTTGGGTTTGGGTTTGAGCCTGAACAGACCACACACATAACAAAGCGCTTATTAGCGAGCTCAGCAAAGGGGCACTCTGTACGTTAATTGCTTTCATGAACCACTCCTGATTGGGCTACTGATCCCTAATGGGTCATCGTTCCGTTATCCCCGATTCATGGCCAACCTCGTTGGCATTTTGTCCGAACTATGATGTACACAGCCGATACCAACAAGCGAGCATAAAACGGGACAATACAGAAAGCGTAGCGCTATCCTGAAGATTGTCAGAAAAAGAAAAGGCGCCACTCCGGCGCCTTGCGATTAACTCTGTGTGTCTTTTTTCGTGGTCAGCTGACTGAGCAGATCACGACGGATTTCACTCAGTTTCGGCTGCTGACCCGCCTGCCACGGCAGTGGGCGCATCAGGCTGATGGCTTTCAAACCCAGACGCCCTGTGAGCAAGCCCACCCCGACGCCTTGTGCAACGCGGGTCGACATACGGCCGGCCAGATCCATCGACAACATGTCCATACCGCTGTCGGCAATCAATTCGCTGGCCCCGGCCACCGCCATGTTAGCCAACACCAACTTCACCAAGCGAATACGCGACCAGTAACCCAATTCGACGCCGTACACCGCTGAGATTTGCTCAATCAAACGGAAGTTACGCCACGCCACCAGCAACATATCGGCCACGGCCAACGGACTGACCGCGACCATCACTGCCGCTTCACTGGCGTATTTTGCCACCAGCTTACGTGCCTGTTTGTCCTGATGGCCCAGCACCATCTGATCATACAGCTGGATCACTTCACGGTCGTTATGGGTCGCAGCGAGCGCATGCTGCCAGCGGTCATAACCGGCATTTTCTTCAGCCACATGGCTCTTACGAGCCAGACGGGTACAGAACGCACGCGCCGCGCCGATACCATCGGCATCCAACAAGGCTTGTGCCTGTTCACGTTCGCTCTGACGGTGCTTCAAACGACGCAAACTTAACAGCTCACGCCCCAGCGCAGTAATACCTGCGGTTGCCAAACCGGCAATGATCACACTCCAGCCCATCGCCAACCAATCACCGCCCTGATAAGCCGTCACCACATAATCCACGCTTTGCCAGCCCGCCATAAGCGCACCGCCCACCAACAAGCCTTTTAACCAGCCACTGCTGCGCTTTGGCTTGGACGCCAATGTCTGAGCTAACTCCGCTTCCACATCGGTGTCTGCCTCTTGCGTGGTGTCAGGCAAAAACGTGGCCTTGTCGGCAAATTGCAGCTGTGAGGTTAATTCGTCCTCACCGTGTGTCTTTGTCCCGCTACCGGACTGAGCCCCGTTACCTGACTGGGGCTCATCAAATTCAATTTTACTTTTGTATTGCTCGTTCATCGTAATTTATCTCCCAGCAGGTATTCCAACGCCTTATCCATACGGATATGCGGTAGCGGTTCGTCACTTTGTAGCCCCAGTGGGCGAAAATTCACAAAGTCGAACCCGGACTGTTGCCAGAACGCCTCACTCGGCAAGCGTTTTGGCACATCCCCCGGATAGAGGGTTTTCGCCTCGCCAGCCATGGTATGGCCCCGCAAAGCAGGCATTTGTTTGCCTTGGTATTCCACAAAGCCCGGCTCTGTGGCCTGAATCGAGGAAAGACTCACACAGTCCATCTCAATCCCTTCAAATGAGGCGGTTTGCCACGCTTCATTCACCAGTTGCTGCAACAGGCTCACCAAGTGTGGATGCTGCTCTGGCGTAACATGGTCCGCTTTAGTCGCTGCAAACAGCACTTTATCGATACGCGGCGAGAACAAACGACGCATCAACGAACTGCGGCCGTAACGGAAACTTTGCATCAGCTGATCCAGCGCTTGGCGCATGTCATTGAACGATTCCGGCCCCGCATTAAGCGGCTGTAAACAGTCCACCAGAATGATCTGGCGATCGAACGTTGAGAAATGCTCTTTGTAGAAGGCTTTCACCACGTGCTGTTGATAATAACGATAGCGACTTTTCAGCATCCCCAAATTGGTGTCTTCACCGGCACTGGCCCATTGCTGTTCAGTCACCCCGTCCAGCCATACCAATGGGAAGAACTGCAACACCGGCGCGCCAGACAACTCTCCCGGCAACACAAAACGTCCCGGTTGCACCCAATGCAAGCCGCCTTCGGCTTTACAGCGGTACAGGTATTCGGTGAAGAAACCCGATATTTTTTCAATCAGGGCTTCATCGGCCGGCGCAAACGGGTCAAAGGTGTCTTTCAGCGCCAACCAATCTTGTGCCAGGGTCAGGCGCTTGCCTTTCAGCACCTGTGCCTGCTGTTTTGACCAGGCATAAAAGTCCAGATCCAGCAGCGGTAAATCCAGCAACCACTCCCCCGGGTAATCAACAATGTCGAGGTACAAGGTCGCGGTGTCTTGCAGTAACTTCAGCGGCCCGCGTTGCGGTTTATAACGCAACGCCAGACGGGTTTGGCTGACATCGCGGGTCGGTGCCGGCCAGGTCGGCGGGGTCGACAGCAACGACTGCATCCCTTCTTCATAACCAAATCGCGGCACATGCATGTCAATTTGCGGGACGCGCTTGGCCCCCAGCAAATGCCCGTCACGCACGGCGCTGAACAGCGGCAGACGTGGGTTCGTGCTGACATGCATTAATTGATTCACCAGTGAGGTAATAAATGCCGTTTTCCCGGCGCGCGAGAGGCCGGTCACGGCCAAACGCACATGGCGATCTAAACTGCGGTTCACTAGCTTATTCAACTCATTACCAATTCGGTTCATAGCCTTTCCTGAATCATTGTCGCTCGCGGACATCAAACCGTCTCGCGGCGTTCTATGGGGAAAATATACGGAGGTGTAGATTAACCTATGATGAACCGCTTATTCAGCATTGACCATCGGTATTCATCATAACGTGCTGTGTATTATCAATATTTCAATGTGGCACAAAAAAGAGAAGCAGGCATTGGCCTGCTTCTCAGAGTGATAGGTCACCGTTACAAGTTGCGGAATTCACGGTCCACTTTGAACGCCGTCGACGTCACGTAGGCTTCCATCTTGCGCAAATCCTGTTCAATGTGTTCAAACTCACGTTCCACGTTGTTCAGGATCTCACGGGCTGGTTTGCCCGCTTGCCACGGTTTCTGTTTGACGTGGTGCTCACGAAACAGCGTTTGCTGCTGCATGCGTGCTTCCGGCATCTTCTCAAGGATCAACCAGGCCGCGATGTACGCTAACGTGGCAAAGAACCCCACCCCAAGCAGGAAAGCAGATACCGCAAGAATACGCACCAACCAGATTTCCATGCCGAAGTATTCGGCAATCCCCGCACACACACCGGCGATTTTGCCGTTTTTCGGATCACGATAGAGGGTCTTACTCATACCTTATTCCTCCATTGTGGCGCTTCCGCATCCAAAATACGCTCCAGTGTGACAATCCGCTCTTGCATTTGCTCTGCGCGTGCGACCAGAGCTTGCAATTTTTCATGATCGTCCCCCGACAACCCTTCACTGCTGTGTTTCTTTGACCGGTAGTGAAGAAGCAGCCACAATGGGGCAACGAAAATCATAAAAACAATCAGCGGCCCAACAATAAACCCCATAGACATTACATTCTCCTTAATACGCGCAGATTCATTAACTTATCACCTTGGCTATTGTCGCAATAGCCTTATTCTTTGCCTTTAATATCGGCTTTCATGCGCGCCAATTCTTTTTCAATTTCATCTTGTGCTTGCAGATTGGCAAATTCGTCCTGCAAGTTTTTACCACGACCCAGGCTGTAGCTGTCAGCTTCCGCTTCCATCTCGTCGATGCGGCGCTCGTACTGCTCAAACTTGTTCAGGGCTTCGTCAACCTTGCCGGTATCTAACTGGCGACGCACATCGCGGCGCGTACCCGCTGCTTTATGGCGCATCACTAACGCTTGCTGACGAGCGCGGGTTTCTTGCAGTTTGCGCTCCAGCTCTGCCACTTCACCGGCCAGCTTTTCGATGGTTTCTTCCACCAGCTTAAATTCTTCGTGCAGCGTCAGCGCCACATCGTTCAGTTTCTGTTTTTCAATCAGCGCGGCACGGGCGAGATCTTCGCGGCCTTTTTGCAGTGCCAGACTCGCTTTTTGCTGCCAGTCTTCACCTTGTGATTCGATCGCCTGAATGCGACGTTGCAATTCTTTTTTGTCTGCCAGCGCTCGAGCTGATGACGTACGCACTTCCACCAAGGTGTCTTCCATTTCTTGAATGATCAGGCGGATCATTTTTTGTGGATCCTCAGCTTTATCAAGCAGCGCATTCACATTAGCATTAACGATGTCAGCAAAGCGTGAAAAAATACCCATAATTACATCTCCAATATTACGTTCTTGGTTAATCGGTCTGTGACTACCTGTCGCATCACCTCTTACCCACTAGCTATTACAACAAGTGTGCCAACTTTTTAGTTGGTTAAATATCAACAACTTGGCTTTACATCGCCCCAACAAGCCTGTTAGGGTGTTGTTCAAATACGCCAATAGTTAGCGAGATTAACCATGCGAAAGCCTGATAATTTAATCGGTGAGTCTGAAGCGTTCCTTACCGTGCTCGATCATACGTCCCGCCTTGCACCGCTCAACCGCCCAATCCTTATTTTGGGAGAACGCGGGACAGGTAAAGAATTAATTGCTCAGCGCATGCATTATTTGTCACGCCGCTGGGATCAACCGCTCATTTCTCTTAACTGTGCCGCGCTCAGTGAAGGGGTGATTGACTCGGAACTGTTTGGCCATGAAGCCGGCGCGTTTACCGGTGCCAAAGGCCGTCATCAGGGACGTTTTGAACGGGCCGAAAACGGCACCTTGTTTTTGGACGAACTGGGCACCGCCCCGCTTGGCGTACAAGAAAAATTACTCCGAGTCATCGAATACGGGGAATATGAACGTGTGGGGGGCAGCAAAACCTGCCGCGCCAATGTGCGTTTGATTTGTGCCACCAATGAAGACTTGCCGCAATTGGCCGCTGACGGCAAATTCCGCTCGGATTTACTCGATCGCCTGGCCTTTGACATCATCCACCTGCCACCGCTGCGTGAGCGCCGCGAAGACATCATGCCGCTGGCGGACTACTATGCCGTGAAAATGTGTCGCGAGCTGGGCTTTAGCTATTTCTCCGGCTTTACTCCGGAAGCCATCGACCAACTGATGACATACCAGTGGCCGGGCAATGTGCGAGAGCTGAAAAACGTCATTGAACGCTCAATTTTCCGCCATGGCCTAGAAGACGAACCGATTGATGAGATCATCCTTGACCCGTTCCGCGCCCCTTGGCACGACAAGCACAGTGCCAGTTTCACTGCGGCTCACAGCGCAAAATCTACCTCCCAGAGTGCCGCGAAAACCGGTGCAACGTCTGGTCATCATGCGGCATCTTCGATGCTCTTCCCTATTGATTTTCGCCAATGGCAGCAGGATCAGGAAGTGGATATCATTCAACAAGCGCTTGAAGAAGCTCAGTTTAATCAACGCAAAGCGGCAGAGCTGCTATGCTTGAGCTATCACCAGCTGCGTGGATTGCTGCGTAAATACCAATTGGTCGGCGCGCAGGATAGCTGAGCCTGCTTCACACGGGCATCATCCCCCCCAAGCCACAGACAGCCCCATACTCATCAGGTATCAAGATATGAGCAAAAATAGGGGAAAAAGCAGGTATTTTAGGGAGATGACTTGGTCACTCAGTAGGATGGTGGTAAATTTGTAATCTTGTTTTCCATAAAATCTAATCTTATGAGCGCCTATACTCGTCTTCTGCTTGCGTGTGTGAGCCTTGCCAGCCTGTGGGGCTGCAGCGAGCCACAGCAGGATAGCAATATTCGCAGCCGTGGCTTCGTCTATTGTGGGCAAGATACGCCGAACACCTTCAATCCGCAGTTAACCGATGGCGGACTGACAGCTGATACACTGGCTGCGCAGATCTTTGACCGTCTCTTATTGCTTGACCCCGTGACACACCGCCCATTACCTTCACTGGCGAAAAGCTGGACCATGAGCGGTGATGGTCTCACCTATACGTTTTCGTTACGGGAAGGCATTGCGTTTCAATCAACCGACTGGTTTAAACCTACACGTCAATTTAACGCCCAAGATGTGGTGTTTAGTTTTAAACGAGTCATTGATCCCTCTCACCCGTTCCATGCGGTGTCTGGCGGCCGTTATCCGTGGTTTGAAAGCCAAGGCTTTGCCAACCTGATTGACGATATCACCATTGTGGATCCGTACACGGTACAGTTCAGCCTGACCCGTCCGGATAACGCATTCTTGGCCAATCTGGCCACCACGTATGCGGTGATCCACTCGCAAGAGTATGCTGATCAGGTGCTGCGTGCGGGTAAACCCGACCAGCTAGATCATCTGCCGATTGGTACCGGACCGTTTTCGCTTGAGCAATACCTGCCCAATGATTTGGTGCGCCTGAACCGTCACAACGGCTACTGGCAAGGGGCGGCGAAAATGGAACAAGTGGTGTTTGATATCGCCTCACGCGGCACCGGCAGCTTAGCCAAACTGCTCAGCAAAGAGTGTGATGTGCTGTCGTCACCGGTCGCCAGTCAGCTGCCGATCATCAACGACAACGAAGACTTTGATCTCACCGCGCAAACCGGTATGAACGTGGCGTATCTGGCCATTGATACCAACAAACCGGCGCTCAAAGATCTGCGTGTCCGTCAGGCCATTAATCACGCCATTAACCGTGATAACCTGCTGAGCTCTGTCTACTACGGCACCGGTACGGAAGCACACAGCATTCTGCCACCAATGTCGTGGGCGTATCATCACAACAGTGAAGCGCTGGGTTACGATCCGGAAAAAGCCCTGCAACTGCTCAAAGAAGCCGGTTTTGATAAAAACCTGAGCTTAACCCTGTGGGTACCGTTAGAGCCTCGCCCTTACAACCCCAGCCCGCGTAAAACCGCCGAGCTGATTCAGGCAGATTTGAACGCGGTGGGCGTGCAGGTCAACATCATCATGCAGGACTCTATCAACCGCTTTAGCAACATTGATAAGTTCAACAGTGATTTGATCTTAACCGGTTGGATTGCCGATAACGGTGATCCGGATAACTTCCTGCGCCCACTGCTGTCCTGTGATGCCAAAGCGGCCGGCCTGAACGACTCCAACTGGTGTAACCTGGACTTTGATAACCTGCTTGAGCTGGCGTCGCGTACCAGCCAGCTAAACCAGCGTTTGAATTTCTATCAACGTGCGCAGGCCATTGTTGACCAAGATGTGCCGGTGGTACCGCTGGCACACGGTGTGCATTTCCAAATTCACCACAACTCACTGAAAGGCTTACAAATGAGCCCGTTTGGTACCCGCTCGTTCTCCACGGTGTACCGGAGCGAACCTTAATATGTTTATCTATACCATTCGACGGCTGAATCTGTTCTTGATCACCTTGTTGATCTTGACCTTGATCGGCTACAGCATTCTTCGCCTTGACCCCGCGTCATTGTGGACCAGCCAACCGTTCTGGACCGGCTGGATTGCTTACCTGCAAACGTTGGTGACCGGCCACCTTGGTCTGAACCAGCAAGGCTTGCCAATTTGGCACGAAGTGGCGGCGGTGTTCCCGGCAACGTTGGAATTGTGTTTCTTTGCCTTTGCGCTGTCGCTATTGATCGGCATTCCGCTGGGCACACTGGCCGGGGTGAAACGCGGCCATTTCGTTGATACCGCAATTTCCTCTATCACGCTGGTGGGTTACTCCATTCCGCTGTTCTGGCTGGCGATGCTGCTGATCATGCTGTTTTCACTGGAATTAGGCTGGCTGCCTGTTTCGGGCCGTTACAGCCTGCTGTATGAAATTGACCAGCAAACCGGTGTCGCACTGATTGACGTCTTGCTGTCTGACAAGCCATACCGCGCTGAAGCCCTGATGGATGTGATCCGCCACTTGGCACTGCCGACACTGGTTTTGGCAATGGCACCGACCACGGAAGTGATCCGCCTGACCCGCTCGTCGGTGTCGGATGTGATGAACCAAAACTTCATCAAAGTGGCCCAGACCAAAGGCTTGTCGATGTTTGAAATCATTGCGCGTCACGTGCTGCGTAATGCCATTCCGCCAATCATTCCGAAACTGGGTATGCAGTTTTCGACCATGATGACCTTTGCCATGCTGACCGAGTCCATCTTTAACTGGCCGGGTATCGGCCGCTGGTTGCTGGATGCGATTTCCGCCCAGAATTACGTCGCGATTCAAGCGGGCGTGATCACGGTCGGCAGCTTCATTCTGATCGCCAACATCCTGTCTGATTTGACCGGTGCTTTCGTCAACCCGCTTGTGCGCAAGGAATGGTATGCTATCAAATAACATCTACCAAGAGACCAAGATCCCAACCCAATGGGAGCGGGCCTGGCAAAACTTCCGTACCAACTCACTGGCGGTGTTTGGCTTCTGGTGTCTGCTGCTGCTGATCTGCCTGACCTTGGTCGCACCGTGGCTAACGCCGTATGATGCGGTGAGCCAAGTGGGCGAACTGCTGATGCCACCGTCGTGGGATCCGAGCGGTCACGTGGAATTCTTCTTCGGCACCGATGACTTGGGCCGTGACATCCTCAGCCGCTTGCTGATGGGGACACGCCTGACCTTTGGTTACGCCATTCTGATCGCCCTGTGTTCTGGGGTGATCGGTATTGCCATTGGCGTCATGGCCGGTATGAGCCGTGGCCTGAAATCGAGCTTTTTGAACCACTTGCTGGACACCGTGCTGTCTATCCCTTCCCTGCTGCTGGCCATCATTGTGGTCGCGTACATGGGACCGGGCGAATACAGCATTTTGCTGGCAATTTGGCTGGCGTTGATCCCGCGTTTCATTCGTGCTGTTTATACGGCTGTACACAATGAAGTAGAAAAAGACTACATCATCGCTGCCCGTTTGGATGGCGCGAACGATTTCTACCTGCTGTACAACTCGATCCTGCCAAACATTCTGACCGTGCTGACCAACGAGTTTACCCGTGCCATTTCCATTGCAATTTTGGACATTGCCGCGCTGGGCTTTTTGGGTCTTGGCGCACAAACCCCGTTGCCGGAATGGGGCGCGATGGTGGGCGACTCCATCGAGCTGATTTACCTTGCACCATGGACAGTCACGCTACCCGGCCTTGCCATTACGTTTAGCGTGTTGGTTGTAAACTTAGTAGGGGAAGGACTCCGCCAGGCTATTAATGCGGGGATTGACTAATGCCACTGTTAGATATTCGCAACCTCACCATCGAGATTGATACGCCGCAAGGGATGGTGAAAGCCGTTGATCGCATGAGTTTAACGATCAACGAAGGGGAAATTCGCGGCTTGGTGGGCGAATCCGGTTCGGGTAAGAGCTTAGTTGCCAAAGCCATTGCCGGCGTGACCAAAGACAACTGGCGCGTGAGTGCAGACCGCTTGCGCCTGGGCGATATTGATTTGCTGGCGCTCTCGCCGCGCGAACGCCGTAAGGTCGTGGGCCGTGAAATTGCCATGATTTTCCAGGAGCCATCATCGTGTTTGGATCCGTCTGAACGCGTGGGTGAGCAGCTGGAAGAGGCGATCCCGTCCAGCTCATTCAGCGGCCGTATCTGGCAGCGCTTCCACTGGCGTCAGAAGCAGGCGATTGCCCTGCTGCATAAAGTCGGTATTAAAGATCACAAACGCGTGATGCGCAGCTACCCGTACGAATTGACCGACGGGGAGTGTCAGAAGGTGATGATTGCCATGGCCATTGCCAACCGCCCTCGCCTGCTGATTGCCGATGAACCGACCAACGACTTGGATCCCATCACGCAAGCGCAGATTTTCCGTCTGCTCAGCCGCATGAACCAGTTGGGGAATACCACGATTTTGCTGGTCAGCCACGATCTGACCACCGTGACCCAATGGGCCGACCGCATTACCGTGATGTACTGTGGTCAGTCGGTGGAATCTGCCAGCCGTCAACAGCTGTTAGAATCACCGCATCACCCGTACACCGTGGCACTACTGCGTGCGATGCCGGACTTCAATCTGGACGAATTGCCGCACAAGAGCAAACTCGCCACCTTACCGGGCTCTATTCCGCCATTGCAGCACCTGCCGATTGGCTGTCGCTTAGGACCGCGTTGTCCGCACGCCCAGCGTAAATGCGTCGAAGTACCGGAACGCCAGAAGATCAAGACACACAAATTCAGCTGCCACTTCCCGCTGAATATGGAGGAGAACGCGAAGTGAGTGCGTTACTTGAAGTCGAAAACCTGAAAAAAGACTATCACTATCGTTCAGGTCTGTTCCGCCGCCGTACCATTGAAGCGGTAAAACCGGTGTCATTCAGCTTGGAAGCCGGTGAAACCATCGCGTTCATGGGTGAAAACGGCTCGGGTAAATCGACCCTGGCACGTATGCTGGCGGGCGTGGTGGAGCCGACTGAAGGCATCATCCGTGTTAACGGCGAGCCGCTGGCACACCGTGATTACCAGACCCGCTGTAAACTGATCCGCATGATCTTCCAAGATCCGAACACTTCACTGAATCCGCGTATTCAGATCGGCAAGATCTTGGAAGGCCCGCTCAAGCGTAACACCGACATGACCCCGCAGGCCCGTGAGCGTCGTATCATGGAAACCTTAAAGCGTGTTGGCCTGCTGCCCGAGCATGCCTACTTCTACCCGCAGATGCTGGCAACCGGTCAGAAACAGCGTGTGTCACTGGCTCGTGCCCTTATTTTGCAGCCGTGTATTATCGTGGCCGACGAAGCCCTGAACGGCTTGGACATGTCGATGCGCTCGCAGATCATCAACCTGTTGTTAGAGCTGCAAGAAGAGATGGGTCTGTCCTATATCTACGTGTCGCAACACATGGGCGTGATCAAGCACTTCACCGATAAAGTGATGGTAATGCAAGACGGTGAAGTGGTGGAACAAGGCCGCACCGCCGACGTATTTGCTAATCCGCAACATGCATTGACGCAAAAGCTGCTGGACAGCCATTTCTCAGCACCGTCGCACGATCGCACCAACCGCATCAGCAGTGCCACGCCGAAAATCGAGTGCTAATGCGGCATCAGCAAACATGAATCAACAGTGAGGATTCACTGACGGTTTAACACAACAAAAACGGGCATCGCGCCCGTTTTTTTATCTTTCTTATTACCCTCACTTTATCCCTGCGACGCGAACAACGTCACGCCACCGAGTACAACGGAGAGCAAGATCGGCATAATCACGTACTTGCGCATGCTGCTGTCACCAATCACACACGCCATGCCCATTTTCACCACGCTGTTAACCGCAGCCGCAATGAAAATTCCCATCGCGGCGAGCGTCACCCCGACATGGGCAGCCCCTTCTACCGCTTCTGTTCCAACACCCAATGCACTTTGTCGCCCGAGTGCCAGCGTAATGGCATCCACATCCGTGATCCCCGAAGTGGCCGCTAACAGCAATGTCCCCGCATTACCGAACCAGGCTTGCAGCGCATTAGCGAGCACAATAATCACCATCAGAATCACCCCAAAGATCAGCGCCGAAGTGAGTGCTAACGGATTTTGCTTCATTTCCGGCGAGGTCTGGCCGTCTGATTGATGGGTGCGCCAAATCCACCCTGCCGACACATAAAAACCCAGCATCATTGCCAGCATGGGCAGCCATAACCGCTCCAGCAGTGTCCAGTTCACCACTGAGCAGACAAATAAAATACGCGGAAACATAGTGCCGCAACTGAGCAAAATACCACTCGCCAGCAAACCACTCAGGGGCGGCTGTTGTTTAGACAAATGGGAAAACTGTAAAGTCAGCGCCGTCGAAGAACTCAAGCCCGCAAACAGGCAGGTCAGCAAAATGCCCTTTTCCGTGCCGCCAATCTTCATCGCAAAATAGCCGACAAACGAGATACTGGCGATCAACACTACCATCCACCACACTTCATACGGATTGATGGCATCCCACGGCCCCATCGCCTGATTGGGCAACAGTGGCAACATCACCACAGAAATCAGCAATAAACGCAGCGCCGCATCCAGCTCGTACTCTTGCAGTTTGCGCAGCGCCTCATGCAGCTCTTTTTTATTATCCAGAATAATAGCCGTGATCACCGCACTGGATGCCGCCAGCACCGGATCTCCAATGACGGCCAACGCCCCCAATAAAAACGTCAGTAAGGTGCCGACTAAACCGGTAATGCTTAAATTATTGTGCCAACGCAGGCGACTGACATAGGCCACCGACACAATCACCGTCAGGGCTATAAAGGCAAGACCTAAGAAGAGTTCAGAGAAGTGATCGGCCAGTAAACCACACAGCCCGCCAAGTAAACCGACCAAGGAATAGGTACGAATACCGGCAATGCGTGAACCGGCGGCTTCGTTACGATCCACCCACCCGCGCTGAATGCCAATAATGGCCCCGAGCAACAGAGCAATGGCTAACCGTATATAGGGCGAGGAAAAATCCAATCCTGTGTCCATAGCGACCTCCACTGGCGAGTGATAGATCCAGTGTAGGGGCTGGGCGAAAGAAGGTATGTTGGGTGGGTCACGGATTTTGGAGTTGGCGAGTTTCGAGGGACTAGGGGCGAGGAAGAGCGAAGGGCAAAGGCCACAACGTGACCTTTCCTAATTGAGCTGACATATGTTGTTGTCAGGCGAGTTGCGGGTGTTATAGTAAATCGCCGAGTGTAACGCATTACCTTAACAGTCCACCTCAGACCGTGTTGTTATACCGCTTATGCAATCAATGTTAAGAGCCAATCAATACAGCGCCTCAACAATTCTTCAGCATCTTCGTTAAGCGTGGGAATTAAAATACAAATGACTGTTACGAAAAAAAACCAACTTATACGGCCAACAAAAAAACCTACAATCGCATTTAGACATGTTTCCCAAAGTGTAGGTTTTCCAATTTGGTTCATAGGGGTTATCAAAAAATCATAGGTCTCTGAACCAAGCTTTGTAACTTGGAGTTGATCAAAATTTGGACCTAAATCCCCTTTATCAATAGGGACGCCAGTAATATAGCCTTTAGAAAGCATACTCAACAAATCGGTATATATTTTGTACTTTTGTCCATCATCAGTACCTACCTGTATGGACTTAACTTGATACTGATCAGTACTGACAATTTCACCGTTTCTAACCTTTTCAAATATATCTACTTGCACTGAAAATCCTCAATTTTTCATGAAGGTATAGCATTGGATTCAACGATCTAAGATTGCCCACATATGCTACCAAACACTCATGAGTGGATATTACATAATCAGTCCAAAAATCGGTGCAGCATCTGGTTATTACGTTAAATCTGCACAGAGTCGACATAATCATGTAACGGCCATATACAAGAAAGGCCGCCAACGGGCAGCCTCTGGGTGATCTGTTTACGGGGGGAACACAGTGAAATTACTTAATTAACTCAACGCAATATTCTGTGGATAATGCATCATCTACAAATTTGGTTGTGAAATCATACATTGCACCTTTTTCAACATTTAAGCCTTTCAGTGCATGATCGATTCGCTGTTGAATTGAAACGTCGAAGTCATCTGCAATTCGAGTCTGAATAAATGCAGCATGTACTCGGAAGTTATAATTTTCAGAAATGTAATCTACGTAACGAAACTGACGCTTTTCCTCGAATTTTTCACCAAACAGTGTTTGAAAGTGTTCATGAATATTTTCTAGTACTTTATCGATATTGTTATACATTCACCCAACCTCTTTTCTTTTAACTCGCAGATAACAATGTGACACCACACACATAACCTACCAGTTACTTATTGGCACTGCAAATTCGGGACGGTAAATGCCAATTAGTGAATTACCCCACAAATATGACCACTTCGCGCTGTATGGAATCCATCAACGTTGTTTCTAATCATTTAGCTGACTCATTCTGCTTCATCTTGAGCGGTAAGTTTGTGACAGAATCAAAGCCATTGATTAACAATTGAACAAGGATTAAGTATTTTACACAAATCAAGTAACGTTCCCGATTTTTAAACATAACTTCATGCTTTTACTTGCATCTCGATACTCGAAACTCATCCCTACCAACCATAGGACCACAGGACCACAGCCCCGCTTTTCCTCGCCCCCCGTCCCTCGCAAACTCGTCCCTACCCCCCAACAATCTGATCGCACTCAACCCCATAACTGGCTATCATGACCGCTTTCAATTTCCTTCAATGATGAGTGGTTATTTATGTCTCTACCTCCTTGCCCAAACTGTCAGTCTGAATACGTCTATCCTGATCAAAACCACCTTGTGTGTCCGGAATGTGCCCATGAGTGGGATCCGAATGCCGTAGAAGAAACTTTTACCGTCAAAGATGCCAACGGCACGCAACTGGCAGAAGGTGACAAAATCACAGTCGCGAAAGATTTAAAAGTGAAAGGCAGCTCGATGGTGCTGAAAATCGGTACGAAAGGCGTGATCAAACGTATCGTAGAAGGCAAAGATCACCAGTTGGATTGTAAGCTGGACGGCGCAGGCGACATGATGGTAACTGCGGCATTCGTGAAAAAAGCCGGATAACGTTTTCTATTTGGCTGGACGCTGCGCGGTGTTGTATCCGCATTCACCTATCGCCTGTCCATCAAACACAAATAAAAAACGGGCCCTTGTGTGTACAAGGGCCCGTTTCTTTTTCAATCTTTACGCTAACCCGTCAGGCGTTATGCCAGAGTCTTGTTAATCGCCGCCAATACCGCAGCAGGATCCGCCGCTTGAGTAATTGGACGACCAATAACCAGGTAATCTGAGCCGGCGGCTACCGCTTCTACAGGGGTCATTACACGGCGCTGATCGCCCGCTTCGCTGCCCGCTGGACGAATGCCTGGCGTTACCAGTTTGAATGACTGGCCTAGCTCGCCTTTTAGCAGGCTCGCTTCTTGTGCAGAACACACCACACCGTCTAGGCCGCTGTTCTTGGTCAGACGTGCCAAGTTCAATACCTGCTCTTGTGGCTCACACTGAATGCCGATACCACGTAGATCCGACGCTTCCATGCTGGTTAGCACGGTCACACCAATCAATAGCGGACGGTCTTTGCCGTAGGGCTCTAGGATTTCACGAGAAGCTGTCATCATGCGCTCACCGCCTGATGCGTGCACGTTCACCATCCATACACCCAACTCTGCGGCCGCACGTACGGCGTGCGAACAAGTATTTGGGATATCGTGGAATTTAAGGTCTAGGAATACCGAGTGACCACGGTTTTGCAACTGACGCACGAAGTCAGGGCCAAAGTAGGTGAACATCTCTTTGCCCACTTTCAATCGGCAGCTACCCGGCTCAATGCGATCAACGAAGGCCAATGCCTCTTCCTGGCTTGGGTAATCAAGAGCAACAATCACTTTTGGGTCTAACATGGCATCTCCTGCTAAGTTATAGGTCAATCACACCCAGTTTCCTGAGTCGGGCGGGATTGTACAGTAAATTTATAATTATGCGAGCATTTATTGCTTTGTTGCACCTAAGCACTAAAACATACAGTTATCTTGCCATGCCAATCGTTTGTTAGGCAGACAAAAATCCGCAACCAAACCGGCTGACATTAAAAATGCCGATATAAATCAATACATAGCAAAAAGCCTATTCATAAGAATAGGCTTTTGATTTGTTCACCCCAATGGGGCTACCAGATTATTCACCGTCAAGCCCACGAATCGGCTTAATGGTGCCCCACCCTTTACAGGACGGGCACTGCCAGTACAGGGAATGGGTAGCAAAACCACACTGACGACAGCGGTAATGCGGCTTGATCTTCAATTGCTCGCCAACCATGCCACGCAGGGACATCAAGCTTTCTTTGGCACGGCCTTCTTCTGCTTCATCCAGATGGTAATCCATCAACTGGTAGAAGCCTTTCAGGGTCGGGTTTTTCTGCAACTGACGCGTCATGTAAGACTGCGCCATGGTTGCCCCTTCACGCTTGGCTATTTCGTCGGCCAGCATCAACTCAGCCGTCGAGCCGGCTTTTTCTTCCACGCAATAACGCAGGTACTTAAGCCAGGCCGTTTCATTATTGGTGGCTTCGTAGCATTCCAACAGCAACGGCAGCGCTTCACCAATGAAGTCCATGTCTTGATCGGCGACACGTTCTAACTGCTTGGCGGCAGCTTTGTACTCGTCTTCCGAGATCAAAATCTTCGCCAGCATGATAGAGGCACGGACACAGGTTTTATCTGCCGCCAGTGACTTTTTCAGCAACTGCTTGGCTTTGTCCGGGTTTTGCGCGCTCATCTCAAGCATGGCCATTTCACACCAGTAATGAGCGATGTCATGCTTGAGCTTGCTCTTGCCCATTTTTACCAACTGCGTCGACACGTCGATAGCACGCTCCCACTCACGGGTTTGCTGGTAAATGGTCAGTAACTGCTGCAAGGCCCCTTTACGGTGATCGGGCTCATCCAACAGCTGTTCAAAAATCTTTTCCGCACGGTCAAAGAAACCTGCGGCCATATAGTCTTGTGCCAACTGCTGCAACGCCAGATTACGTTGATCAATCGTCAGGTTAGGACGGGCGATCAAATTCTGGTGAATACGAATGGCGCGATCGACCTCCCCTCGGCTGCGGAACAAATTTCCGAGAGCAAGGTGGGTATCAATCGTTTCACTGTCAACTTGGAGCAGCTCGATGAACACATCAACCGCTTTATCGGACTGATCCGATAACAGCAAGTTCAAACCGGTCACGTACTGACGTGACATGTGGTGAGACTGCTCCTGTTGTTTATTACTAGCGCTCCTGTTACCCATGTACCAGCCGTAGGCGGCAGCAATAGGCAAAAGCAGGAACAACAGCTCTAGCATTAACGTTTATTCCTTCACAGGCTCGGCACGAAGCTGATCCAATTCAAGTTGCTGTTTCTGGACTTTCTTTTTCAGGCGGTTTCGTACAAAGCGCGCTTTCAGGTATAGCAGGCCACAAATCAGCCAGCCAATCCCGAAACCGGAACCGAATGCAATGCCTAGCAGGGCGGATAGTTGGAACTCTCCCTGGGCGATCAGAAAGTCGAAATTAACGATTTGTTGGTTTTGGGTGCCAAGGGCCATAGCGACCATGAAGCAACCTAACAAAATAAGTACCGTTAATGCAGTCAGTATCTTTTTCATCGTGAATCCTTCTCACTCAATAAAACTGATGATACCAATCTGTGGTCATCAATGCGCTACCGAAAAAGGGTACAGACACTAAACAGATGGCATGCCTGATTATGCAAGATTTTGGCTCATCAGACCATGATCAATAAGCATAAAAAAACGGCATACTAAGCAGTATGCCGTTTTTATGTTCGATACGTGGTTAACCAGCTACTGCTGAGTTAACACGGTCACGTAATTCTTTACCCGGTTTGAAGTGAGGAACGTACTTGCCGTCTAGCTCAACTTTGTCACCGGTCTTAGGATTGCGACCCACACGCGGAGCACGGTAATGCAGAGAGAAGCTACCAAAGCCACGGATCTCAATACGATCACCCTCAGCGAGAGTGGTTGCCATATGCTCAAGGATTTCCTTGATTGCATCTTCTACCTGTTTGGCAGAAAGATGTGTTTGTTGACTACACAGCCTTTCAATTAATTCAGACTTTGTCATAAACACTCCGTTTTTAGTATGTTTCTCAATAGTATAACCGCTTAGGGGGAAAAATCTTCCCCCTTCGCTCAATTATTCGCCTTTAGCAGCTTTGAAAGCGTCAGCCATTGCGTTACCGAAAGCAGCATCGTCCTGCTTGTTTAGGTTAGCAATTGCTTCTTGCTCTTCTGCAGCGTCTTTAGCACGAACAGATAGGTTGATTACGCGGTTCTTACGGTCAACGCCAGTGAACTTAGCTTCAACAGCATCGCCTACAGAAAGAACTAGAGTTGCGTCTTCAACGCGGTCAACTGATGCTTCAGAAGCACGTAGGTAACCTTCAACACCTTCAGCTAGCTCAACAGTTGCGCCTTTAGCGTCAACAGCAACAACAGTACCGTTAACTAGAGCACCTTTCTTGTTAGCTGCAACGTAACCGTTGAATGGGTCTTCGTCGATTTGCTTGATACCAAGAGAGATACGCTCACGCTCAGCGTCAACCGCTAGAACTACAGCAGAGATTTCGTCGCCTTTCTTGAAGTCACGAACTGCTTCTTCACCTGCAACATTCCAAGAAATGTCAGATAGGTGAACTAGACCGTCGATGCCGCCTTCTAGGCCGATGAAGATACCGAAGTCAGTGATAGACTTGATCTTACCAGTTACTTTGTCGCCCTTAGCTTGCATTTCTGCAAATGACTGCCATGGGTTCGCTTTACACTGCTTAAGACCTAGGCTGATACGACGACGTTCTTCGTCGATATCAAGAACCATAACTTCAACTTCGTCGCCAACGTTAACAACTTTAGATGGGTGGATGTTTTTGTTAGTCCAATCCATTTCAGAAACGTGTACTAGACCTTCAACGCCTTCTTCGATTTCTACGAAGCAGCCGTAATCAGTTAGGTTAGTTACACGGCCAGAAAGCTTAGTGCCTTCTGGGTAACGCTTAGCGATTGCTACCCATGGATCTTCGCCTAGCTGCTTAAGACCTAGTGATACGCGAGTACGCTCACGATCGAACTTAAGAACTTTAACGTTGATCTCGTCGCCAACATTAACGATTTCAGATGGGTGCTTAACGCGCTTCCAAGCCATGTCAGTGATGTGTAGAAGACCGTCAACACCACCAAGATCAACGAATGCACCGTAGTCAGTAAGGTTCTTAACGATACCTTTAACTTCCATGCCTTCCTGTAGAGAAGCAAGAAGTTCATCACGCTCAACGCTGTTTTCTGATTCGATAACTGCGCGACGAGAAACAACTACGTTGTTACGCTTCTGATCAAGCTTGATTACTTTGAACTCTAGCTCTTTGTTTTCTAGGTGAGCTGTGTCACGAACTGGGCGAACGTCTACTAGTGAACCTGGTAGGAACGCACGGATGCCGTTAAGTTCAACTGTGAAGCCGCCTTTAACTTTACCGTTGATGATACCGATAACAGTTTCAGCATCTTCGTAAGCTTTTTCTAGAACGATCCAAGCTTCGTGACGCTTAGCTTTTTCACGAGAAAGCTTAGTCTCACCGAAGCCGTCTTCTACTGCATCTAGAGCAACGTCAACTTCTGCACCAACTTCGATTTCTAGTTCGCCAGCAGCGTTCTTGAATTCTTCAACTGGGATAGAAGACTCAGACTTAAGGCCTGCGTCTACTAGTACGTAACCGTTTTCGATAGCTACAACAGTACCTTTAACGATCGCGCCAGGACGTGTTTCTAGTTCGTTTAGAGACTCTTCAAAGAGTAAAGCAAAAGATTCAGTCATTATTTAATCTTCAATCTGATTAACAACCATGGGTATCCTACCGCATGGGGTTGGTAGTAATGTCGGTTATCATCCGTGACACCAACGCCGTCTCACTGATTACTCAGCGGACAATTTCTTTTCAATATAATTCAATGCCTTGATAGTCACTTCTTCAATCGTCATTGACGTTGAATCAAGTACCAACGCATCGTCTGCAGGACGAAGTGGCGCTACCGCACGGTTGCGATCACGATCGTCGCGCTCTTGAATTTCTTTCAAAAGGTGGTCAAAGTTAACATCTAAGCCCTTCTGTTGCAACTGGTTCATGCGACGATTCGCACGTTCTTCTGCACTGGCATCGAGGAAAATCTTGACTTCTGCTTGTGGAAAGACAACGGTGCCCATGTCACGGCCATCTGCCACCAGTCCAGGCGCTTCACTGAACGCACGCTGACGACGCAATAGCGCTTCACGTACGCGTGGTAATGCGGCCACTTTTGACGCCGCCATCCCCGTTTCTTCTTTACGGAGCTCGCCAGACACGTCTTCACCTTCTAGGATCACCTTGACCAGCTCACCTTCGGCAACAAACTGCACATCCAGATGCGCGGCTAAAGGAACAAGCGCATCTTCAGATTCTAGATCCACACCATGGTGAATGGCAGCCAGTGCCAACACGCGGTAGATCGCGCCAGAATCAAGCAGTTTCCAGCCCAGTTTTTCTGCCAATAGCATACATAGCGTGCCTTTACCGGCACCACTTGGGCCATCGACAGTGATCACTGGAGCATGAGTAGACATAGGTATTCTCCGAACTTGTTCTAACGTAAGCAGTAATACCCATCGACACCCTTTAGCCGGTTAAACACAGGCGGATAAATGTGGATACGTATTACACCTTTTTTGCGGGGGCAGATTATACGGGAAAATGCTACTGATACCAATCGGTAATACCGCACTATTACAGCAAAAAAACAACACCCGCCAACAGTGACGGGTGTATCCGTATTTTTTTACGCCGATCGCTCAATCACTGACTCAGTATAGCCAACTTCTCAAAATAATCCGGGAAGGTTTTTGACGTACATTTCGGGTCGTTAATGGTCACCGGCGTGTCGCTCAGTGCCACCAGCGAGAAACACATCGCCATACGGTGATCATCATAGGTATCAATCGCCGCATGTTGCAGTGTCGCAGGTGGCGTGATCACAATAAAGTCCTCACCTTCTTCGACCTCTGCCCCGACTTTACGCAACTCAGTCGCCATCGCGGCTAAGCGGTCAGTTTCTTTCACGCGCCAGTTGTACACGTTACGGATCGCGGTGGTGCCGTTCGCAAACAGCGCCGCCGTCGCAATGGTCATGGCCGCATCCGGGATATGGTTAAAATCCATATCGACCGCATTGAGCTCACCACGACGTGCGATCACGTAATCATCGCCCCACTCGATATCCGCACCCATCGCCGCCAGTGCGTCCGCAAACTGGATATCGCCCTGAATGCTGTTACGGCCAATACCGGTCACTTTCACTTCACCGCCACGGATCGCCGCTGCGGCGAGGAAGTAAGACGCGGAGGACGCATCGCCTTCTACCAAGAAATCCCCGGGTGAAACGTAAGTCTGGCCACCTTTTACCACAAACTGCTGGTAATCGTGGTTTTCGACCGTCACACCAAACTGCGCCATGATGTGCAGCGTGATATCAATGTACGGCTTTGACACCAAATCCCCTTTAATACGGATCACGGTGTCCGCTTTGGCTAATGGTGCCGCCATCAAGAACGCGGTCAGGAACTGGCTGGAAATCGAGCCATCAATCTCAACCTCTCCCCCCGCTAACCCTGTACCGCTGATTTTCAGTGGCGGGTAATGCTCATTCTCAAGGTAAGTAATAGAGGCACCCGCACTGCGCAGTGCATCCACTAAGTGGCCAATCGGGCGCTCTTTCATGCGCGGCTCACCGGTCAGCACATAGTCGCCGTTCCCTAAACACAACGCTGCCGCCAACGGTCGCATCGCCGTACCGGCATTGCCGAGGAACAGTTCCAGCGCTTCTGTGCGATTGAACGCGCCACCAAGGCCATTGATTTCACATTCGGTTTTATCGGCAGACAATTGGTAGGTCACACCAAGCGCCTGCAGTGCATTCAACATATGACGAATATCATCACTGTCGAGTAAATTAGTCAGTCGTGTCGTCCCTGTTGCTAACGCCGCCAATAGCAAGGCGCGGTTCGAGACGCTCTTAGAGCCCGGCAGGTTCACCGTGCCGTTAATCTTGTTTATCGGCTGTAACGTTAAACTTTCCATCTCTGAATTCTTCTATCCTGTTTGGTCGCAGTTACAGCAGAGTAACGAATATTAACGTTGTGATCTATACCCACTTTCGCCTGACAAGAACAACTCAGGATTTGATGTCGATACGGTTCGCCGTGAGGGAATCATTCACAAACTGCCCCAGCGCCTGCACATACATGCCATTCGCGAGCGGTTTGCCACCGGTCACATCACTGGCGGTATAATGAATCGTCGCGCCATCAAGGTGGAATTGTGTGTCGGTCAATCCGGTGATTTTGCCTTCCATTTCCGCATTCGGCATGGCATCAATCGGAGAGACATTTGTCACTACCCACTGGTTGTTCTCATCCAAATGGGCAAACACCATCACCCATCCCAGGCTACCGCCGCCATATTTGTAGTCCAGCGTGAATACGCTCGGATCCGGAATGCGAATAGTCGCACCGTTCATCAGCAATTGGTTATCCGGATTCAATACCGCTAAACCGGTAAACGCCGGATCCAGTTGAATATCGGCAGCTTTGTCGTTTTCCAACTGTACCGTCACGGCCATCCCCTTTTTCACAGAGGTGACATTGTAATCACGGCCTTGGTAAGACGCCTCGGCATCTTGTGTTGGGTAGGTGTGGCCGTTAAGGGTCATATCGTAGACAGAGGCTGCATCAATGACGCCTGCCACGGTGCTGGTCTTGACACTCGGTGCCGGAGGGGTTGGTGTATCCGCCTTCTCTCCGCAACCGCTCAACAATAGACTCAGTGCCACCGCGATACTCAATGTCTTCATAGAACCCTTCTTAACTCATTAACAACGTTGATTTTGATGGGTGTTTTATACGCCTGTGGCATATACAAATAAAGCGCCACTCGGGCGCTTTATTTACAATCTTAGGATGATGATTTGAAATGAATCATCACTGAGTATGATTAGTCTTCACGTTCGATTTCGCGAGCAACGTTTTTACCGTTAATCACTACACCATCAACTTCAATCAAACCCTGCGTCAAAGAGTTAAATGTCAAACCATCTTCGTAACGCGTTTTACTGTCAGTGTAAACCGTCATACCATTTAGCTTGAATGAACCAGCTTCTGTACCTTCAGTGGCTTGTCCTTCCTGCTCAAACGTCTGCCACTGATTACCTGCGTAGTTATCAAACTCAACATCTGTCGCAAAACGCTGACCATTTCTCAAAACAGATTCTACTTCGACTTGTAGACCTAGTTTGATATCCGCGATTGAACCATCACGGTCATTCGCCAGTTCAACCTCTGTAGAGTGGTCAAAGTTAAAGCGACCACGGTAATTCACTTCAAAGTAAGATTCGCTATGATTTACAGCTGTAATGATACCTTCAACTTCCGCCTCGTTGCCAAGATCATCATAATCGTCAGCTTCAACTTCCGTTGCATCTAACTCATTAGTAGCGTCATTCATCTTACCGGTCACTTCAACCCAAAGATCATTTGCTAGCGCTGAATCCAGATCCATTTTTGCTGTGTTGTAATTAACAGTTAGTGCAGCACCCAATTTAAAGGTGGTAGTGTTTTCATCAAGGTTACTAACAGGGCCTTCAATCTCAACCGTGTTGTCAAACTTATCTGCTTCAATCTTCACAACAGAGAGAACTTTGTAACCTTCTGTCGCAGTTGGTAAAGAAGAGACGAGTACCCAATCACCGTTTTCAATGCCCTTCAGACCATCAAACGTTAACGCGACACCATTAACCTTGAAGCTAGTGCCTGACACTTCACTCACTACACCAATCATGGTTGGCTCAAGCTGTACTTCAACACCAGCACGAGCATGACCAACTAGCTTAACCATCATATTTGGCGCTAGCGCTGTTGGAGCCATCACATCATTTAGGTTGCCATAACCTACTGATGAAACTGTATATCTATCACCATTCACCCAGATGTTATTAGATTGCACTGATTCAATGGTACCCATCACGGCTTTTGCTTGTGGCTGAGTTTGACCACCATTGTCGTCGCTACCGCCGCCACCACAGCCCGTTAGAACCAAGCCAATCATTGATACCAATGCCAATTTTTTCATCTAAACACCTATGAGCTAAGGAATATTATTTTTGTTGGGGGTATATTACGCCTATAAACGTGAAGTAGTCGTGAAGAAACGTAAAATAATCCTATGAAAGTTTTGATCGTCGATGACAACCACAGCGTGGTAGAAACCATTGCTGACTATCTGGAACTGGAAGGCATCAGCATTGATTGTGCCTACCACGGAGAAGCCGCACTCGCATTAGTCGGCGAGCAGCATTTTGATGTGATCATCATGGATATCATGATGCCTAAAATGGACGGTATCACCGCTGTCACCAAAATGCGTGAAGAACTCTTTTGCCAGACGCCTGTCCTGTTCCTGACCGCCAAAGATGCGCTGGATGACAAAGTCGCAGCCTTTAAAGCGGGTGGTGATGATTACCTGCTCAAACCGTTCGCCTTACAAGAACTGCTCCTGCGCCTGTATGCACTGAATAACCGAGGCCCTCGCCAGGACATCGGTGAGCTGAAATTTGCTGACATCTGTCTGAACATTCGCACGGATGAAGTCACCCGAGACAACCAGCCGATCAAGCTCAGTCGCATTCAGTGTAAGATTTTGAAAGTGTTGCTGCGCAAAGCACCGGGTATAGTCAGCCGTCAAGAGGTGATTGATGCGGTATGGGGGGAGGATTCACCATCCAGCGATGCACTACGCAGTCACATTTATGGCCTGCGCAATGCCATTGATAAAGGGTTTGACCATTCACGACTAGAGACCATTCATGGACAAGGCTACCGCATTAAAGCATAACCATTTTCCCAGCATCTATCGCAAGATCCGCTGGAGCTTTGGCGTGATGACATTCGTGATGTTTTCACTGTTCTGGACGGTGATCTACATTGCGGAAAACCAATTAGAAATTATCAGTCTTCATCACTGGTTGGATGCTGAAGCAGAACGCTTTGTCGATGATTATCGGGTAAATCAAGCGGAAACCCCACTGCCCTACAGTGATGAGTTCAGCAGTTACTGGAGCGAAAGTCAGATGCCTGACTGGCTGCTTCCCTACAATCAGCCGGGATTCTATGAGCACTTGCTGGGAGAAGAAGATAAACACTTTATTGTCTTCCACCACCCTTCTGGACAAGGGCTCATGTATATCCTGTTTCAGGATGATGCCGATGACTACCTGGATGGTTACGAAGACAGCCTGCATGCTTTCACCTTCCTGTTTGGGGTATTGGTCTCGCTGTGTATGGCGATGTATGGGATCTACTTTGTTCGCACCATCTCCAAACCACTGGGGATCATAGAACACAAAGTGGCACAGATGCCGCCGGACCAACCCTATTTCACGGTTGAAACAGCCTACAGCGAAACGCGGGAAATCGAACAGACGCTGCTCGACAGCAAAAGTAACATTGCCGGATTCTTTCAGCGTGAAAAAGAGTTCAGCCGTTTTGCCTCACACGAATTACGTACGCCCATCATGGTGATTAAAGGCTCGTCGGAATTGTTGAGCAAAGTGCCAAACCAGCCACCAGTGGCATTAAAAGCCATTGATAGGATCAACAAAGCCAGTGAAGAGATGCGGATTTTAACCGAAACCTTCCTACTGTTAGGTAAAGAGACGGTTGAAGCCCATCACTTTGGTGAACACGATCTGGAACAAAAACTGCGTCAACAACTGGAAGCATTAGCGCCGTTGTTCGCCAAACAAGATGCCAGTTACGATTTACGCGTGCTGTCCTCCAAGGTGATCGATGCGCCGGAAAGCTTTATTACCATTATCATCAATAACCTGATCAAAAATGCGTTCAGTTACAGCGTGGGCGACATTTACATTCACTTGGCCGCTGACACCCTGACCATCATTAACCGCCATGAAGGCAATGAAACTTACAATGCCGGTTATGGTTGCGGGCTGGTGATTGTGGAGCGTATTTGTGAGCGTATGGGCTGGTTCTTCACCATGGATGATGACGGCCAGCAGTTTAAAACGACGGTCACTTTTAATCCTTTAAACAACTGACCCACTCTTCCCCTTGGCGCATATTTCATAGCAGGGCCAAGGGGAAACAACACCGTTTTTCCTCTTCCTGTTTCTTCCTCTCTCGCTGGCTTATTTGCTGCATCAAGACCCATTTCTGTCGGTTCACTCGAAAAACCGCTTCTGGCATTCGCACTCTGTGTGCCAACTCGTTAATTTCTCTTTTTCACCTTACTTCACGATAGAACCCAAACCATGATCGATAAGATGCGGTTATTTATTATCGAGTGTGTCGGCCCGATGGATCTGCTGCAAGACCGTTCCGAAGCCAAAGCCTTAGAAAAAATGTGTCATATCATTGGCCATGAAGTGGCGATCCTCACCGCTTACTGCGCGGAAGATTTGGAAAAATACTGCGATTACATTTCCTCTATCGATGATATCCATGCCACACGGACCAAACAACGCCCACTGTGTATTCACCTGTCCGCGCACGGCAATGAACGCGGCGTGTCATTCGGTCGGGATTTTCTCAACTGGCAGCAGTTGTTCATGGCGATGGATCCCCTGTTCAAAGACATGAGCCAGTACAATGGCGAGGTGATGATCAGCCTCTCCGCTTGTGGGGCCGGAAACCAAACACTGGTCAATGAAATTGAGCGTGAAATTCAGCAGCACCATGAACACCATTTCGATGACTCTTATGACCAAGAACCTCACGACCATGAACCGAATCACCTCGTAACACGCCCTACACTCACCCCCCCTGTTTCTCCACCGGCGTACATATTCGTGACCCAAGGCAGTCAGGGCGATGACGTGATTTACTGGGATGATGCTACTGTGTCATGGACGATTTTTTACCATCGTCTAGCCAAGTTACGCACAATTGATGATGAGGCGGTGTACCGCATTTTGGATGACATTGAACACGCCGCCGATACGTTGCTGCGCGCCTATCGGTGGGATGCGCTGACGCAACGATATATTAAGTATTGAAATCAGGGGCGAGCTTTAAGGAACGAGGCTCAAGGAAGAGCAAAAGGCAAGTATCGGGTATCAGGTATCGGGTATCGGGTATCGGGTATCGGGTATCGGGTATCGGGTATCGGGTAGTATAAAACCCGTTCCAGGTTCTAGGTTCTAGGTTCTAGGCACTCAATATCTCTATAAAAAAACCGCCAAACGGCGGTTTTTACCTTTAACAATTTCAACAGCGGGTCTTTTAGCCGTGTTGTTGTTCAAATTCACGCATGAAATCGACCAGCGCCTGTACGCCTTCAATTGGCATGGCGTTGTAGATAGAAGCGCGCATGCCGCCGACCACTCGGTGACCTTTCAGGGCTTTCAGGCCAGCCGCGTCCGCTTGCTCCAAGAACAAGGCATCCAGTGCCGCGTCTTTTAGCTGGAACGGCACATTCATCAGTGAACGGTTGTCTGAGTGAATGTTGTTGCGGTAGAAGTCTGACTGATCGATGTAGTCATACAGCACCTTGGCTTTGGCTTCATTACGCTTTTGCATTTCTGCCACGCCGCCAATGCTTTTCAGCCACTTGAACACTTCACCCGCCAGGTACCAAGCAAATGTTGGTGGGGTGTTGAACATGGATTCTTTGTCCACCTGCACGCTGTAATCCAGAATGCTTGGCAATACCGTTTGCGCTTTACCCAGCAGATCGTCACGAACAATCACGATAGTCAAACCGGCAGGGCCAATGTTCTTCTGTGCACCGGCATAAATCACACCGTATTTCGACACATCAATTTCACGAGACAGGATAGTTGACGACAGGTCAGCCACAATCGGCTTATCGGTCACAGGCAGATCGCGGATTTCAATGCCGTCGATAGTTTCGTTCGGGCAGAAATGTACAAATGCCGCCTCGTCAGACAGTGGCCACTCCGATGCCGGTAGCATCGCGCGCTTGCCATCTTTCTCACAAGTAATATCGATCACATTCGGGCGGCAGTATTTTTCGGCTTCTTCTGCCGCGCTGTGCGCCCAGTAACCGCCGTCAATATAGTCAGCGGTTGTGGCATCGCCCAACAGGTTCATTGGTACGGCTGCAAACTGTGCACGGGCACCGCCATGACAGAACAGTACATGGTAATTATCAGGGATCCCAAGCAGGTCACGCAGGTCTTGCTCAGACTGCTGAGCCACTTGGATAAATTCTTTACTACGGTGGCTGATCTCCATCACGGAGGTGCCTAAGCCATTCCAGTCGGTCAGCTCTTGTTGTGCTTTTTTCAACACGTCAGCCGGGATCATTGCCGGTCCGGCGCAAAAATTAAAAACCTTATCCATGATAAAAGACTTGCTCCTGCTAAAACATGGGATTGCAATTATTCGCTACAGCCAGAAAGCCACGTCAATCTTCATCAATGTGGTGATGACTGTCATCTGACCTTTGTTTTTACACCTTTCTTTCCGCCCTGAAAAGGGGTTGGGGTGAATTAGTTGCCCCACTTTCAAACGGATAAAAAAAACGCAGCCCGAAGGCTGCGTTTTTCATAGCAGATAGCACTGCATCAATTATTCTTCTTCAGAAGAAGTGTCTGCTGCAGAATCAGCGGCTGGCTGTTCTGTCGATACTGCCGCGTCGCCGTCCACGATCTCTGCATCAGAAATCATGTCGTCTTCTTCCGGCTCATCGATGCGCTGCAGACCGACCACTTGCTCATCAGCAGCGGTACGGATCAGGGTCACACCTTGGGTGTTACGGCCCACGCGGCTCACTTCGCCAACGCGTGTACGAACCAGAATACCACCGTTGGTGATCATCATGAATTCGTCGCCATCTTCGACCTGAATCGCGCCAACCACACTACCGTTACGCTCAGAGACCTTGATAGACACAACACCTTGTGTCGCACGGCTCTTCGCAGGGTATTCCGTCAGCTCAGTACGCTTACCGTAACCGTTTTCAGTCACAGTCAGTACATCACCACCGTTGTGCGGTACGATCAACGATACTACTTTGTCGCTGTCAGCAAGTTTGATACCACGTACACCTGCCGCAGTACGGCCCATGCCACGCACTTGCTCTTCACAGAAACGAACGACCTTGCCGTGTTTCGAGAACAGCATGATGTCATCGTTACCGTTCGTGATGTCCACACCGATCAGTGAGTCACCGTCACGCAGGTTCACCGCAATGATACCGGCACTACGTGGACGACTGAAGTCAGTCAGTGGGGTCTTCTTCACGGTACCGTCAGCGGTCGCCATGAAGATGAACTTGTCTTCCGTGTATTCTTTCACTGGTAGGATCGCGGTAATACGCTCGCCTTCTTCCAGCGGTAGAATGTTCACGATTGGCTTACCACGTGCCGTACGGCTTGCCAGCGGTAGCTGGTACACTTTCAGCCAGTACATACGGCCACGGCTTGAGAAGCACAGAATGGTGTCATGGGTATTGGCCACCAGCAGACGCTCAATGAAGTCTTCATCCTTCATGCGCGTTGCCGCTTTACCTTTACCACCACGACGCTGAGCTTCGTAATCGCTCAGTACCTGGTACTTCACGTAACCTTCGTGAGAAAGTGTTACCACTACATCTTCTTGCGTGATCAGATCTTCAAGATCAATGTCGTGGCTTGCAGCTGTGATTTCAGTACGACGAGGATCGTTGAACTGCTCTTTCACCGCTTCAAGTTCTTCACGGATCACTTCCATCAAACGCTCAGAGCTGCCCAAAATGTGCAGTAACTCAGCGATTTCTTCTAGCAGTGCCTTGTACTCGTCAAGGATCTTCTCGTGCTCAAGGCCAGTTAGCTTGTGCAGACGCAGATCCAAGATTGCTTGGGCTTGCTGTTCAGTCAGGAAGTACTTACCATCACGAATGCCGAATTCAGGCTCTAGCCATTCAGGACGCGCTGCATCGGTACCGGCACGTTCCAGCATCGCTGCTACGTTGCCCAGATCCCAACCGCGAGCCACTAGGCCAGCGCGTGCTTCCGCAGGCGTTGGTGCGTTTCGGATCAACTCGATGATTTCATCGATGTTCGCCAGTGCCAGTGCCAAACCTTCAAGGATATGGGCACGCTCACGGGCTTTACGCAATTCGTAAATCGTACGACGTGTCACCACTTCACGGCGGTGGTTCACGAAGCACTTCAACATGTCTTTCAGGTTGAAGGTTTTTGGCTGGCCATTGTCCAGCGCAACCATGTTGATACCGAATGTGGTTTGTAGCTGAGTTTGTGCGTACAGGTTGTTAAGAACCACTTCACCCACAGCATCACGCTTACATTCGATAACAATGCGCATACCGTCTTTGTCAGACTCGTCGCGCAGGGCACTGATGCCTTCAACTTTCTTCTCTTTAACCAGTTCCGCGATCTTTTCAATCAGACGCGCTTTGTTCACCTGGTAAGGGATTTCGGTTACAACGATGGTTTCACGACCGTTCTTGTCTGCTTCGATCTCCGCTTTAGAGCGCATGTAGATCTTACCGCGACCGGTCTTGTATGCATCGATGATACCTTTACGACCACTGATCATCGCCGCAGTCGGGAAATCAGGGCCTGGAATGTAATCCATCAGCTCATCAATGGTGATGTTTTCATCATTGATATACGCCAGACAGCCATCGATAACCTCACCTAGGTTGTGAGGTGGAATATTGGTCGCCATACCGACGGCAATACCCGATGAACCATTCACTAGCAGGTTTGGTACTTTGGTTGGAAGTACGGCTGGGATTTGCTCTGTACCGTCGTAGTTAGGTACATAATCCACCGTCTCTTTATCCAAATCCGCCAACAATTCATGGGCGATTTTGGACATACGTACTTCGGTGTAACGCATTGCAGCGGCGGAGTCGCCGTCAATCGAACCGAAGTTACCCTGACCATCTACCAGCATGTAGCGAAGAGAGAAAGGTTGGGCCATACGTACAATGGTGTCGTAAACTGCGCTGTCACCGTGAGGGTGATATTTACCGATTACGTCACCCACCACACGGGCGGATTTTTTATATGCTTTATTCCAGTCATTGCCCAATACATTCATCGCGAATAAAACGCGACGGTGTACCGGCTTAAGGCCATCACGCACATCAGGAAGAGCACGACCTACGATAACGGACATCGCGTAGTCGAGGTACGAGCCTTTCAGCTCCTCTTCAATGTTTACGGGCGTGATCTCTTTTGCAAGATCGCTCATGGAGCCAATATCCCTCAGGTAATTTCTGTCGTATACGTATACCAAACGGCATAGCTATCTCTGACCGTGCTTTCGCCCGGTTTTTCACGATACCTATAACGTTGGGTATCATACGTGCAAGGTGCGAGAATATAGCATATTTCAGCCCAGATAGGCACACCTTTCACTGTTATGTTGTGAGTAATTTAGCGGATTGGTAAAAAATCTGCAGCTTAGGGGAAAGAATTCCTATTCTATCCGTTTACTTTTTACTCATTAGGCGCTTGAACCGCGCCAACTTCGCATTTTTCGCCCGCCCTTTTTGCAATCAAATGTAAAAAGTCGACCTGGCTTTGAAATTTCATCATCCCGCCGCAAACTGACTGTTTGCTGAACAAAAAACTGATCGTTATCAAGTGTAGCTTGCCCCATCGGCGTAGTATCGAACTTGCAAGAACAAAATCTAAGATTTCACAAATCACATACGATAAGCGAGGTCACCATGTTCAGCAAAGCCATCACAGCCATCGGTATCTGCGTTATTGGGGGAAAATATTTGCTCATGCTCATTCTTGCCGCCATCACGCTCAGCACCGGCTCGCTGCAAGCCGATTTGATCCAACTGGCTGCCGCCGAGTAACCTGTACCACTCAACGCAACAAACGATGCTCCACCCTGTGCTCAAGCGCCTTCGACAGGTTTTCACCGTCTCCCAGAGGGCGCTTCAAGTGACTTTCCCCACGTTGCCCCTCCCCCCAATACAAGTCTGACGTCACGGCCCCGTTTTCATTGCTTTATCGCGCTATCTTCGTTGTGGCCTGCCCGATCATTTTCGTTATAATGCCGCTATCTATAAGGAAGATGGCTTAATCACATGACCAAGCAATTGAACGTTGATCCGGCAGAGATCAGTAAATTTGAAGACATGGCATCACGTTGGTGGGATCTGGAAGGCGAATTTAAACCGCTGCACCAAATCAACCCGCTGCGTTTGAATTTTGTTATCGACCATGCCGATGGCCTGTTCGGCAAAAAAGTGTTGGATGTCGGCTGTGGTGGCGGGATCCTGGCAGAAAGCATGGCGGTAGAAGGCGCAGACGTCACTGGCCTGGACATGGGTAAAGAGCCCCTGACCGTTGCTCGCCTGCACGCGTTAGAAACAGGCACCAAACTGGAGTATGTGCAGCGCACGGCCGAAGAGCACGCCGAACTGCACCCGGAAACCTATGATGTGGTTACCTGCATGGAAATGCTGGAACACGTTCCGGATCCGGCATCGGTTATCGCCGCGTGTGCAAAAATGGTCAAACCGGGCGGTCACGTCTTCTTTTCGACCTTGAACCGCAATATCAAATCTTACCTGTTTGCCATTGTTGGTGCCGAGCACCTGCTGAAACTGGTGCCACAAGGTACGCACGATCATGCCAAGTTCATTCGCCCGTCTGAACTGTTAACCATGATTGACAAGACGCCGTTGCAAGATCGCCACATCACCGGTTTGCACTACAACCCGCTGACTGACCGTTACTGGCTGGGTAACAACGTGGATGTGAACTACATCGTCCACACGGTGAAGCCATAATCCCCTTCAGGCACTCACCCCTTCACGCCTTTCACCGCGCTTAACCACAACGTGCTGTGATCCGCTTAGCAGGGCACGCATACCGCCCTGCTTGGCTATTGCCAATCCCGTTTTCTGCTGCCAATACTTGAACCATGGGTTTCATTCCCCCTTTTGACCCGATTGAACAAGGACAGGTTATGGCCAATCACCTTCATGCAGTGTTATTTGATTTAGACGGCACCCTGCTCGATACCGCGCCCGATATGGCCAAAGCCGCCAACCGTGTACTGGCCGATTACAACCTGCCTCCCTTAACCGCTGCGCATATTCAGGCAAACACCAGTTATGGCGCCAAGGGGTTACTGACCGCCGGATTTGGCACACACCCTTTACCGTCAGACATGACGATGCTGCGTCAACGTTTTTTGGATTACTACGAACAAAACATCTGCGAACACACTGCGCTTTACCCAGGCATTGCCGCATTATTGGATCATTTGGATGCTACACAGATCCCATGGGGGATCATGACCAATAAACCCGGTTTTCTGACGGATATGCTTTTGCCCTACTTTCCTCACCTGATGCGTGCGCATGCCATTGTATGTGGCGATACCCTGCCGCTGGCCAAACCCCACCCTGAACCGCTCTGGTACAGCTGTGAATGCATGGGCGTCAATGCCGCACAATGTGCCTATATCGGGGACATTGAAAAAGACATGATCGCGGCCAGCGCCGCCAATATGGCGGGATACGTGGCCGGCTGGGGCTACATCGGTGAAGCCGATCGCCCTGACAAGTGGGACGCACACGGCATCTTACGCCATCCCAGTGAGCTAATTCGTCACCTTTCTCCTTCAGCGTAACCCGCTGACAGACATCGCCTTGTAAATGAACACGTACACACTTGCCGAACACAAGATAATGTGTTGGCTTGTGTTACCGTCTCACAATCGATAACTTACTCACTAGACAAGAAATAACCAGAAATCTGCGCTTTTCTGTCCGCCTCATAGAACAAGAAAAAATCAAGGCATTTTTTTTTCTACACGCGATTTTTCTCTCGAATTTTTATTGCTTTTTTCTATGATACTGTCAGAACTGAGCAAATAGGTTGGTAGGCACTAACTTAATTTTGTACTTCCCCAAGTTATCCACAGCTGGTTAAAAATTACCATCTTGCAATACCCCCCTATCACCACTATCTTGTAACCCTATAAGCTCAACACCCCAATATGTAGTGTTTCAGTCCACCAGCAGAAAACTAACAAAGATCTTCACCTTTGCTAACCTTATTGCTGAAAGTGACAAAAAACACGGCTAATGATGGAAATCTGGGAATAAGACCAAAAATGACTCAACAGCTCACTGTTACCAAGCGTGATGGACGCACAGAAAATATCGACCTGGAAAAAATCCACCGAGTGATCACTTGGGCCGCAGAAGGCCTAGAGAACGTCTCGGTTTCACAGGTTGAACTGAAGTCTCACATCCAGTTCTACGAAGGGATCAAGACCGAAGATATCCACGAAACCATCATCAAAGCAGCCGCAGACCTGATCTCTGAAGAGACACCGGACTACCAGTACCTGGCTGCGCGTTTGGCGATTTTCCACCTTCGCAAAAAAGCATATGGCCAGTTTGAGCCACCTGCGCTGTTCGATCATGTGACTCACATGGTTGAGAAAGGCAAGTACGACGCACACTTGCTAGAAGACTACAGCAAAGAAGAATTCGAGCTGATGGATACCTACATCGATCACTGGCGCGACATGGATTTCTCCTACGCAGCCGTGAAGCAGTTGGAAGGTAAATATTTGGTTCAAAACCGTGTCAGTGGCGAAATTTTTGAAAGCGCACAGTTTTTGTACATCATGATCGCGGCGTGCCTATTTGGTAAATACCCACGCGAAACGCGCATGAGCTACATCAAACGCTTCTACGACGCGGTCTCTCAGTTCAAGATCTCGCTACCTACGCCAATCATGTCAGGCGTACGTACCCCGACTCGTCAGTTCAGCTCTTGTGTACTGATTGAGTGTGATGACAGTCTGGATTCCATCAACGCAACGGCAAGCGCCATTGTACGTTACGTGTCTCAGCGTGCCGGTATCGGTATCAACGCAGGCCGTATTCGTGCGCTGGGTTCTGAAATCCGTGGCGGTGAAGCATTCCACACCGGTTGTATCCCGTTCTACAAATACTTCCAGACAGCAGTGAAATGTTGTTCTCAGGGCGGTGTACGTGGCGGTGCTGCGACTCTGTTCTACCCAATGTGGCACGGCGAAGTAGAATCACTGCTGGTACTGAAAAACAACCGTGGTGTTGAAGAAAACCGTGTTCGTCACATGGACTACGGCGTACAGCTGAACAAACTGATGTACACCCGTCTGATCAAAGGCGAAAACATCAGCCTGTTCTCACCGTCTGACGTCCCTGGACTGTACGATGCGTTCTTCGCTGACCAAGCGGAATTTGAGCGTCTGTACGTACAGTACGAGCAAGACAGCAGCATTAAGCGTAAAACAGTGAAAGCGATTGAGCTGTTCTCCCTACTGATGCAAGAGCGTGCTTCAACAGGCCGTATCTACATTCAGAACGTGGACCACTGTAATACGCACAGCCCGTTTGACCCAAGTGTGGCACCGATTCGCCAGTCTAACCTGTGTCTGGAAATTGCCCTGCCAACCAAACCACTGAACAACGTGGAAGATGAAAACGGCGAAATCGCCCTGTGTACGCTATCTGCGTTCAACTTGGGTGCAATTGAAAGCCTGGATGATCTGGAAGAGCTGGCAGAGCTGACTGTGCGTGCACTGGATGCCCTACTGGACTACCAAGATTACCCACTACCGGCTGCGTACCGTTCAACCATGAACCGCCGTACTCTGGGTGTTGGCGTGATCAACTTCGCGTACTACCTGGCGAAGAACGGTGTGCGTTACTCAGACGGTAGCGCGAACAACCTGACACACGAAGCATTTGAAGCCATTCAGTACTACCTACTGAAAGCGTCTGTTGGTTTGGCGAAAGAGCAAGGCGCTTGTCCTTCGTTCAACGAAACCACCTACGCACAAGGCATTTTGCCGATTGATACGTATAAGAAAGATCTGGATGCCATCTGCTCTGCAGAACTGCGCTACGATTGGGAAGCCCTACGCGAAGAGATCAAAACACACGGTCTGCGTAACTCTACCCTGTCTGCACTGATGCCTTCTGAAACCTCGTCGCAAATCTCGAACGCGACAAACGGTATCGAGCCACCACGTGGTTTCGTTTCAGTGAAAGCATCAAAAGACGGTATCCTGAAGCAAGTCGTGCCTGAGTACAGCAAGTACAAGGATAACTACGAACTGCTTTGGAACATTGGCAGCAATGATGGGTATCTACAGCTAGTAGGTATTATGCAGAAGTTCATCGATCAGGCGATCTCTGCGAACACCAACTACGACCCAAGCAAGCAGCCAGGCGGTAAAGTACCGATGAAACTGTTGCTAAAAGACCTACTAAGCGCGTATAAACTCGGCGTGAAGACCTTGTACTACCACAACACGCGTGATGGTGCTTCTGATAGCCAAGGCGACATGGGTGCAGACGACTGCACAAGCTGCAAGATTTAAGTTTTAACGATTGGGGGCTACGGCTCCCTTTCCTGTTGAGGGTAACATGGCATACAGCACTTTCTGTCAAACGAAAAACGACCCACTAAAAGAACCAATGTTCTTCGGCCAGTCCGTAAACGTGGCGCGTTATGACCAACAAAAGTTTGAGATTTTTGAAAAGCTGATTGAGAAGCAGCTGTCTTTCTTCTGGCGTCCGGAAGAAGTGGACGTATCAGGCGACCGCATTGACTACAACAATCTGCCTGACCACGAACGCCACATTTTCATCAGCAACCTGAAATACCAAACACTATTGGATTCCATTCAGGGTCGTAGCCCGAACGTAGCGCTACTGCCGATCGTGTCGATTCCAGAGCTGGAAACCTGGATTGAAACCTGGTCGTTCTCTGAAACGATCCACTCACGTTCTTACACGCACATCATTCGTAACATCGTGAACGATCCTGCTATCGTCTTTGATGACATCGTGACCAACGAACACATCATCAAGCGTGCAGGCGATATTTCTCGCTACTACGATGATTTGATCGCAGCTACCAACGACTACCACCGCTTCGGTGAAGGCGTGCACACTATCAACGGCAATACCGTGACAGTGAACCTGCGTGACATTAAAAAGAAACTGTACCTGTGCATGATGTCAGTGAATGCACTGGAAGCGATCCGTTTCTACGTGAGCTTCGCGTGTTCTTTCGCCTTCGCAGAACGTGAATTGATGGAAGGTAACGCGAAGATCATCAAACTGATCGCCCGTGACGAAGCCTTGCACCTGACCGGTACTCAGCACATTCTGAACCTGCTACGTAACGGCCATGACGATCCAGACATGGTAGAGATTGCCCGTGAATGTCACGCAGAATGCTTCCAGATCTTCAAAGACGCGGCTGAGCAAGAAAAAGAATGGGCTGATTACCTGTTCAAAGACGGCTCAATGATCGGTCTGAACAAGAACATCCTGTGCCAGTACGTGGAATACATCACGAACCTGCGTATGGCGGCGGTTGGTCTTGAGCACGCTTACCCGGGCGCAACACAGAACCCAATTCCATGGATCAACTCTTGGTTGTCTTCTGATAACGTACAGGTTGCACCACAGGAAGCAGAAATCAGTTCTTACCTGGTTGGTCAGATTGATAACGACGTCAGCGCTGACGATCTGGGTGACTTTGAACTATGAGTTCACTCACGATTACCGTGAATGGCGTAGAGGTTCGTGGCAACAGCCATGAGCCTCTGCTCGACCAACTAGAGCGTATCGGCCTGCGTCCTGAATACCAGTGCCGTAGTGGCCTGTGTGGCGCTTGTCGCTGCAAGCTCACGACGGGTGCTGTATCGCAAGCCGACAGCATGGCGTTCATTGCCCCCAATGAAATCCTGACTTGCTGCTCAACGCCGAAAAGCGATGTCGTGATCGACTTTGATTACGAGTTGCTGCAAGACGTAAAAAGTCCCGAGCAAGACCATTCTGGTAATGATGAAAAGACCGCCTAAGTTGGCGGTCTTTTTGTTTGTGCACCTTGTCACTATCCGTGTGCTTTATCCCTCACACCTGCTTGATACACATCACGTGATACACCCCGTCTTCCACTTCGGTGCCTTCGGTTTCATGCTCAAAGCCCGGGAAGGCTTTGTCCCACACTTCCAGACTTTTCAGGTACCCGATTTGTGGACTCTGACTATCGCCAAAACTCTCGCCCGACATCAACATCGGAATACCCGGTGGGTACGGGATCACCGCATTGGCGGTCACACGCCCTTCCAGCTTGTTTGATGGCACCATCTCGACATTGTTATCAACAATGGCTTCAAACGCCGTACGTGGCGTGACCACGGCTTCTGGCAAGGTGGAATAGGCCGCATTGAGTTTGTCTGATGGCGTATGCTGCTTGAGGTACTGGAACATCTTGTCGCCCAAGTCCTTAAAACCCATCTCGCCATACACGTCCGGATAACTGTTCACCAAATCCGGCAGAACAGATTTCAGCGCCGTGTTGTTGTCATAGTGCTTTTTGAAACTCAGCAAGGTGTTTACCAGCGTCGCCCATTTACCTTTGGTGATCCCCATGGAAAACAGGAACATGATTTGGAAGTCGGTCGTTCGGGTCGGCACAATCCCAAAGCGGGTCAGGTATTGCGTCACAAGTGCGGCAGGCACACCGGTATCGAGCAGCGTCCCGTCATCCCCCATACCCGGTGCCAAAATACTCACCTTGATGGGATCCAACATACACCAGTCTTCCGGCATATCCGCAAAACCGTGCCAGGCATCGCCGGGTTTCATCACCCAGAAATCTTGCTGGGTGGCCAGCAGGTTGGGATCGGCTTCTTCAAACGGCACATGCTTTCCTGTGGCCGGATCCACAATGGTTTCCGCGTTCCACGGCTTGAAGAACCAGTCATTATCCGCCGCAAACTCTTTGTATAACCGCCCCATCGCCTGACGGTAATCGACCGCTTCTTTGATCACTTCTTGCGTCAGAGAATGACCACGATTGCCTGCCATTTGCGACACAGCAATGTCGTTCGAGGCACTGATGGCGTACAGCGGCGAGGTGGTCGCATGCATCATGTACGCTTGGTTGAAACGCTGGAAATCGATGCTGTCCTTACCGTAGCGCACATGGATCCATGACGCCTGCGACAAGGCATTGAGCAATTTGTGGGTGGAATGGGTGGCAAATACCGTCGGCCCGTCACTGCACTCTTCCGGCTCGCCGCGCATCGCATAATGGTTGTCATAAATCGGATTAAAACGGGCATAACCGTACCAGGCTTCATCAAAGTGCAAGCGCGGGCTACTCTCACCCAAAATGCCCTGCACGCGCTTGGCGTTGTAACACAAGCCATCGTAAGTACAGTTGGTGATCACCGCATAAACCGGATCTTGCTCGGCAAAATCTTTTGTTAATGCCCCTTCTTTTGCCCGTTGCTTGATGGCGTCCGGTGTCATTTGCTCAGGGAAAATCGGCCCGATAATGCCGTAACGGTTACGCGAAGGTAGCATGTAGACAGGCCGCGCCCCGGTGAGCATCAATCCCTGTTCGATAGACTTGTGACAGTTGCGATCACACACCGCTAAGCTGTCGGCTTTCATACAAATCTGCATGATGGTGCGGTTAGCACCGGATGTGCCGGTTACCAGTGAATACGATTGATTTGCCCCAAACACTTTGGCGGCAAAAGCTTCACTGTCCCCAAAGTAGCCGGTGTGATCGAGTAAAGACCCCAGCGAACCGCGCTCAATCCCCATGTCCGAGCGAAACAGTCCTTCACCGTAATAGTTATAAAATCGCTGGCCGGCCGGCGTTTTGGTAAACCCGACCCCGCCTTGATGCCCGGGGGCGGCCCACGAATATTCGTGTACATCGTCGTACTGCATCATCCCAGCCATAAGCGGCGGAAGCAGTTGGTCACGATAACGCTTCATGGCAGCAACAACCCGCCCGACAATGAAATCGGCAGTGTCTTCCAACAGCCACGCAAACTCGTCGACCCGCGACATTAATTCTCGGCTAACCGCCAAGGTGATTTTTTTTCGCTCGGCCAGCAGAAATACCGGCACCCCTTGCTGACGTTGATTGAGCTTATCGATCAGTTGGTAAAACTTGTCATTTTCGTCAGCCTGCTGCCCTGTCATCTGTGACGTCAGCATGAAACAGTCCATGGCGATATTGGCATTCAAAATGGAATAACAGTCATCAAACGAGGTCGCAATGGTGACGCTCACCCCTTCATTGTGAAACTCATCCACCAAACGTTCTAAGGCGTTTTCAATCACGCCCACTTTCAAGGTGTCATTAAAAATCAGGACGCGTTTTTGTTTACCGTAATTTTTCATGTACGTAGTTCCTATCCTCGAAAATCTGTCCGCAGAAGGCGCCCGTCACCGAGCGCATTTCTCATCCGTGTTTCTTGAACCTTTTGACTAACCGTTCGGATAACCGCGCGAGTAACCGTGCAAGTAACCGTCAGGGGCATCACTCAGGTATCGTTATCACGGATTATGATTGTTCACTGGGTTGCGTCTCAGCAGGCTTGCTCGCACTCGGTGTTGCCGTATTGGGCTTGGCCACATTAGGTTTCAGCGCATCACGACTGGCAATAAAGCCATAGAAGAAGTAACCAAACAGCATGATCACGGTCCCGTAGTAAACCGAATCGGCACCGGTCGCGTAGGCGCCGTAAATGCTGTACATCACAGCCACGGCCCCAACGGCAATACTGACCTTATACTCGTTCTCTGCGACTTTACTCTCACGCAAAATCACGCCCAGTGCCGTCAAAGAAAGGATGTAAGGGATCATGTTAATGAACACGGCCAAGTCGACCAGAATGTTGAACTGCTTAAGCAAGGTGGGCGAAATGGTCATGACGGCCAATCCGATTTCCAGTGCCAGCATGATCAACATGCCTTTGATAGGCGCATCAAACTTATTCACTTCCGAAAAGATTTTAGGAAACAGGTTTATTTCAGCCGCCGCTTTAGAAACCTGTGCATTGGTGAACTGCCAGCCCAGCAACGAGCCGACCGAGGCGATAATGGCCATCACGGTGATGATGTTACCGATCGTCGGGTCAAACATTTGCGAGAAGACCAAGCCAAATGGTGCGTCCGATTTCGACAATTCGGCATTGGGCACAATGCCCTGAATCACCGTGGTGGACGCAATATAGGTGATGGCTGAAAACACGGTCGCCAACATACAGGCCAGCGGCACATTGCGTTTGGGATTTTCTACCGCCCCGGAGTTGACCCCGGCCGACTCAATCCCCAAAAAAGCCCACAGTGTCAGCGCAATACCGGAAGACATCGCCGTCATGGTAGAGACATCATGCGGGTTCCACGCTTCTGCGAAAACCTTAGGATCGAACCAGTACCAGCCAATGATCGACACGCCCAGCACCGGAATGATGACCCCCCACACGGTGACCGACGAAATTCGACCGGTGATTTTGGGTCCCCGCATGTTGGCTAATAACGTTAAGGTGAGGATCGAAATGACTCCAATGAAATTATGGAAAGGTGTCAGCTTGAGCCAGGGAATGAAGGTTTCCAGATAGCCAACGGTGGACACCGATATAGCGACGGCACTGATCACCAAACAGACATAGTAGGTGTAGGAGGCAATGAAAAAACTGGACTTGCCGTGGGCTTTTTGCGCGTAGGCTGACATCCCGCCATCTTCGGTACAATACATCCCGCATTTTGAGAAGGCGTAGGCTATACAGAGTGCGCCCACAGCGGTGATCCCCCATGCTAATAACGCTATCCCGCCGGTTGCTGCCAAACTGGAGGGCAAGAGAATGATCCCCGAGCCCATCATGTTCACGGTCACGATGGTGGTCAGCCCCATCAAGCCCATTTTATTACTGGATCCACTCATCGTTTTTCACGCCTCCCCTCAATGCGAAAAAGCACCCGAAACGATCATCAAAGCCATGCTCTTACCATCAAGCACTTTCTGAATGATCAACCGTCAGATGGTGTTAATCATAGTGGGGCATGGGCACTTCGCCACCTGCATAGGAAATGAACCGCCTCGGCATTCGCAGCATTGAGACGTATACAGAAGCCCGACTCACACGGTGATGGAAGACATAAGGGGCGAAAAGGAGGATGCGTGAAAAAAACAATCAGCCTGCCTCACCCAATGTAGAGTGAGGCAGACTCAAACGTAGAAAGAGATCGAACAAAAGCGACTAAGCGACTAAGCGACTAAGCGACTAAGTAAATAAACACTATGCCTGAGGCCACTGGTGGGTTTCGTGAATCATCAACGATTCATACTGCCCAAACACCGGTTGCTGGTACAAGTAACGGCGAAGCATGTCCAAGGCCAGTGTCGCGATGACCGTGCGGTGATCACGGTAGGCATACTGGCGACGGGTCGAGACGGTTTGTGACCATAAGCGAGGTTCTTCACCTTGACCGCCCGCCACCGCTAAGGCTAGGGGGATGTGTTGTTCATCGTTCGCTTCACCAATCGCCAGCACCACTGACGCCGCATTCTGCGACAACGCGTTAAGCGCCATCGCCGCCGTCGAATGATGGGTCTCGCCTGATGTGCATACACGCTTCGCCTCACTTGGCTGCTCGTTTGGGGCTATGCCTTGAGCCTTGCCTTTCACTTCGCACGAATCATTATCAGGGAATGCACGCATCACCCAGCTCTGTGCCAACGCCTGACCCAAACCGGCTTCATACAATGCATTGATCACTGCGCCGCCGGTATAACATTCGGCAACCGCCAATGTCTGCCCCGATGCCGATAACGCGCTGTCTAATGCCGTCAACAATGGCTGACCACGCCCGACAACATTGTCCCCCAGCCGTTCTGTAATCTGCTGATACAACGCGTCTGCTTGCGCGTGCCCTTCCGGCACAAACAACTTCACCTCAATAAAAGGCAATGACGAGCGGTATCCCAACTCAAACCCTTCCGGCAATACCAGATCCTGCAACGTATGACCGATTCCAGACTCCGATAAACCAAACGTATACAAGCGCAGGCAGTCACGGGCCGTTTGATTGGCGGTATACGTGGCCGCTAAACGCGGCAAAATTTGCTCATGGGTCATCAGCTTAAATTCACGGGGCACCCCAGGCGTAAAGAACACCCATGCGCGATTCATCCGCATCGCAAAGCCACAAGCGGTACCAATGGGATTATCCAGCAACTCCGCACCGGCCGGGAGCATGGCTTGTTTTATGTTAGTCGGTGGCATTTCACGCCCGAGTTGCGCGTATTTATCCTGCATCGCCGCGACCCAAACGTCTGACAGTTCCAACCCGACATCACCGGCAATCGCTGCTGCTTGCGCCGTTAAATCATCGGTTGTCGGCCCTAAGCCACCATTGACGATCACAATATCGGCCGTCAGGCTACAATGTTCGATTTCCTTGGCCAGGCGTTCCAGTTGATCCCCCACCGTGGTACGGCGCGTCACGGCAAATCCTTGCTCAAAAAACAACCGCGATAACCACGCGGCATTGGTATCGGTAATATCTCCGTGCAGTACTTCTTCGCCGGTACTGATCATGACCACTTCTAACATGCTGTCCTCTGCGCCTGTTTAACCTGTCTTAACGGTATACCAAATCACGGTACATTCCGATCTCTCTCTCTCTTTTCGCAGAAAAATCAACCAGAACTGAGAAAGCAATCCCTGTTTGATAAATATCAATCCTTTACCTCACACTAAGTTGTAAATTTATATTTACACCAAAATAAAGATAAGTTGACAGTGGATAATTTGATCGATAAGGTACAGCACAGATAAAAATGACAACAAAACTTTGAGTATAGCAATATACGTCCATTCTAAGAGGGAATAATATGCGATTACACCGTTTCACATCTGACTATCGATAGCCGCAACGGCCAGGTCGGATGTAATTAATTATTTACACCCTCTCGATTTCGCTGTTGTGGCTGCCCACCTGATCTGGGAGTAACCACCGGTGTTCACACCGCCTCCCGCCTTATTTCTTACTTTGGGAGCAACACACACATGTCCATGAATAAAACCTTCGGCAGTATGCTGATCATTGCCGGCACAACCATTGGCGCCGGTATGCTGGCCCTGCCCTTAGCCTCTGCAGGTCTTGGCTTCACCACTGCTACGCTGATCATGTTCAGTATCTGGCTGCTGATGACCTACACCGCGCTGCTGATGCTGGAAGTCCACCAACATGCTGACAACACGGCTACACTGAATTCTCTGGCCCACAACCTGCTGGGTAAAAAAGGCCAATACATTGCCAGCTTTGCGGTTGCCTTTTTGATGTACTCACTGTGTGCCGCATACATTGCCGGTGGCGGTGCCCAACTCAATGACAAATTGACCCACTGGGCTGGCTTAAGTGTCACCGCACAATCCAGTGCTGCCGCTTTTACGATCATCATCGCGACCATCGTCGGCATCGGTACCCATTCGGTGGATATGGTGAACCGCATTTTGTTCACCCTTAAAATTGTGGCACTGGTGGTGATGCTAGGCCTATTAGTGCCGAATGTGGATGGCGGTCATCTGGTGAACATGCCGGTAGAAAAAGGCCTGATTTTGTCTGCCCTGCCAGTGATTTTTACCTCGTTCGGTTTCCACGGCAGTATCCCGTCTATCGTGCGTTACATCGGCATGGACATTAAAGCGCTGCGTAAGATCATGATCTTCGGCTCTTCATTGCCTTTGTTGATCTACGTGTTCTGGCAGTTAGCAAGCCAAGGCGTCATGAGCCAGTCTGCCCTGATGGCCAATAACAACCTGGGCGCGTTTATTGAATCACTGAACACCTTGCTTCATAACCCAATGGTCAGCCGCTCTGTGTCAGTGTTTGCCGATCTGGCACTAGCCACCTCGTTCTTGGGGGTAAGCTTGGGTCTGTTTGACTTCATTGCCGACAGCTTTAAACGTGATGGCGTAAAATACGGCCGCCTGCAAACAGCATTCATTACCTTCTTGCCACCGCTGGGCTTTGCCGTGTTCTACCCGCAAGGTTTCATCATGGCGCTGGGTTTTGCCGCGATTGCTCTGGTCATTCTGGCGATTTTCCTGCCTGTCGCGATGGTACGTGCACAACGTAAACTGCGAATGGATGCTGAACCGGCTTACCAAGTCGCAGGCGGTACCCCAGCCTTATTGATGGCTACTGGTGCAGGGATCATGATTATCTCCGCGCAATTACTGCAGATGGCCGGGATCATTCCTGCTGTAGGTTAAGATTCATACAAAAATGAACGGGAAGTCGTGCTTCTTGCATACTTCCCGTCATTATCACTATAAAACAGTGAGTTAACTCTCATTATCTAACAATAAGCCATTCTCAACCCCGCCTTTATCTATATAAAGAGAGAAAAATATTCCTATCTGTGGTAGCAATTTCGAATAACTGCTAGGAATTTGTGCTTTTTTCAGTGATACTCCCCGCCCTTAAATCCCCTGTCTAACCAGATCTATCGCGGAGCGTATCTTGCGCACTTCACTGTTTACTTCCGTTGTTTTAGGCTGCGCCTTCAGCACACCGGCTATGGCATGGCACGACAACAACGCCAATACCTACAACACGTTTACGTCACAAGACACCTTCTTAAATCACTATGCTGCAACGACACCTTCATCGTTTCGTTACAGCGCCAGTGAAAATGTCGATGCACACGTACTGGCACAAGCCGCTGACACCAGCGACCAGTCCATCAATACGTTGCCGATGCACCTGTCTGTGGCCCCAGAGAAAAACTGGGACTACCTGCTAGAGCAGTCGTACACCATTTTCGGCTTGAGTGTCGCTACGGTGGGTATGATGACGCTGCTGCCAGAAAGCGTGACCAAGTGGGATGAAGAAGATCGCGATTTGAGCGGCTTAGGCCAAAAGTGGTGGGATAACGTCAGTGAAGGTCCGGTATGGGATAAAGACGACCATGTGCTGAACTATGTCATGCACCCGTATTTTGGTGGCGTGTACTACACCGCCGCGCGTCATTCTGGCTTTAATGAGTGGGAATCCTTCTTATATTCGGCCACCATGTCGACCTTCTTCTGGGAGTACGGCGTTGAAGGTTTTGCGGAAGTCCCGTCTATTCAGGACATCATCGTCACGCCCCTGTTTGGTGCGGCAGTCGGCGAATGGATGTTCCAGACCGAACTGGAAATCACGGCCAATGGCGGTGAGGTAATGGGCTCGGAAACCCTCGGGGATGTCAGCCTGTTCCTGCTTAACCCGGTGGGTCATATCCATTACTGGGTCACCGACTGGTGGAAAGGCGATTCTGATGTCAGCCTGACCTATTCACCGTGGTTTGGTAACAGTACTGTGGCTCAATATGCCATGGATGCGGGCGCGGAATATGACAAGGCCTTCATCGGCTTAGAAATGAAACTTGCCCTGCAGTAATCCCGCACCGATGACGATCAGTAAAGCGACGCAGGTAACGCGTCCTTTGCTGATTTTCAACATTTCAGACCGACGATTTCATGGTTCATGAAGTAAGGTCACGCTTTTATGTTATCTCGATATTTAGGAAACCTGTTTTGAGATAGCATTTTCAATTATCACAATAACTTATAAGCATGGGTGATGAACCAGACTTTTTCGATATTTGAATACCTACAGTCACCTGTTTGGGTATTCGATATTCGCCAAAAACGTATTCTTTGGGCCAACTCCGCTGCGCTACCGTTATGGGAAGCGGAGAGTCAGGATGCCTTGTTGGCACGCGACTTACGTTGCGATATGTCACAAGCCGTTTGTGCAGTGCTGGAGACTTACCTGCGCCAATTTGAGCAGGGTGAAAGCATCAAAACGTGGTGGACTTTCTCACCGAATAACGTGATGAAAAAAGTCCTGTGCCATTTTTCTGGGATCCCGTTGCCCGACGGTACCCTCGCCATGCTCGTCGAAGTCATTTCTGAAGAATCCAGCTTACGCAATGAACTGGCCTTTTCTGGTTGCTCCAATCTTTCTCTGCTCTTTAATCAATATGGCGACCTGATCAGCACCAATGATGCATTTTCCCATGAATTTGGCGATCAACTGCCGGATCTCAACAGCTTCTTGGGTGATGCCAACTTGGCACAAGAATGGCTGGCCCTTGTCCGCCAAGGCCAACCACTGACGACCAAACGTCTGTGCTGGACCGGTAAAAGCCACTACTGGTTTGCGATCGACGGTAAATGGCTAGATGACAAGCAACAGCTACTGCTCAATATCATCAACATCAGCCAAGAAAAAGAACAGCTCAATAAAGAGAAGTACAACGCTGAGCATGACTTTCTGACCGGTTTGCTTAACCGACGCGGGATCACCAATGCCATTATCGAAAACCAGCACAGTTACCATCCGTACAGCCTGCTGTTTCTCGACATCGACGGCTTCAAACTGGTGAACGACACCTATGGCCATGCGGTGGGCGATAAGCTGCTGCGGGCCATTGCTATTCGTCTTCAAGAAGCCGTGCGTTTTAAAGGATTATTGGCCCGTTTCGGCGGTGATGAGTTCATTATTCAGATAGAACACCGCAATATCAGTGATCCCACCAGCTTTGCCCAGCAATTGATCCGTGCGCTGAATCGCCCGTTCCACCTCAAAGAAGTGGGTGAACTGTCTATCGGCTGCAGTATCGGGACGTCCCAGTATCCGCAAGATGCCAAGGACATTGAAACGCTGGTCACACAAGCCGATATGGCGATGCACCGAGCCAAATTGCGCGGCCGCAACCGCAGCCACCATTTTTCACCGGATATGGCCGATGCGCTGTACCGCAAAATGACCCTGCGCCACCATTTGACGCTGGCACTCGAAGCCGAAACCTTTGAGCTCTATTACCAGCCCATTGTGGATATGAAAAGCCAAAAGCTGAAAGGCTTTGAAGCCCTGATCCGCTGGCATGACGAAGCCTTAGGCCACGTATCACCGGCCGAGTTTATTCCGTTGGCCGAAGAAACCGGCCAAATCGTTCCGCTGGGAAAATGGATCCTGAAAACCGCTTGTGAGCAACTGGCGTTATGGCGTGAAAAATACGATAAGCACTTCATCATGAGTGTGAATCTGTCGCGCGCACAATTGCAATCCAGTTTGGCCCCCACGGTAGAAGCTCTGCTGCATCAGCATGGTATTCCGCCCTCACAGCTGGCACTGGAACTGACGGAGTCCACCATGTTGCAGGATTACGATGAAGCCAAGCAGTGCCTGGATGACTTAGCGTCTCTTGGCTTAGAACTGTATCTGGATGATTTTGGTACTGGCTATTCATCCCTGTCACAGTTGCAGGACTTGCCGATCAGTACCGTGAAGCTGGATCAAAGCTTTGTACAAGGCGAGCATAAAGGCAGCCAGGCGATCATTGAAGCCACCCGTGCCATTTGTGAAAAGCTGGAATTAAAAGTAGTGGCAGAGGGTGTCGAAACCCTGTCGCAATTGCATTATTTGCAAAAGTGCCGTTTCGATTACTGTCAGGGGTATTACCTTGGCCGCCCGATGCCCGCTTACGAGCATGAAGCACGCCATTTCTCTTTGCAGAACCACGTACCGGGTACGAAGTACTATTACTGAGTACAGACTGAACTCGCTATAAAAAATTGCCCCGACAATGTAGGGGCAATTTTTACAGCTTCTTTTTCGTCTCTTTTCTCATCTCTTTTCTCACGCATAGAAACGAGAAACGTCTTTCCTGCTCTTACCCTACGCCCAATGCGGTGCCAAGCCCTGCCACATCGCCACTACGCCCGAGATCGAACACAGCACAAGCAACGAATAACGCAGCCATTCCGCTTTGATCAGATGCTGGATACGGTACGCAAAAATCGAGGCCAGAATCGGCGCCGGCATGATCATCATACCGTATTGGAAGTGCCACCAGCTAAAGTGCCCGGTCATCGACAGCGCCACCAGTGACAGGGTGCTGCTGAAGGCAAAAAAGCCGGCTAAGTTAGCCCGTAGCTTGGCCGCTTCGGCATGCTGCAACACCAGTGCCATCGGTGGGCCACCAATCGCCGTGGATGTTCCCATGATGCCGGACGCAAAACCAGCCCAGAACAAGGCTTTTGGTGTGGGTTTGATGCGCACTTTCAGTAAGCTGATCCCCACTGCAATCAATACCCCCAGCCCGAGCACGATCGCCAAGGACTGCGATGAGATATACAGTAGCAATACACTCGCCACCGCTGTACCCGGCACTCGGCCCAGAAAAGCGGCGCCCAAGCCTTTAAATGACAACATGGCGCGGTATTGCCACATGTTGATCAACGCCAGTACCAACCCCACCAGGCAAATGGTACCCGGCATGAAACGCGGCTCAAAAAAGTACACGATCGGGGCGGCGACAATGGCCATGCCAAAACCGACGGTACTTTGCACAAAGCAACCGGCCGCTAACGCCAGCGCGCAATAAATTAGGGTGTTGGTGTCCATGGTGACACGATCTCCGCGTGAATAAGTAAGTTCCTTGGGGTAATAGGTTTGTCGCAAAACGTACCGACCGTCACCTGATAACCGGCCTCTTCCATAAAACAGGCACGATCATAAACCAGCCACATTTCCAGTGGTCGGCGGAATAACTGGCGCAATAGTTCAAGACGTTCAACCCAGTAAAAACGCATTTCACCCTGCTGCTGCCAATGAGCAAAATCGATACCGGCCGGTAAAGTCAGCCCTTTTTGCTCTGCCGCCCACAGACAAAACGCTTCAAAGCCGTCGTTTAACAAGGCTTTTTGCACATTCGGCACCGGCATGTAGGTGTCTTGTGCCCGCACGGCACGCTGTAAGCTATCAAAGCCTAAGCGGAAGCTGACTTCAATAAAACGCAGGTTACGTACTCGGTTGCCGGCCGTCACTGTCTCTTGCAGCGGCAAGCGCAAATCATGCTTTGAGAGCTGTAGCGCGCTCTGCTTCGCCCCCTGAGACAATGGCTGATAGGCTTTATCTCGGATCAGGTGATAGCAACACGGCGAGATACTCACTGCCTGCCCTTGCTTGGCAGCTACGCGTTGTAACAATGACACATGCAGATCACCACAGGCATGCAACGCCACCGCGTGCTGCTGCGGCTGAATATATTGCTCGCTGTCCGGCGAAAAAGCATCACCCTGTACGAACGTCATATCCAGACCCAGCTTTTTCGCAGCCTCATCACCGCTTTCACACAGGGCTTGCTGCCACTCCAAGCTCACCACCGGCGTCTGGTGGGTCGCATGCAATACGCGTCCTAAGAAGCCTTTACCCGCACACCACTCCAACCACGGCAATGACAAGGCAGGCAATACGCCATTAAACGCCTGCAATTGGCTCCACTTTCGGCCGGGAATGCCCGTGTCTAGCCCGCGAGGTGTCTCGCGCTCGATATGTGCTAAGGCTGGCACATCCGTCAATGCGGTGAGTGCATCCGCTTGTGGGATCCAGGTACGCAATGCCTCGCTTAATGCCGTGCTGTCCGACAGATAATACGCCACCTCGTCATCGGTAAGCGCCATCAGCCATTGGTACAGCGCAGGATGGTCAGCCTCCCACGCGGCTGGCGTTTCGGCAAACGGCATAAACTGCCAAAAATTACGGGTCTCAACCAGCAGGTGGTCAAGCTTAGAAAAAAGCGGGGCGTACATGGTTTACTCTGCATTTGTCTTACTGGTGAGCGATTATACCCAATCAAGGTCAAATACACCGATAAATTATGCGAAAGAGATCCGGTCCTCCTGAGCAACACCTTCAGGGCTCATGTACCAACACAGGCACCGCGCATGAAACAAAACAGGCCACCCGAAGGCAGCCTGTCTGTGATATGCATTACTGAATGTCTGATGCCGGATATTCAACCTGTCATTTCGACTTATTTCACCGGTAAGGGAATGCTGGTGAACATGGCTTCGATTTCCGCATTACTCTTGAGTGCGACGGCCTGATCTACCACGTTACGCGTCAGGTGTGGCGCGAAACGCTCCATAAAGTCATACATATACGTGCGCAGGAAGGTGCCTTTCTTAAAGCCAATCTTGGTCGTGCTGGCTTCAAAGATATGGCTGGCATCAATCGCCACCAGATCACTGTCCACCTCAGGATCCATTGCCATGCTGGCAATCACCCCTACCCCAATGCCCAAGCGCACGTAAGTTTTAATCACATCCGCATCGGTTGCCGTAAAGACGATGCGCGGCGTTAAGCCAGAGCGGTTAAAGGCGCTGTCGAGCTCTGAACGGCCCGTAAAGCCAAACACGTACGTCACCAACGAGTACGCAGCCAAATCATGGATAGTAATCTCAGACTTCTGCGCCAAGGGGTGATCGGCTTTCACCACAATCGAACGGTTCCAGTGGTAACACGGCAGCATGATCATGTCCTGATACAAGTGCAGCGCTTCGGTGGCAATGGCAAAGTCCGTGGTGCCTTTAGACACCGCATCCGCCAGCTGTGAAGGCGTACCTTGGTGCATGTGCAAGGTCACTTTCGGGTAACGCGCAGTAAACCCTTGAATCACCGCTGGCAGTGCATAACGGGCTTGCGTATGGGTTGTGGCAATGTTTAAGGTGCCCATTTCCGGATGGGTATGCTCACCGGCAACGGATTTAATGCTTTCTACGCGGGACAGAATATCCCGTGAAATTTTGACAATCTCTTCGCCCGCAGGGGTCACCTTGGTTAAGTGCTTACCGCTGCGTTCAAAAATTTGGATGCCCAGTTCATCTTCCAGTAAACGTACCTGTTTACTGATCCCCGGTTGAGAGGTGTATAAACTCTCTGCGGTCGAGGACACATTCAGGTTATGGTTCACAACCTCAACGATATATCTTAATTGTTGTAGTTTCATGGTACCGCCTATTTATAGTCCATTATATCAATGCAACCATGCCTGCCAAGTGACCGTCACACTGCGGTAAACAGTCCTTTCCCCGATAAGCAACCTACTTCGTCACGTAACGGACATTTTAAGGCGACTTGGGTATATAACATTACGTTATATCTTGAATCATCTAGTTTGCCTAGCATTAGTTGAACAATATATGGCCAAATAGCGGCGGATGGCGATTGGTCATCAATGCGTGGGATCGTCATGGAGCCAATGACGCAAACACTATTGATAAAACACGCAAAAGCCACAACAAAACTAGGTGCTCCTTGTGAGATGGTGTATCTTATAAGACTTAGTGTAAGCGCGGTGGTCGTCAAATCTATGAGTATGCCATTAGTCATTGGCCTGGTAAGCCTACTGCTGATTTTGATTGTGGGTTACAACATCATCATTCAGTATCGACAACAACTAGAGAGCAAAAAACAGCAAGAGCTGTCTAAGTGCATTGCAATCATTGATTCAACTGAAGAGTTGATCGGCAACGCACACCATTTGCCCTACAGCAAAGAATTATTAATGTGCTTAAACCGTCGTGTGCTGTTCACACTGGAAAGCATGCGCGATATCGATCCAACCGATAAAGCGTTACCGCAACGCATTATCAATGTGACCGAGCAAATTCGCCAATTGCAGGAAAACTATTCCAACGCAGACGTCGCGAACTTCAAAGTGCCCAACACAGATAAACAAGCGTTAGGCATGCTGCAACTGGTTAAGCGCCTGAAAAATACCATTCGTAACGAACACAGCAAAGGCCGCATGCCGACCCAGTCTTTTGTGTCGGAGAACGCCCGTCTGGAAGGCTTGCAGCTGCGCATCAACATTGAAAACGTGGTAAAGCGTGCTAATGATGCCCGCATGAAACGCCAATTGGGCACCGCGAAACAGTTGCTGAAAAAAGGCATCGATGTGCTGTCGAGCAAAAACGATAACTATGCCAACCAAGCTCGTGAAAAGCTGATGATCATGCTGAGTGAAATTGACAGCTCACAGAACATGAGCCGCGAACAAGAACGCCAGCAAATGATTGATAAAGAGCAAGACGAGCTGGATATTCTGTTCCAGCCTAAGCGTAAGTGGTAACCCCAACTTTTCTGTTTTTCCCTCTTTGATGAAGGCCACGCATTGCGTGGCCTTTCTTTTTTGTATTGATATACTGGGTGAAAATAACTTACTCAAATCAGCCTGATAATCAATGAACGATACGCAAGCGATGATCGACAATCTGCTCACACCGGTCCGCCAGTTCCTGCACTGCGACACGCCTGACGCGTGGATTGAAGAAGCCAAGAAACCTGAAAACCTCACTGCCCTGCTGGTGGATCACTGTAACTGTGAACTGAAAGCCAGCCAGACGGCGATGTTTCTGATCCGCAAATACGCGGTAGACGCAGAGAGCGGCAAAGCCCTGATGGCCTGGGCTAAACCCTATGAAGATTTTGTTTATGGCCTGACCCGTGACATGCGCCAGTTCCATGGTAAGAAGAATGGCTTAAGCGCCGATCTCACGCCCAAAGCCAACTGTCCGTACGGCGAAGAGTTGATTGCCAAAATGGTGCGCCTCATCAAAGAGGAGTTTCACCATTTCGAGCAAGTGTTGGAGATCATGGATGAGCGAGGCATTCCGTACAGCAACCTACAGGCGGGTCGTTATGCCAAAGGCCTGATGAAAGTGGTCCGTACTCACGATCCTGTCACGCTTGTCGACAAACTGATTGTAGGCGCATACATCGAAGCCCGTTCTTGTGAGCGTTTCGCCAAACTGGCACCGCACTTAGACAGCGATTTACAGAAGTTCTATATCTCCCTGCTACGCTCTGAAGCGCGCCACTATCAAGATTACCTGCAATTGGCAGAGCAAATTGCGGGTGGTGATATCAGTGACCGTATTCAGGCCATTGGTGCGCGAGAAGCCGAACTGATCAATGCGCCGGATACCGTCTTCCGATTCCACAGCGGCGTCCCTGCTACCGCTGACGCATTGGCGTAAAAGATAAGACGTAAGAACCTAGGTTCTAGGTTCTAGGTTCTAGGTTCTAGGTTCTAGGTTCTAGGTTCTAGGTTCTAGCATGATCTGGGTCTTCAGCGATCATCAGCCATAAAAAAACCGCCTTTCGGCGGTTTTTTGTTATTCAGCTATCGAGTGACTCACTCGGCGTCAGATTATTCTGCGTCAGCTTTGTCTTGCTTCGACTTCTTGCGCTTGTCAGTGATGATCCACTTGTCACCCTCAAACAGTGCCGTCCAGCCCGTTGGCTTGCCGTCCACTTCTGAGCGTACGTAGTTCTCTTTAGTCTTACGGCTAAAGCGAACCACGGTTGGCAGACCGTCTGGGTCATGGCTTGGCGCGTCTGTCAGGTACAAGAATTTCTCAGACAAACGGTCTTTAAAGCGTACCAACTCTTCCACTAGTGGCGCACGGGTTTCGCGCGATTTAGGGAAGGTGCTTGCCGCCATAAACAGACCGGATGCACCGTCACGCAACACAAAGTACGCATCCGGATCCTGACTACATGGCAATTCAGGCAGATGCACAGGATCTTCCTTCGGTGGCGCGACTTCGCCGTTCTTCAGGATCTTACGAGTGTTCTTACAGCTTTCGTTCGTACAACCCATGTACTTACCGAAACGGCCGTTTTTCAGCTCCATGTCAGAGCCACACTTGTCACACTCGATCACCGGGCCTTCGTAGCCTTTCAGCTTGTATTCGCCCTTCTCAACCACAAAGCCGTCACAGCTTGGGTTGTTACCACACACGTGCAGTTTACGAGTCTGGTCAATCAGGTAAGCATCCATTGCCGTGCTACATTTCGGACAACGTTTCTTGGCACGCAATGCTGCCGTTTCAACGTCTTCTTCCAGCACGTTAACCACACCTTCCTCACTACCAAGGTTGATGGTGGTCTTACAACGCTCTTTCGGTGGCAACGCGTAACCAGAACAGCCCAGGAACACACCGGTTGATGCCGTACGAATACCCATTGGGCGTTCACACGTCGGACACTTGATATCCGTCAATACGATGTTGTTCGGCTTCATGCCGCCTTCCGTTTCGTCCAGCTCGGCTTTTTCCAGCTCGGCGGTGAAGTCACTGAAGAACTTATCCAGTACCGCTTTCCAGTTCGCTTCACCTTCTGCGATTTTATCGAGGTTACCTTCCATACGGGCGGTAAAGTCGTAATCCATCAGGTCAGCAAAACTTTCGTCCAGACGATCAGAGACGATTTCGCCCATCTTCTCCGCGTAGAAACGACGCTGATCCACATGCACGTAACCACGATCCTGAATGGTCGAAATGATTGACGCGTACGTTGACGGACGGCCAATACCGCGTTTTTCCAGTTCTTTAACCAGTGCCGCTTCAGTAAAGCGTGCCGGTGGCTTGGTAAAGTGCTGCTTAGGCTCTAGCGATTCCAGTGCCAGCGTGTCACCCACGTGTACCATTGGCAGCGTGGTGTCTTCGTTTTTACCCGAAGGACGCTGTACTTTCGTCCAGCCCGCAAAGCGTAGCGTACGGCCTTTGGCTTTCAGAGTGAAATCACCCGCCTGCACCGTAATGGTGCTTGAATCGTACTGTGCAGGGACCATCTGACACGCCACAAACTGACGCCAAATCAGGTCGTACAGTTTAATCGCGTCTTGATCGACACCTTCTAAATCTTCTGCTTTCACATCCACGTTCGACGGACGGATCGCTTCGTGCGCTTCTTGTGCATTCCCCTTGCTGCCATACACATTTGGCTGGCCTGGCAAGTAAGTATCACCGTATTCCGCACTGATAAACTCACGCGCAGCTTCTACCGCTTCTTTCGACAGGTTGGTCGAGTCGGTACGCATATACGTGATGTAACCGGCTTCGTACAAACGCTGGGCCAAGCCCATGGTACGTTTTACGCCGTAACCCAAACGGGTGCTCGCCGCTTGCTGCAGCGTCGAGGTAATGTAAGGTGCCGAAGGCTTACTGCTGGTTGGGCGGTCTTCACGCTCAATCACGTTGTACGCGGCTTTCTCCAGCAGCGCATGGGCTGCCATGGTGTCGGCTTCATTCACCGGACGGAACGCTTTACCGGCCTGTTGTGCCACCATCAGACGCAGGGCATCTTTGCCTACGGTCATGGTATTGGCGTGAATGTCCCAAAATTCTTCAGGATCAAACGCTTTGATTTCGCGCTCACGCTCCACAATCAGTTTTACTGCCACCGACTGTACACGGCCTGCAGACAAACCACGGGCCACTTTTTTCCATAGCAATGGCGAGACCATAAAGCCCACCACGCGGTCTAGGAAACGACGCGCTTGCTGTGCATTCACGCCATCAATGTTCAATTCACCCGGCTGTTCAAACGCCTGCTGAATCGCATTTTTTGTGATCTCGTTAAATACAACGCGCTTGTAGCGTGCATCATCGCCACCGATGATCTCACGAAGGTGCCACGCAATAGCTTCCCCCTCGCGGTCCAAATCGGTTGCGAGGTAGACGTAATCAGCATCTTCCGCCAGCTTTTGCAGCTCACTCACGACCTTTTCTTTGCCAGGCAGCACTTCATATTGCGCTTCCCAATCGTTGTATGGGTCAACGCCCATTTTACCGATCAGCGATTTGCGGTCTTTTTCTTTTTTAATTGCTGCTTTTTCTTCCGCGCTCAGGCCTTTGGTCGAGGTCGCAGCGGCTTTCTTGCCTGTACTACGTGCACCGGTAGGCAAATCACGAACGTGACCTACGCTTGACTTAACAATGAAGTCCTTGCCCAAGTACTTATTGATAGTCTTCGCCTTGGCTGGGGACTCCACAATAACGAGAGATTTTCCCATAATAATTCTATTACGTCCTCGTGCTCACAAAAAATAAAATAAAAACAAACAGTTGCACGCAAGAAACTCAAGGTAGCACGGCAAGCTGGTACACCAAACTGATTAAGTAACTATTCAAATAGTGATTCACAACCGGGTTGAGAATGACTGCTAGCTAACGAGTTACGTAATGTGATTGGTATTTACATATTGGGCTACAATCCTAGAAGGTCAACTGCTTTTTAACAAATCGAGACTGTTTGGTTGTCCCTTCTCCACTTGTTAATGCTTAGTTACACTTGGCATATAAACAGAAATTCGCTGCGTTAAGCAAGTCCCTGAATATCAGCGCAACCGTATTCCCTCTATATAAAGAAGACACTCAATGTGCCTTTTTACGTCCCAACGGGCGCTAATGATTACCACCTCGTCGCCGCTTTGACTATAAAAAACAGCCAATTTTTGCCTTCGCTCACAGAATTTTGGTTTTTCAACGGCTTAGCCAATCCTACGTTGTTCAATTTTCTAGCACCCTTCACAAGACCACCACTGCCCATACTCAGAATTGTCTTCTGTGACCAAGTTGCTTAGACTACAGAGACTCAAATCACCTCGATTTATTTCAACTTCATAGCATCAGAGACGCCCATGAGCACGAAAAACCCAATCAGCGCAGATGATCTGCTACTTATTGCCAACCAGCTGATCCAAGACCACGAAGCGTACCTTGAAGGTATGCGCGCGACCGCCGTGGAAGAGCGTGATGGCGTATTGATTTTCAAAGGCGAATACTTCTTAGATGAGCAAGGTCTACCCACCGAAAAGACCACGGCTGTTTTCAACATGTTTAAATTCCTGGCGCACAAATTGTCACCAGAGTTTACGATTGCGTAATCAGCGCTCACGCTTTAAAACGCAACAGCCCCGCATCATGCGGGGCTGTGTCGTTATCGGTTTATCCTTTGTCATGATCACATGAAAGGACGCTGACCTCGGCTCACCCACTTCATCAGCAGATTATCTGCCGCTTCACCGGTCGCACCCGCCAGTTTCTCGGCCAGTTTCTTACGCTGTACGTAACGCACCTGCAGCACTTCACGATCTTTACACGCCAGGCTAATGAAATCGTCACTGGTGCCAATTTCGTCTACCAGACCCAAATCAAGCGCTTGCTTACCGAACCAGTGCTCACCCGTTGCCACGGTTTCCAAATCCAGTTCAGGGCGATGTGCCGCAATGAAATCTTTAAACAGACCGTGCGTCTCTTCAATTTCAGTTTGGAACTTTTCACGCGCTTTATCTGTGTTTTCACCGAACATCGTGAGCGTTCGCTTAAATTCACCTGCGGTGATTTGTTCAAACTCGATGTCGTTTTTCTTCAGCAACTTGTTGAAGTTTGGCAACTGGGCAATGACACCGATTGAACCTACAATCGCAAACGGTGCAGAGATAATTTTATCGGCCACACACGCCATCATATAACCGCCGCTGGCCGCCACTTTATCAACAGAAATGGTCAGCTTCACACCGGCTGATTTCAAGCGATCCAGCTGAGACGACGCCAAACCGTAACCGTGTACCATACCGCCACCGGTTTCAAGGCGAAGCAGCACTTCATCCCCTTCCATCGCCACGGCCAAAATGGCCGTCACTTCTTCACGCAATGCGGTCACTTCACGTGCGTCAAGGCTACCGTGGAAGTCCAGAACAAACAGACGTGGCTCGCGAGAATGGGACAAATCCCCTTCTTTAGCCGCTTTTTTTACTTCGGTTTGACGCGCTTTATTTTTCTCTTTTTCCGCTTTTTTCTCCGCTTTGTCGCGGGCTTTCAGTAGCGGTTTATCAAATAAGTGGGACTCTAACTGAGACACCGTATGTTTATATTGTTCCGTCAGATCGGTGACTTCTAACTCACCTTTTGATGAGCCATGATGGTCTTTCAATCCTTTAACAATGATCAGAATAGCGGCAATCGCGATCACCACCGTGGCAATCTTGGCTAGAAATAGCCCGTAATCAAGCAAAAAATCCAATGTTGAGTCCTCATTTTTGGCATCGACCCATTGTATACCCAAGAGCCGTATCCCAACAAATTTACACCGTGATGACGGTTAATGAAAAGTAAAGAAAGTCTCGCTGAAACAAACAGATTAAGGTAACGTTGACGCACTGGAAAACGAAAAAACCAATAAGGAAGTAACACGTGGATTATTCAATCGCCGAGAACGCATTAACAGACAGAGTGATTCTGGTTACCGGTGCCGGTGACGGTATCGGCCGTCAGGCTGCGATCAGCTATGCCGCTCACGGTGCCACTGTGATTTTGCTCGGCCGCACGGTTGCTAAACTGGAAGCGGTTTACGATGAGATTGAAGCACTGGGCTACCCACAACCGGCTATCATTCCGATGGATTTGATGGGCGCGACCAAGCAGAACTATCAAGACATGGTAGAGACCATTGAAGGCCAATTTGGTCGCTTGGATGGCGTGCTGCACAACGCCGGTCTGCTGGGGGTATTGAGCCCGTTTGATCAAATGGATGAAACCGCCTTTGATGAAGTGATGCAGGTGAACGTAAAAGCCCAGTTCCTGCTCACACAAGCCATTATTCCGCTTGTGAAAAAGGCGCCGGATGGCCGCATTGTGTTTACCTCATCAACCGTTGGTCACCAAGGCCGTGCATTCTGGGGCGCGTATGCAATCTCCAAATTTGCCACGGAAGGGATGATGCAGGTAGTCGCCGATGAACTGGCCGGCACCAACGTGCGCGTCAATGCCATCAACCCGGGCGGTACCCGTACCGGTATGCGCGCCAAAGCGTTCCCGGCAGAAGATACCTCCTTACTAAAAACCCCAGCCGACATCATGCCGCTGTATCTGTACCTGATGGGGCCGGACAGCCGTGACGTGAATGGTCAGTGCATTGATGCCCAGCCTAAACGCCAGCCGGGTGAAGCTAAATCTTAAACGCGAAGACGCGCCATTAAGCCCCCTGCTTGCATAAAAAATTGCACGCATAAAAAAAGCAGCCCTGAGGCTGCTTTTTTATTATTCATGACACTTACTTACGTGTACGTGGTTTCGCTGGCTTGTTCTTCAGCGGATTGCGGCGGTTAGCAGCATTGCCTGACGGCTTGCGGCGTGCGCCTTCTGCATTTGGTTTACGACGCGAGTCATCGCCAGCTGGCTTACGACGCGAATCGTCCATTGCAGGTTTACGACGGTCATCTGTTGCCGGCTTTCGGCGTGCTGGCTTGTGCTCTTGCGCAGCCATGTCCGCATCTTTCGTACGGCTAGATGAACGACGTTGATCTTGACGACCACGACGACCACGCGGCTCTTCGTTCAGACGCTCTTCGTGACGGCGAACCGCACGACGGATCTGACGTACACCACGCTTACGCTTCTGGCCTTCAACGGTCAATACCGTTTCCGTTTCCGGTGGTAGCTCAACGGTTTCACGAAGGTAGTTCACTTCCTTCAGTTCCAGTTCCATCCAACCGCCACGAGGCAGATCTTTGGTCAGGAAGATGTCACCGTAACGCACACGCTTCAGGCGGCTTACTGTTACGCCCTGCGAGTCCCACAGACGACGTACTTCACGGTTACGGCCTTCGGTGATCACCACGTAGAACGTGTGGTTCATACCTTCACCGCCCGCGTATACCACGTCTTCAAAACGTGCCATACCGTCTTCCAGTTCAACACCGCGAACCAGATTACGTACCATGTCTTCGGTCACTTCACCGAATACACGTACCATGTACTCACGCTCAACGCGACGGCTTGGGTGCATCAAACGGTTAGCCAATTCACCATCAGTGGTGAAAAGCAATAGACCGCCGGTGTTTGCATCCAAACGACCTACTGATACCCAGCGTCCATCGTTCAAACGAGGCAAACGGTCAAATACCGTACGACGACCTTCCGGATCATGGCGAGTACATAGCTCACCTTCAGGTTTGTTATAAGCCATTACACGGCAAATTTCTTCTGAAGACGAGATCAACTGAACATTGTGACCATCGATACGTACAGTAACAGACAGATCTTCTAGACGGTCACCCAGCTTGGCAACCTTACCATCGATACTGACGCGACCCTGTTGGATCATCAACTCTATTTCACGACGAGAGCCCTGACCAGATCGAGCCAGTACCTTCTGTAATTTTTCACTCATTAGACAAACCTTTGTCGCCTTCACAGGCGTCGAAATATCATCGCACTTTAAGCCATCTTAAAGCGACGGCGGATTATGCCAAATGCTGGCCGGAGTTACCACCAAAAACGCGGTGGCAACACCGGATATTCCACGCTAACTGTGATACCGGCCACTTATCGCAGATTATTCAAACGGTGATGGATCGCCCGATCCGACGCGAGCAATTTCCATCTCATCATTACTGAAATCAATCACGGTTGTCGGCTGCTCACCCAAGTAACCGCCGTTAATGATCAAATCGACGGCATGTTCAAGCTTATCGCGGATTTCATCCGGATCCGATTCCGTGGTTTCGTTCCCCGGCAAAATCAGCGACGTCGACATCATCGGCTCACCCAAGGCTTCCAGCAGTGCCAGAGCAATGGCATTGTCCGGCACACGGATACCGATGGTTTTACGTTTTGGGTTCATCAGGCGGCGAGGTACATCTTTGGTACCTTTAAAGATAAAGGTGTACGCGCCCGGTGTGTTATTGCGCAGCAGTCGGAACGCCACGTTATCTACACGTGCGTAGAGGGACAACTCCGATAAATCACGGCATAACAAGGTGAAGTTGTGTTTATCGTTCAGACGGCGGATCTGGCAAATGCGCTCCAGCGCCGATTTATTTTCCAGCTGGCAACCCAGCGCATAACCGGAATCGGTCGGGTAAACGATCACCCCGCCGTTACGGATAATCGCCACCGCTTGGTTAACCAAGCGCACTTGTGGCGTTTCAGGGTGCATATAAAAGTACTGACTCATTCTTCCTCCATCGGAAGTGTATTGCCCGCAGGCAGTTCCTCGTCAATGCGCTTCTTTTCGACACTCCACCCTTGCCAGACCTCAGTCACACCTTTCGGTAACCACAGGTTACGTCCCAGTTCGGTCCACGGAGAGGCATAGTGGAAATCCGAGCCTTGAGAAGCGAGTAATTGAAAATCAATGGCGTAATCACCCAGTAAACGTCGTTCAGTCGGCGACTGTTGCGGTAACGCCACTTCCATTGCATCGCCCCCCGCTTCTTTAAAGGCGGCAAGCAGACGCTTAATCCATTTGGCGGTCATGTTATAACGGCCGGGATGCGCCAATACGGCCACGCCCCCCGCTTGGTGGATCACATCCACCGCTTCAGCAATCGAGCACCAATCCGGCGGTACATAGCCCGGATTATTGCGGGTCAGAAATTTCTTAAACACCGCTTGCATGTTCTTGGCGTAACCCTGTTCAACAATCCACTGCGCAAAATGGGCACGGGTCAGTGTCGCCCCGTTCGCAATGGCTCTGGCGCCCGCCAATGCGCCCGGCATGCGGTTTTTCTCCAACCGCTCACCCATCAAGGTGGCGCGTGCATCTCGGCGTGCGGCTTGCTCGTCAATCAATGCCACGAGCGCAGGATGTTCGGTGTCGATCTGCAATCCTACAATGTGAATATCAAAATTATGCCAAAGTGTCGATATTTCAATGCCTTTGATCAGGGTAATTGGCAAATTTTGTGCGGTTATCGCCGCTTCTGCTGCCGGCAAACCAGCAACCGTATCATGGTCAGTAATGGCCAATACATCCACGCGGCGTTCTACCGCGCGCGCCACCAATTCCTCTGGCGTCAAACGACCGTCCGATGCCGTGGTGTGGCTGTGTAAATCAAACAACATAATTAAATTCTTGACTTTAGATTCATGAACTAGTTTACTAGTACGCAATTACTCGATATCACGATGTACTCACGGTACAGGATATTTACATGTTACAGCAAATTCCTCATTCACTCTGCGCTTTATTTTCTTGGTGGTGGTGCCACACAACGCGGGTTGTGGAGTTTGCTGTGCCTTGCGCCAGATAACCCAGCCCGCAGCTTGCGGGCTTTTTTGTACCCAAATAACCAAAACGGCGAATTAATCGCCAGAGATAACCGACAGCAGCCAGCTAACACCAACGAATTAAATGCGCTCAGCCAGACGAAGACTAGCGCCACGAACAAAAGGAAAACGCCATGATCATTGTCCTCAAGCCTACTGCCACTGAAGCCGACGCCCAAGCCATTCTTGCCCGCATTGAAGCGGCCGGTCTGAAGCCCCTCTACATGCCAGGTGTCGAACGTATCGTTCTGGGCGCGCTGGGCGATGAGCGTGTGCTGGAGCAACTTCATCTTGATGCCTACCCGAGTGTCGAGAACGTCAAACCGATTTTGACCAAATACAAAATGGTCAGCCGTGAAGTGCAAGCGCACGATACCGTGGTGCGTTTTGGTAACGCCAGTGTCGGCGGTGACAAGTTTGCTGTGATTGCCGGTCCGTGTTCGGTGGAGTCAGAAGCACAGCTGCTATCGGTTGCGGAAGTGGTAAAACAACACGGCGCCGTGGCACTGCGCGGTGGCGCGTACAAACCCCGCACCAGCCCGTACGATTTTCAGGGCATGGGCGTCGAGGGGCTGAAGCTGTTAAAACTGGCCAGCGAACAACTCAATATCCCGACCGTGTCAGAAGTGATGGAAGTGGGTCAAATGAAGGACATGTGCGAATACGTCGACTGTCTACAAATCGGCGCACGTAACATGCAGAACTACGCCCTGCTTAAAGCGGTGGGCGAAAACAAGAAACCGGTCTTGCTCAAACGCGGACTTTCAGCCACTATCGAGGAACTGCTGTTAGCGGCGGAGTACATCTACGATGCAGGGAATCCGAATATTATCCTGTGTGAGCGAGGTATCCGCACCTATGAGACAGCAACACGTAACACATTGGATTTAAATGCCGTTGCTTACTTAAAACAGCGCACGCACCTACCGGTCGTCGTTGATCCAAGCCACGGTACGGGTGTGCGTGAACTGGTGATCCCGCTATCACGCGCCGCCGCTGCGGTCGGTGCCGATGGCATTATTGTGGAATCACACCTTAACCCGTGTGAGGCCCTGTCAGATGGTCACCAGGCATTAACCGGTCCGATGTTTGAACAGTTGATGCAAGAGCTAAAACCGTTTGTTGAAGCGGCAGGGAGAACGCTGTGAATACCACCCCTTTAGGCATCGGCGAGCTGGAGTTGCTCAGCCTGGATGTCCCGTATGTGGCGGATCCGACGGAGTTGTACTACTCCGTCTGTGGGGACCGCCCCCATAACTTGCTACTGGAATCGGCGGAAATCGACTCCAAGCAAGATCTGAAAAGCCTGATGCTGATTGATGCCGCCGTGCGCATTGTCTGTCGGGGAAAACAAGTGCGTCTTGAAGCCCTGACCGATAACGGCCTCAATGTGCTGGAAACACTGGAAACACGTTTACCAGAAAGCATCGAGCGAACCCGTGAAGCCGCCTGTCTGATCTTGGACTTCCCCCATGCCGAACGTGCACTGGATGAAGACAGCCGCCTGCGTCAGCCGTCATCCTTTGATGCTTTGCGTCTGATCCAGCATGCTTTTGATCTGGCGGGTCAGCCTCGTGAAGCCCTGTTCTTGGGTGGCTTGTTTGCTTATGACGTGGTGGATGGCTTTGAGCCACTGCCAACGGTCACGCAAGACAACCAGTGTCCGGATTACCTCTTTTATATCGCGGAAACCCTGTTGGTCATCGACCACCAGCGCCGCAAAGGCAAGCTGCAAGCCACTTTGTTTGGCGGCAAGCAGTACACCGCCAGCTATTTTGAACTCAGCCGCCGTCTGCAACACATCAAAGAAGCCTGCCTGACACCCAAACCGGTTCCGGCTGCGCCTCAGTTAGACATCGGCGAGCCCACCGTCAGCATCAGCGATGACGACTTCTGCCAGCAGGTACTGGATCTGAAAGATCACGTCATCAAAGGTGATGTGTTCCAAGTGGTGCCGTCCCGTCAGTTTACGCTGCCGTGTCCGGCCCCGCTGGTGGCCTACAAAGAACTCAAAATCGGCAACCCGAGTCCGTACATGTTCTACCTGCAGGATGCGGATTTCACCCTGTTCGGCGCCTCACCCGAAAGTGCCCTGAAATACTGCACCGAGAGCAATCAAGTCGAGATTTACCCGATCGCCGGTACCCGACCGCGCGGCAAAAATGCGGATGGTTCAATCAATCTCGACTTAGACGGTCGCATTGAACTGGAACTGCGCAGCGACATGAAAGAAAACGCCGAGCACATGATGCTGGTGGATTTGGCCCGTAATGACGTGGCGCGGATCAGTGAACCGGGTACCCGCTATGTGGCCGATTTGCTGAAAGTTGACCGTTACAGCCATGTGATGCATTTAGTCTCTCGCGTGGTTGGCCAGTTGCGCGGGGATTTGGATGCCCTGCACGCGTATCAGGCCTGTATGAACATGGGTACCCTGACTGGCGCGCCGAAAATTCGTGCCATGCAGCTGATCCGCGATGTCGAACAACGTCGCCGAGGCAGCTACGGCGGGGCCGTGGGTTACCTGACCGGCCAGGGCGACATGGACACCTGCATTGTGATCCGCTCAGCTTACGTCGAAAACGGGATTGCCAGCGTGCAAGCCGGTGCTGGCGTGGTGTATGACTCGGTGCCGCAGGCCGAAGCCGACGAAACCCGCAGCAAAGCACAAGCGGTCATCACCGCCATCCGTAAAGCCCATAGTCCATCAGCGACTGGCACAAAAAACACCGAACGGTAAAGGAGGCCTTCATGACACAACCGCATATTGTATTACTCGATAACTTTGACTCCTTTACCTACAACCTGGTGGATCAGTTTCGCGCTCTCGGTTGTCCGGTGACCGTGTACCGCAACAGCTTAACCGCGAGCCAAATTGAAACCGCCATAGAAGAAGCCATCGCCAAAGGCGAACATCCGGTCCTCGTCCTTTCACCGGGACCCGGCGCACCGGCAGACGCCGGCTGTATGCCTGCGTTGATAACCAACCTGCGCGGCAAAGTACCGATGATCGGCATTTGCTTGGGCCATCAGGCCATCGTGGAAGCCTATGGCGGCACCGTGGGTGGTGCCGGTGACATCGTACACGGTAAATCAGCCATGATGACCCACAACGGCCATGCGGTATTTGGTGAACTGACCAGCCCACTGTCCATTGCCCGCTACCACTCACTCATCGCACAAGACGTGCCCAGTGACTTGCAGGTGATTGCCGATGTAGACGGACTGGTGATGGCGGTGACCCACGACCAAGACCGTGTGTGTGGCTACCAGTTCCACCCTGAATCCATTCTCACGACCCAAGGGGCCCAGCTACTGACCAATACGCTGGCATGGGTCATGTCGTCCCCCGGTCAACACTGACCGCAAGCAAAACGCGACTGCGAAAGGCCATTACGACGACAACACGACAAGGAAAAGACTTATGGATGCGACCATTTTAGCGCTCACCGACAAACTGTATGACCAACAGCCGCTGAGCCAAGAAGAAAGCCAAATTCTGTTTGACGCCATTATCAAAGGCGATGTGGATCCGATCGCCCTCTCTGCGATTCTGACCGCACTGAAAATCAAAGGGGAAACCCCGGCGGAACTGGCAGGCGCCGCCAAAGCCCTGCTGGCTAATGCCAACCCGTTCCCACGCCCGGACTACGATTTTGCCGATATCGTCGGTACCGGTGGTGATGGGGCCAATACCATCAATATTTCTACCACGGCAGCCTTTGTGGCAGCAGCCTGTGGCGTGAAAGTCGCCAAGCACGGTAACCGTGGCGTTTCCAGCAAATCCGGCTCGTCCGATCTGCTGGACAAGTTCGGTATCGATTTGGCGATGTCTGCCGATACCGCCCGCAGCGCACTGGATGATCTGGGCGTCTGTTTCCTGTTTGCGCCGCAGTATCACGGCGGTGTGCGCCATGCCATGCCCGTACGACAGACCTTAAAAACCCGCACTATCTTTAACTTGTTGGGGCCGCTCATTAACCCGGCGCGCCCGAACATCGAACTGATGGGCGTGTACGATAAAGACTTGGTGCGCCCGATTGCCGAGACCCTCGCCGCCATGGGCATGAAGCGCGCAGCGGTTGTTCACGGCAGCGGCCTGGATGAAGTGGCCATTCACGGTGAAACCACCGTGGCTGAAATCGTCAACGGTGAAATCCGTGAATACACCCTGACGCCGGCCGATTTTGGTCTCGACAGTCACCCACTGGATGCCATCAAAGGTGGTGAGCCGGAAGAGAACCGCGCCATCATCACACAGATTCTGACCGGTAAAGGCACCGATGCTCAAATGGGCGCCGTGGCGGTCAACGTGGCCCTGCTGCTTCGTCTGTTTGGCCATGAAGATTTGAAAGCGAACACCCAGCAAGCGTTAGCCGTGATGCAATCGGGCAAAGCCTACGCGCTGGTCGACCAACTTGCTGCACGAGGTCAATAATGGAAACCGTATTAGCCAAAATCGTCGCCGACAAACGCCTGTGGGTTGACGCACGCAAACAACAGCAACCGCTGGACAGCTTTATCGATAGCCTGACACCGAGCGATCGTTCTTTTTACGACGCCTTGTCCGGCGATAACGCCGCCTTCATTTTGGAATGCAAAAAAGCCTCCCCGTCCAAAGGGCTGATCCGTCAGGACTTTGATTTGGATGCGATCGCCGGCGTGTACAACGGCTACGCCAGCGCCATTTCCGTGCTGACCGACGAAAAGTACTTTCAGGGCAACTTTGATTTTCTGCCCGTGGTGCGCCGTCAGGTCACGCAACCGGTGCTGTGTAAAGACTTCATGATTGACCCGTATCAGGTCTATCTGGCCCGCCATTATCAGGCGGATGCCATTTTGCTGATGCTCTCTGTACTGGATGATGCCACGTACCGCGAATTGGCTGCATTGGCTGACAGTTTGCAGCTGGGTGTACTGACCGAAGTCAGCAACGAAGACGAACTGGAGCGTGCCATTGCCCTGAACGCCAAAGTGGTGGGCATCAATAACCGTAATTTACGTGATCTCAGCATTGATCTTGACCGTACCAAGCAGCTGGCACCCAAACTGCCGGAAGGCACCATTGTCATTTCCGAATCAGGCATTTACACCCACCAGCAGGTACGTGATTTGGCCGCCTATGCCAATGGCTTTTTGATTGGCAGTTCGCTGATGGCAGAAGATGACATTGAACTGGCTGTGCGCAGGGTCCTACTGGGCGACAACAAAGTCTGTGGCCTGACCCACGCCGATGATGCCGCTGCCGCGTACCAAAGCGGTGCCGTGTATGGCGGACTGATTTTTGTCGCCGGCTCACCGCGTCAGGTCGATATCGAGCAAGCCCGCATGGTCATGAGTGGTGCACCACTGAAATATGTCGGCGTGTTCCGCAATGCGGATCCTGATGCCATCACCAAAGCGGCGCGCGCGCTGTCACTGTCCGCAGTACAACTTCACGGTGATGAGAGCCCTGACTATGTACAAGGCCTCAAAGCGCAGCTACCGGCAGATTGTGAGGTGTGGAAAGCCCACGGGATCAGCGACACCGTGCCCGAATTGGCACAATGGGACGCTGACCGTCATTTGCTGGACAGCCGTGTCGGCCAACAATCCGGCGGTACCGGTATTGCCTTTGACTGGCAATTGATCCCGGCCGAGCAGCGTCAGCACATCATGCTGGCCGGTGGCCTGACACCCGATAATGTCATCGATGCCGCCCACATTGGCTGCAAAGGATTAGATTTGAATTCCGGCGTTGAAAGTGCCCCAGGCAAAAAAGACGCCACAAAATTGAAAGCAGCTTTCGCGGCTATCAGAAAGTATTAAGGATTAACACACTATGAGCAAAATTAGCGCTTACTTTGGTGAATTTGGTGGCCAGTATGTCCCACAAATTCTCGTCCCCGCTTTGGATCAGCTCGAAGCAGCTTTCGTCGAAGCACAGCAAGATCCGGCGTTTCAGGAAGAATTCCTGACCCTGCTGAAAGAATATGCCGGCCGCCCAACGGCGCTGACCCTGTGTCAGAACCTGACTAAAGGCACCAAAACCAAGCTGTACCTCAAGCGTGAAGATCTGCTGCACGGCGGCGCGCACAAAACCAATCAGGTACTGGGTCAGGCGCTGCTGGCCAAACGCATGGGTAAAAACGAAATCATCGCCGAAACCGGTGCCGGTCAACACGGTGTGGCAACAGCACTGGCTTGTGCCCTGCTCGGCCTGAAATGCCGCGTGTACATGGGTGCCAAAGACGTTGAGCGCCAAAGCCCGAACGTGTTCCGTATGCGTTTGATGGGCGCAGAAGTGATCCCTGTTCATTCAGGGTCAGCGACACTGAAAGATGCCTGTAATGAAGCGATGCGTGATTGGTCTGCCAGCTACGACAAGGCCCACTACCTGCTAGGTACCGCAGCCGGTCCGCACCCATTCCCGACCATTGTGCGTGAATTCCAGCACATCATCGGGGAAGAAACCAAAGCACAGATCCTCGAAAAAGAAGGCCGTCTGCCGGATGCGGTAATTGCTTGTGTCGGTGGCGGCTCGAACGCCATCGGTATGTTTGCCGACTTCATTGAAGAAGAAAGCGTGGGCCTGATTGGGGTTGAGCCAGCCGGTAAAGGGCTGGACACCGACATGCACGGCGCGCCACTGAAACACGGCAAGCTGGGCATTTTCTTTGGCATGAAAGCACCACTGATGCAGGACATGCACGGTCAGGTAGAAGAGTCTTACTCTGTCTCAGCCGGGTTGGATTTCCCGTCTGTCGGCCCACAGCACGCACACCTCAATGCCATTGGCCGCGCAACCTATGAAGCGGTGACAGATGATGAAGCGCTTGAGGCATTTCAGACGCTGGCGCGCCAAGAAGGGATCATTCCGGCGTTGGAATCGGCCCACGCTCTGGCCCATGCCCTGAAAATGATTCAAGCCAACCCGGATAAAGAACAACTGTTAGTCGTGAACCTTTCCGGTCGTGGCGACAAAGACATCTTCACCGTTCATGACATCCTAGAAGCAAAAGGAGCGCTGTAATGGATCGTTATCAAGCACAATTTGACCGCCTGGCTGCCAACAATGAAGGCGCGTTCGTGCCATTTGTGACCATTGGCGATCCTAATCCTGCGCTGTCTTTGCAAATCATCGAAACCATGATTGAAGCCGGCGCCGATGCCTTGGAGCTGGGTATTCCGTTCTCTGATCCACTCGCGGACGGCCCGACCATTCAAAGCGCCACCATTCGTGCGCTGGATGCAGGCACCACCCCTGCCGTGTGTTTTGATCTGATCGCCCAAGTCCGTGCCAAGTACCCGGATACCCCGATTGGCCTGCTGATGTATGCCAACCTGGTGTTCGCCAACGGCATCGACCACTTTTATCAGCAATGTGCCGATGCGGGTGTGGATTCGGTGCTGGTGGCCGATGTGCCAGTGAAAGAGTCAGACGAGTTCCGCGCGGCGGCAAAAAAACACGGTATTCACCCGATTTTCATCGCGCCACCCAACGCAGATGAAGCCACACTGGAAACCGTATCGCGCTACGGCGGCGGTTACACCTACCTGCTGTCTCGTGCAGGGGTCACGGGGACAGAAACCAAAGCTGGCATGCCGATTAACCATTTGTTAGATAGCCTGAAAGCCCACAATGCGCCACCAGCCCTACTGGGCTTTGGTATTGCGGAACCTGCACAGGTGAAAGAGGCCATCAATGCTGGTGCGGCAGGCGCGATTTCCGGCTCTGCGGTGGTGAAAGTGATTGAAACACACTTGCATGACGACGCAGCACTGCTGGACAACATGCGCACCTTCATCAGCCAGATGAAAGCCGCCACTCGTTAAACGTTCTCTGCTAACCCCGCGATCTCAATGATTCGCAAACTTCAGGAAAAGGGCCGTAGGGCTCTTTTCCTTTTTCCGCCTCTCGCCTCTCGCCTCTCGCCTCTCGCCTCTCAGCATGCTTACATCACAATTTTGTGAGTAAATTGTCACTCAATCGATACGGAGTTGATAAATACTTCAATTACGCATGGGATCTGCGTAGACTGGCAATCGACACAAAAAGGCAACATATTGGGTTGTACTTTTACACAATTACAAAACAAAACCCCAATTAGACTTTACAAGGCAACAAACACAACTGAGGTAGACACTGTGTTAAATAACAAAGGCATATTCAGCAATATCGGCGTGCAGGTCGTTATCGCCATGTGCATCGGCACCATCGTCGGCGCACTTATGGGCCACGATGCCAGTATTTTTGCCCCGCTGGGCAGTATCTTTATCCATTTGATCAAAATGTTAGTGATCCCACTGATCGCCGTCGCCATCATCTCAGGTGCTGCGGGGTTAGGCAGTAGTCAGTCGGCAGGAAAAGTCGGTGTCGCGACCTTGGGCTTTTTTGGCCTGACCTCTGCGGTCGCAGTGGGACTGGCGTTGGTGATGGGAGAAATCTTCAAGCCGGGTGAAGGCGTGGATATGAAAGGCGTCGAGAGCCTGTTCTCTAACGTCTATGCCGATAAAGGGGATCTGCCTGGGTTCTGGGCCACGATTGAAGGCATGATCCCAACCAATGTGTTCCAATCCCTGACCGAAGCCAATGTCCTGCAAATTCTGGTTTTCTGCCTTTTCTTTGGCATTGCGCTGTCTAAATTAGAAAAAGCCCGCCGCGAGCCATTGCTCAATGGTATTAATGCCATTGTGGATGCCATGGTATGGATGATTAACGTGGTCATGAAAGTCGCGCCATTAGGGGTCTTTGGCCTGATGGCCGATGCGGTGGGGACCTTCGGATTCCGTGCATTAGAAATCGTCATCAAACTGTTTGTGGTCTACGTGATCGCCATTTTGATCTACGGATTCCTGTTCTACCCAGCCCTGATCAAAGCATTCAGTAACACATCGCCTATCGCTTTTCTGTCTGCGATGAAAAAGCCACAAGCCGTTGCGCTGTCGACCGCCTCGTCAATGGCAACACTGCCTGTGACCATGGAAGTGTGCGAAGAAGAACTCAAGGTGAAAAATTCTACCGCCTCGTTCGTGCTGCCATTGGGCGCCACCATCAACATGAGTGGCAATGCCATCTATTACGGCTTAGTCGCCGTCTTCTTCGCGCAAATGTTTCAGGTTGATTTGGGGTTACAAGCCTATATCGCCATTATCCTGACCGCCACACTGGGGGCTGTCGGACAAGCCGGTGTACCGGGCCCCTCTTTTCTCGTGGTCGCCGTGTTGTTGGCTGCGGGCATTCCCATTGAAGGCTTGCCACTGTTGTTCGCGTTGGATCGTATCTTTGACATGATCCGTACCGCCCTCAACATCACCGGCGATGCCGCCTGTGCCGTGATCATCGACAGCATGAATCACGAAAAGCACTCCGACGCATAACAACGAAATACACCCACTCACACAACGCGCTCACCTCTTTGTGCAATACCCTATGTTTTGCGACAGAGCATGAGGTGAGCCTGTTGCGTTATCCCGTCAGATCATCCGTTAGGCCAAGTTCAGCCCGACAACAGACAGCCCCAACGCCAGCGCCACAAAGAAGAACGCCACTTGAATGCCCGTTGCCACTGCCGCCAACACAAACCCGACGATCGTATTCACGCTAAACACCAAGGTATACATCACCGCTGTGACAAAGAACGACACCACCATGCTCGGGCCACCGGTGCCGATCAACACGGACAACACCGACGAGATAATCACCGCCAGTACTGTCGCGAACACACACCGCACCGCGCCCGGACTGTCGACATCCAGAAAATGGGCCGCAAGCTTAATGGAAAGAACCGTAAAACCGAGTAACACTAATATTAGTAAAACAACGTCCATCTCTGTTTCCACCATCCTTGTTAAAACCAAACACAAGTAGAACAAAAAACCGGCATAGAAGCAGATAATTAACGCCTTATATTTCAATTAATGGATGTATATTGCTTATTTTGCGCACAATCATGAAACAATGTGCTCCTGTATTGACCTTTTTATCAAACGTGATTGGAATCACAAAAATAGTCAGTATGATGGCACAGTAATTTCATCTCAGAGGCCCTTACGATGAAACAACTCATCGACTTCATACCGCTTATCATTTTTTTTGTTTTGTATAAAACCCATGACATTTTCGTTGCCACTGGCGCGCTCATTGCCGCGACGGTCGTACAAGTGGGCGTGACATGGTTTTTGTATAAAAAAGTCGAAAAAATGCAGCTGGCAACCTTAGCCATGGTCACCGTGTTCGGCGGACTCACCATTTACCTGCACGATGATAATTTCATCAAATGGAAAGTCACCATCATTTACGCACTGTTTGCCATCAGTTTGTTAGTAAGTCAGTACCTCGGCAAACCGTTGATTAAAAGCATGCTTAGCCATGAGATCCAACTACCAGAACGGGTTTGGCAACGCATAAATGTGGCTTGGTCACTGTTTTTCATTGTATGTGCCTGCGTGAATGTCTATATTGCTTTCCGCTTGCCTCTCGATGTCTGGGTAAACTTCAAAGTCTTCGGCTTACTGATCGGGACCTTGATCTTCACCCTTGCTACTGGCGGCTATATCTACCACCATATGCCTAAAGAAACAGATTCAGAATAAGAGTCGCACCATGACAGCAGAAAACAACATCCCACGTGGGCAGCTATTGCTGCGTACCCTTGCCATGCCAGCCGATACCAACGCCAACGGTGATATTTTTGGTGGTTGGATCATGTCTCAACTTGACTTGGCCGGCGCAATCCTTGCCAAAGAAATTTGTGGCGGCCGCGTCGTCACCGTCTCCGTTGACAGCATTGCCTTCAAAGCACCGGTCAGCGTAGGCGATGTCGTGTGTTGTTACGGTGAATGTAGCCGCATTGGTAATACATCGATGAGTGTGTCACTGGAAGTGTGGGTGAAGCCTGTCGCGATCGACGGTGTGGGCGATCGCTACCGCGTTTGTGAAGCCACCTTCAACTATGTGGCTATCGACAGCAACGGCCGACCAAGAGCCGTTAAAAAAGCCTAACAAATACGCAGGAAACGCCCTAACAACTAGTTAGGGCGTTTTTTTTCCATTAGTATGTGATTCAATGCTATCCCTTATTTCATTTGCATTCGCAGTATCCGGCTCTCGGATAAATGGACTGCGAGTACCAAGGAGACATGTCACATGTGGTACGTTATTTTCTCTCAGGATGTTGAAAACAGTTTGGAACGCCGCTTGAGTGTGCGTGAGAAACATTTGGCGCGTCTGAGCGCCCTACAAGAAGAAGGCCGTTTGTTAGTCGCTGGCCCGATGCCGGCCATCGACAGCGAAAACCCAGGTGAAGCGGGCTTTACCGGCTCAACCGTGATTGCGGATTTCAACTCGCTGGAAGAGGCGCAAGCTTGGGCGGATGCGGATCCGTACATTGATGCCGGTGTTTACGAGAAAGTGATCGTAAAACCCTTCAAAAAAGTGCTGCCATAACCGCGCGTTACGGAACATATTTGTAGAAACAGGGTCTACTCTCCGACCCTTTTTCGTCAACTTATTCACTGAGATTCCCGCATGTTAAAACGAACGTTCGCGCTGCTAGCGGTCACGCTACTGGCCGGTTGTGCCTCTAACGGCAACGAAGATGTTGTGAACAGCCTCGCTAAGGCTCGTGCGGCGGCCATTAACAGCAAAGCGCCGTACGCGAAAATCGACCAATATCAGGTCATGAAAGCCAAAGCCCGTGAAAACATGGTTGAGATCACCATCCTATACGGTGGTGGTGGTAAAACACCACCGACTAAAGCCGCTAAAAATGCTGCCATTAACTACTGCAACAATGAAGAGCTGACGCCACTGGTGACAGAAGGCATCAACTACAATATTGTGATCATGGACATGCGTGGCCGTGCCATGGTGACTCAACCGGTGAACAGCGAAGTCTGCAATACCATGTCCCCTGAGTCATGATACACGGCTAACAAGGCTTTGAATCGACATAAAAAAACGCCAGCATCACGCTGGCGTTTTTCTTTTTGGAATCGGTAAGTTAGCCTTGAGGCTGACGCTCGAAAATCAGCACCTTCAAGCCGCCTTCCGGATCAATATCCTTAAATTCTGGCGGGTTGTCCAAACGGTATTGGTACTGCAATTCCGGCGCTTCTGTCGCCATGCCTTCAATCAGGAACGACGAAGACACACCCGGATCGTTCACACAGGCGACCACTTGCCCTTCTGCGGTCAGCAGTTCCGGCAAACGACGCAAAATTTTCTGGTAATCTTTAGTCAGCGCAAAGCTGCCTTTCTGGAATGACGGCGGATCAATGATGATCATGTCGTACGGACCCAGTTTGCGCACCTTACCCCATGACTTAAACAGCTCATGGCCTAAGAAACTCACTTTCTTCAGATCATGCTGGTTCAGGTGATGGTTATCACGGCCACGGCTTAATGCCGCTTTCGCCATATCCAGATTCACCACGTGCTCGGCACCACCGGCAATCGCTGCCACAGAAAAACCACAGGTGTAGGCGAACAGGTTCAACACGCGCTTGCCATTGGCATGCTGCATCACCCACTCACGGCCCAGACGCATATCCAAGAACAAACCGTTATTTTGCTTACGCCCCAGATCCAACTTGAAGGTTAACCCGTTTTCCACCACATCCTGATAGTCACGGCATTCGCCCCAAAGGACATCCATTGGCGCGCCTTCACGGTCACGGTGTTGCAGTAACAAGGATGTCGCACCGGACTGCTGCCACGTTTCAGACGCCACTAAGGTTTCCAGTAACTGCTCTAATGCCACCAAAAATTCAGCCGACGGCTCTTTGAACAACGACACCAGTACCTGACCCGACAGCCAGTCTACCGTAAGTTGCTCCAAGCCCGGCCAGCAGCGGCCACGACCATGAAAAAGACGACGAACTTCCGTTGGCGGTGTGGCCAACTCAGCCATCAGGTGTTGCTCTAAAGTAGGTAGTGCACTAATTTCCATCACGGTACTGCATTGATTAAGGTTAAGTGGATAGGATAGTACGCGCATTTACGCGATCAGTTTGAGGTGTTCCTGCTCAGGAAGGCGGTGAGTAGCGAGCAGGACATATTCGGCTTGCATACGCCCCTGATGCTGTCGGCGCGCACGCTGTTTAACCATTTTCCGATGTCGACGAAATGACGCCAGCCCCCAAAAACGTGTTTTATTCTTTTTCTTCTTTAATCGCATACGCAGCGATACAGAACGGGTAAGGCGCATGGTTTTCCTCGATCTAGGGTGAATCCTAGACGGGCATTATAAGTGATCTTCCTCGCGCCGTTAATGGCAAACGGTTAACAAACGCCCAATTAAACGCAATTTAAATGAATAAATGCCGTCTTTAGCGCGATCTTTATCAGTAAGGCCTATTTTTACTGCTAAATCGTGGAAAAGTTGCGCTTTTTATCACCACTGATTTTATGTAGCGGTTGCTTTTCGTACAGTTCAGCTTATTGAACAGACCGACTTCTGTACTGACTTATGAAATCGGGCGGATTGAATAGGCGGTAACGATAGATTATCGACACCGCCCGCTCGTATTTAGCCTTTAGACTTACCGGCAATCACCGGCCAGTTCAGTGACCACGGTGACTGCCACTCAGCCAATCCCGCTTGTACCGCTTCACCTTGCCACAATGCACCTTGGGTCGGCGGACACACAAACTGCCACTGCTCCCCCTGATACGGGAAACGCAGCGCATAGGCATGCAGGTAGCCACGATCAGACGTTTCACAGCCGTAGATATCATCCCCCGTGATCCCAGAACCCACGCTGCGCAGCGCCACGCGAATTTGATGAGTTTTGCCGGTATGCGGCTTACACAGGAACAAACGGCGACCGTCACCGCCAGCGGTTGAGAAAAACTGGGTGATCGCCGGATTTTCACGGCTGGTTTCTAATTTCCAGCTGCTGCGACGGGAACGGCTCATGTCGCCAATCACCACGCCCTGCTTTTTCTTCGGCTTTTTGGTACCAATGGCCAAGTAGTATTTTTCAACCACGCGCTGGGCAAAGTTAGCCGACAGCTGTGATGCCGCATCATGGTGACGCCCCAACAGCAGTAAGCCCGAGGTCATTTTATCCAGACGGTGGATCAAATAGAGTTTTTCATCCCCCGTGTGACGCGCCACTTCCGCCAGCAGCGGTTGCTCGTTGTCATCTTTGTGCACGCTGATCCCCGGATGCTTATCAATCACAAGAAAGTCAGGGTGCTCGAAAACCAAAGTAAACATAGGGGATCTCTATTTCATTTAAACAATCAGCAAAAACGGGCAGAGTATATACCCAACCGCCGTTGCTATCATCTTCCTTACGCCCATCGCCATGCAAAGCACCTCTGTGCCATCTTCCTCTGTTTATCCATTCACGATCGCAAGCCTGGACTACCGTGCGAGTACAAGCGGGAAAATCCTGCCACTCAAAGGACTTATCGTGTTCACAAAACCACCAACATTATGAGAATTCATTGGTATTCCAGCCATTTCGATGCAGAATAGAGAAATATGTCACCAAAATAGCAAACGTGAATGGAACAGTTTTATCAAGTACTGACATGGGTCGGTGTGTTTCTCTACTGGTTAATGATTGCAGCAGTGACAATGCGCGTAGTGTTCAAGCGACGCGTCGTCGGTGTCTCACTGGCGTGGCTGATGATCATCTACATCATCCCAATTGGCGGGGTGTTCGCCTATATCCTGTTTGGCGAACTCAACCTTGGCAAAAAACGGGCTGAACGTGCCAAAGACATGTTTCAACCTTATGAGGACTGGTTCCAGCGCCTTACCGACTGCCCCGGCCACCAGCCTCACCTGATGACCGAACATGCCCGTCCGATCAATGATCTGTGTGAAAACCGCTTAGGCATTCCTGCGTTAAGTGGCAACACCCTCTCCTTGCAAGATTCGCCGCAAACTATTTTGCGCTCCTTGATTGATGATATTCACGATGCCCAGCATGCGATTCAGATGGAGTTCTACATCTGGCACCCCGGCGGACTGGCCGACGAAGTGGCGACAGCACTTATCATGGCAGCCAAGCGTGGCGTGAACGTGCGCATTTTGCTGGATGCGGCAGGCAGTATGCGCTTCTTCCGCTCCCACTGGCCAAAACTGATGCGCCATGCCGGGATCCAGATTGTCGAAGCCTTGGCGGTGAGCCCGCTGCGTATGTTCCTGCGTCGTTTGGATCTGCGTCAGCACCGTAAAATTGTCGTGATCGACAGCCACATCGCTTATACCGGCTCCATGAACATGGTCGATCCGGCGTATTTCAAAACCGATGCCGGCGTCGGCCAATGGATCGACGTGATGGTGCGCGTGACAGGGCCAACAGTGGCCGTACTGAACTCTATCCAAGCCTGGGATTGGGAAGTGGAAACCGGTGAACGGCATCTGCCGACACTGCCAGATTGCCAGTTACCCAGCTCGGTTGATGCCGCTGATATGATTCAGGTGATCCCGTCCGGCCCCGGTATGCCCGATGAAATCATTCACCAAACGCTGCTGCTGAGTATCTACCAAGCGCGAGAAAGCGTGGTGATCACCACCCCATATTTCATTCCAAGTGAAAACCTGCTGCATGCCATGAAAGGCGCAGCGCAGCGCGGGGTGTCGGTAGATATCGTGATCCCGGATAAGAACGATTCGTTGATGGTGGAATGGGCCAGCCGTTCGTTCTTCTCTGAACTACTGACCGCTGGCGTGCGTATTCACCGCTTCCAAGGCGGGTTACTGCACACAAAATCGGTGGTGATTGACGGTAACCACTGTTTGATCGGCACGGTGAATCTGGATATGCGCAGCTTGTGGCTCAACTTTGAAGTAACCTTGGCGGTCGACAATGCGGAATTTACCCAGCAACTGAGTTGGTTGCAGCAACAATACATTGCCGATTCTCATCCGGTCGATGCCAAGACCTGGCATGACCGCCCTATCGCCAATAAATTGTTTGAACAGTTCTTCTATATGTTCAGTCCGCTGCTGTAAGCCACAACCCAATAAGCCAACATCATCAAGAGTCAAACAAAAAAAGCGCCCAGCGATGGGCGCAAAATGGTGGTTAAGAGTGCGACCCGTCGTCGCACTATCAGCGGTTTATCGCCGAAGCGACGCGTTCGTGGCTGACATCACCATTGTGAATAGGCAATATGAAAGGGGCATGACCGGATTACATGGCCGCTTTGAAAATCGCAACAATCTCATCATGGGTCGCTTGCTTCGGATTGGTAAACCCACACGCATCTTTCAGGGCATTCTCGGCCAATACCGCAATATCTTCTTCTTTCGCCCCCAGTTCAGTCAGACCGGCCGGGATCCCGACATCCTGCGACAACGTTTGAATGGCAACCAGTGCCGCCTCTGCGCCGGCTTCCTCACTCAAGCCCGTGACATCCACGCCCATCGCTTTGGCCACATCACGTAATCGTGCCGGACAGACTTGCGCGTTGTAACGCTGTACATGTGGCAGCAATACCGCATTACACACCCCGTGCGGCAAATCATAGAAGCCACCCAACTGGTGCGCCATGGCATGCACATACCCCAACGAGGCATTGTTAAACGCCATGCCCGCCATAAATTGCGCGTAAGCCATTTGCTCACGGGCTGCAATATTTTGCCCTTCGTTCACGGCCGTACGCAGGTGCGCCTGGATCAGCTCCATCGCTTTAATGGCGACCGCATCTGTGATCGGCGTCGCGGCCGTCGACACATACGCTTCAATGGCATGAGTCAACGCATCCATCCCTGTGGCCGCCGTGAGTGAAGCCGGTTTTGCCAGCATCAATTCAGGATCATTGACAGACATCAGCGGTGTGGTGTGCTTATCCACAATCGCCATTTTAATGTGGCGCGCTTCGTCCGTGATGATACAAAAACGGGTCATTTCAGAGGCCGTACCTGCCGTGGTGTTGATGGCAATCAGGGGTAACTGTGGCTTGGCCGACTGATCTACGCCTTCATAGTCCGCGATCTCGCCCCCGTTTGCGGCAACCAACGCAATACCTTTGGCACAATCATGCGGTGAGCCACCCCCCAGCGAGACCACACAATCACATTGCTGGGTGTGCAATAAATCCAAACCGGCTCTGACATTATCAATTGTCGGGTTCGGTTGTGTACCATCGAAAACAACACTGGCCACATTACGAGCCGTCAGTAAGTCCGCCACCTGCTGTACCATACCAATTTGGCTAAGCACTTTATCGGTCACAATTAAGGCTTTTTTAAATCCATGGGCTTGAATCGCATCTACGGCTTCCGTCAAACAACCGGCTCCCATCAGATTGACTGTCGGAATGAAAAACGCGCTGCTCATAATGATTTCTCCTTATCTTTCAAACACAATATTATTTTTTGACCGATATAAAGGCCGTTCATTCGCCTCATATCAGCATGCAGGTAGCCAACTTTTTCTTACCTGATGGGAACCCTAACACCTGAAAAGTGTGCAACAAATTGATCTGGGACAAAAAAACGTGCTACGTGATTTTTGCAACCCGGGAACTTTGAAATCGATCAAATTTTTAACAACAAGGCAACAATTTGCGTTTACGGGAGGAAACACTGAATCCACTCTGTCTCACTGATGTTTTAAGCGTTAGCGACATCACCCCATCCTCTTGCTGACGAATGAGCAGACAAAAAAATGCCCTCTTTCGAGGGCAAATCGATCACTCAACAGATACACAATAAATAAACAAAAGGTATGAAGGGGGCCTGAGGTTTAGCGCGCTTATCACACTGCCACTTGCACTAAACCCTCGTGGCAACGGATCGGGTAGGTTTTTAGTTGAATGTCTGGCTGCTCTAAACATTGACCCGTTTTGAGATTAAAGTGCTGTTTGAACAATGGCGATGCCACCACGGCTTCTTCACCGATAGAACCGATGATCCCCCGCGACAACACGCTGGTCTTATCGATCGGATCAAAGTTATCGACTGCGTACAAGGCCCCCGTTCGGGCACAGAAAAAAATCGCCACATGACGCTCATTCAAACGCACGCACACACCCGCATGCGGCGGTAAGTCCTGCTTCGCACAGATGGTTTGCCACAGCCTGGATGTGGAGGGCGTTGCTGGTGATGCTGCCTGTAAAGAAGAGACTTTCATCATTTCACCTCGTGCGTAATATCAACCACATGACTGCATCCAGCTCACTTGTTCTTTGGCTTTACCGGCATACAGGAGACGGGCGGGAACAGGACACGTGGCACGAATGGCCTCACTCACCACACCGTCAGCAGATCCGGTTCACCCCACCCGACGCCAACGAATGCCACGCGACCTGTCCCTTTTTGCTCTCTACCTGAGCCGCTATCTGAACAACAGAGTGTCATGACGACAGCGACTCCCCATATAACCCAGCAAAGACAGTGCCAATCTCTCTCTGAACGCGCCCTCTTCTCGCCATCCCCCCCTCTTTTTTCCGTCCCTTTCCCACATGACGACGGGCTGGCTTTATTGTGCACTCAGTCAGTTAACGGTGATTTCATGCGACATCAAGACGCCATGCATCGCGCAACATTTTTCTTTCGATGCCCCTTTTCACGCCTTATTTTCCACCTCTCACACCCGTTGTTCCCTCTTTCTCCATGACAGAGATGCACGCTTATCGTGCAAATTCCCATCCTGTTGCACCAAATAAATGAGGCTTCTGTTAATGAGAGTGCTAAAGCCCTCAGAAGGCAATGCGCCAAGGCACGCTCATTCCGAGTTCAGTCCCGTCTTTAGCCCATCTTCAACGCCCTCTCCCCCTCAACGCGGAAGCGAGAGCGAATATTGTTTAACAGCAGGAAAATAAAAAGGAGCGCATGTGAACGCATTCGATGCGGATAAAAGCAAGCGAGGCACGTAATCCGATGTGATAAATAAGAAGAAAAGAGCAAGGCGGTACAATGAAGAAAAAGGATAGATGAACAGCATCACACTTCCATGCAATGGCGTAGGTGGTCATCATTTCATGCCGACCAAGCGGTGATTTTTAGACTCTGACCACATCTGCCAGGCAGAGAGCACACTCATCAGGAAAAATCTGTTTGCATCAGCACAAATTCTCGCCATTTTTCGCCTGAATCATGCCGAATGCCCCGCAAAACCGTTGTCACCCCAAGAGGTGATACACAGCAAATTGTCGCTCACAACCATTAGTGCCAGACGAGACACCGCAATTTTTGCATTGACCATTTTTTAATCGCTTTTTCATCATGAATGATAGGGACGAAAGTACTTTTCTTTTTCGTTTCTATCGTTCCAGTGCGCGCATTTCACTTTTGTACCCTTATCGCGCGCCTGACGATCACAGGAGAGAAACCGATGAAAAAAATCACGTTATTGGCGGCCATGGTGGGCATGTCTGTCGCGGGAATGGCCCAAGCAACGACTGACGTTGATAAGATGTCGCAAGTGACCATTATCCCGAACCATAACCCTACCTTGGTGCGTAACTTCAACCCTTACCTGCCAGGCCGTTTGCACACGGCGCGTGACTTCATCTATGAGCAGTTGGTGATCTTCAATGAACTCAAAGGCAACACGCCGGAGTTCCGTTTGGCCACTGACTACCACTTCAGTGACGATCTGAAAAGCATCACCTTTGAGATCCGTGACGGCGTAAAATGGTCTGATGGCAAGCCGTTCAGCGCGAAAGACGTGGCCTTCACCTTTAATAACCTGAAAAAAACACCGGCATTGGATGACCGTGGCGTTAACAAGCTGATCGACAAAGTCATCGCTGACGGCGACAAAGTCACCTTCCACCTCACGGAAATCAACACCAACGCGGCATACGAAATTTCCCTGATCCCTGTGGTGCCAGAACACGTGTGGGCAAAAATCAAAGATCCAACGACCTTTGTAAACGAAAACCCTGTCGGTACCGGTCCGTTTACCGAAGTACCGCGCTTTACCCCAAGCCTGTTCTTGCAATGTCGTAACCCGCATTACTGGGATAACGACAACCTAGAGGTCGACTGTCTGCGTGTGCCACAGTACAACCACAACGACCAAGTACTGGCAGCACTCGTGAACTCCGAAGTAGACTGGGGCGGCTCCTTCGTTCCGGATATCGAAAGTACCTTCCTGAAAGCATCGAAGCATCACGGCTACTGGTACACCGCTGCGGGTACCCAATCGTTCATGTTCAACTTCGACAACAGCGATCCGGTTAAGCGTGAAGCGCTGAACAATGTCGACTTCCGTCGTGCTTTCTCAATGGCGCTGGACCGCCAGACCGTGATTGATGTGGCAAACTACGGTAACGGCACACTGAACGACTTTGCCTCTGGCTTGGGTTACGCGTTTGAAGCTTGGTCAGATGAAAAAGTCCACAACCAGTTCCGCCCTTACATGACTTACAACCCGAAAGAAGCGAAAGCCTTACTGAAAAAAGCGGGCTTTGTGGATCGTGACGGCGACGGCTTTGTAGAAACCCCATCAGGCAAGCAGCTCACATTAGACATTCAATCACCGGGCGGTTGGACTGACTTCAACAACGTGGTGATCCTATCTGCTGAGCAGTTAGAAGAAGTAGGCATTCGCGTACAGGTTCGTACCCCTGACTTTGCGGTGTACAACACCAACATGCAAAAAGCCGGTTACGACATCGCCTTTACCAACTACTTCCATGGGCCAACACCGCACAAGTACTGGAGCAGCGGCTACCACTCTAAACTGCAGCGCGGGGAAAGCATGCCACGCTTTGCCATGCACTTCTGGAGTGATCCGAAGCTAGACCAGCTACTGGATGATTTCTACAAAACAGACAAGCGCGATAAGCAAATGGAAATCGCCCACCAGATCCAACGTATGATCGCGGAAAATCAAGTGACCGTACCGGTGATCTCTGGCTCTAACTTCTACCAGTACAACACCCAGCGCTTCACCGGTTGGTGGACCAAAGACAACGCCAAGGGCCGCCCAATGCCATGGGAAGGCACTCCAGAGCGTTTGCTGCACGTGTTGGATCTGAAGCCCGTTAAGAGCTAAATTCGCCCTTGTTCGGACTCGCATCCGGTTCAGGCTTATAACCTGATAAAACACAAAGGCAACATCGATCGTTCAAAACACCAAGCCCGGCCATTGCGCTGGGCTTTTATTTTTTGTGTGCTCTGCGCTCAAAGTTAGAACTGACTAAACTGGATACCACAACAGCCATATAGAAAATACCGACAATAGACTCTAAATAAACCAGGGTTTTGGCTATCGGCGTCACCGGACTAATATCACCGTAACCCAGAGTGGTGAGTGTAACAAAACTGAAGTAAGCACTATTTGAAAAGTTCTCTTCCCAAGCCATTGCTTGTAGGCCGGAAAAGGATGTGGGATCAAACTCTAATACAATGAGATAAGCAATCGCCCACATTAAACCCAGTAACAAAAACAATGCCATAGAACCCACTAACTTGTTGGTATCTATTTCCCCCGAAAACAATATCTGCTTCACTAATGCCTTAAAAAGGCTGAAAAAGAAAACAAAGATTAAAGCAAGCATGAAAACATCCATGTTATTGATATATAACGCATGTTTGATCGCTGCCGCCCCTAACCAAACCACCACGATCCCTAATAAAAAATGCCCCCCTTTCCGATCACAATGCAAGCTCATAAAACACACAATGAAAGTAAAAACGATAATGCTCTGCAAAAGATACGCTATAATATGCCCTTGTAAGACCTGAATAAGAGAGGCGGAGATCAACAACGTCACTAATGCCAAGGTTAAATAAATAAAATTATTTGTTCTGTTTATGCTTTTTAGCACTTTATTAATCTTCATTCTCAAATCTAATATTTATGTCAGGGTTAACACAGAGATTGTATACTCAAGCGCCTTCAAGGCCGCATTTCAACACACTGAAGTCACAGAGTTATACCGTGCATTCTTACTTTTCAAAACTGATCGCCACCTAGTAGCAGGCTAAGTCATATAATGCTGTGCCTGATAAAAATCGATTAGGCATTAACACGTGGAAATAAAAATAAAAGATGCATTGTTTGGCGGTGCCATTAATGGTGCCATCAATGGTTATATTGCCAGTTACCATTTCAAAGGCATGAAAAGCGTACCAATGTCACTCAATATGATTTCCAATTCAGAAGTAACCGTATGGGGGCAAGCCATTTCTCTTACTTTTGGCCTAGGGATTATTTTGTCGCTCATTACCTCCGCATTATTCATTCAGCAATTAAAGAAAACACATCCTGAACATCTCAGCCAAATACCAACCGGTTTTTTCAGGCATCTTATCCCCATTGCGCTAACTCAAGCTGCCACCTTATTCGGTTGGTTTGTTGCTTTAGCGATCATCTGGACCAAATGCATCGGTGAAGTGATGGTTTCACCATCCAGTGCCGTCACCTTAGTGGGTCTATTTGCTTTTTGTATCAGTGTATTGGTCGAAGTCGGCACAAAGAAAAGTCTCATCTATAAAAAAGTTAATGTGCTCGCACAGCAGAAGCACTAAATAAAGGAAACCGTAATGCCAGAAGCGCATACCGAAACGAACCCAGCGCAAGACAATAAAAAAATTCATCAAGCGCGTTCTTTCACTTACTGTATTTTTGCCCTCGTGCTGGTTGTTTGGCTCTATACCCTGTGGGCCGATCGCATGACCCCGATGACCGATCAAGCGCGCATCAACGGACAGGTGATCCGCATTAGCCCGGAAGTGTCAGGGCCGATTTCACAGGTCCATGTGATGAATAACAGTGCCGTCAAAGCGGGTGATCCCCTTGTCACGATTGACCCTCGCCCGTTTGAGCTGGCTGTCAAAGCCGCACGATTTGATTTACAACAGGCTGCGCAGTCTTATGAGGCCGATTCTGCCGCGATTAATGTCGCCAAAGCCAATGAAGTGGCAGCGCGAGTAAAAGTCAACAACGCCAAAAAGAATGTCGAACGTAACCGCGTGTTAGCCCAAAGAGGCACGATCAGCCAAGCCACGATGGACAATATCATGGCTGAACTGGAAACTGCGCAAGCCGGTCTTGCTCAAGCGTCTGCCGCGTTAGATAAAGCCAAACAAGAATTTGGTCCCAGAGATATCGACAACCCAGAGATTCAAGCAGTGTTAAACAAGCAAGAACAAGCACTGCTTAACCTCAATCATACTAAACTCGTCGCTCCCGCAGACGGTGTGATCACCAATATGAATGTGGCGGTTGGTGACTATGCCGGCGCAGGACAGCCCCTGCTGACATTCATTAACCATAATCACCTCTGGCTGACAGCCATGGTGAGAGAAAACTCTCTCGCACACCTAAAAGCAGGGAACACCGTCAAAATCGTTTTTGATGCCTACCCAGGCGACGTCTTTGAAGGCAAAATTTCCTCTATCGGCTGGGGAAGCAGCGGTAACGGCAGCTTATCCGTAGACGCCAGTAATGGTTTAATGGCCTCACCCACAAACGCCCCTAAAGCGCAGCGTTTTCCCGTTAATATTGAGTTTTCAACGTTACCTAGCAACCTTGATTTAAGATACAGCGGCCGCGCGGTCGTCGGTTTCTACCCGAATGAAAGTTATATCGGTGAAAGGCTACTAGACCTATGGGTCTGGGCATGGAGCTATATCAGTTATGTATCGTAGTGCCGGCAACCCAATCATCCGAGTTGCGGTTTTCCCTATTCTGTTGCTCTTTTGGCAATACGTATTCGGTACGGACTTACCCTTACTGGCTCCGGCCATGTGCGCGGTATTTCTGACTACCACGCATGAGCCACCACCACTTATCATGGTGTTGATCATGGGCGGCATCCTCTTTATCACCGCTTGGGTTCAAGCGGTGGTGAGCGGCTTATTAATCGATTACCCGCAGGTGTACTATTTATTCTTGTTCGGGGTATTTTATTGGTGCATGGAACGCACTAAGAAAAACCCGCAAGATGTGTTCGCCATATTGCTTATCGTATCGACAGCCATGATCGCCGTCTTCACGCAGCAAAAAGGGATCAGCGTAGAGCAGATCCCGATGGCGCTTCTCAAGAATATCTTTGTTGCAGGTTTTACCGCTTACTTGGCGTACTTTCTTTTCCCGGGCGGAGAACCGCTGGCAGAGAACGTCGAACCGCCCGTATCCACAACGAAATATTTGCTTGATTGGCAGACCCTCGCCAAAGCGGTCATCATCATGATTATGATGGTATGTACGATCCAATTAAATTTGGAGCAGAGCACGATCATTACCATTATTGTCGCGTTGATCATCAAAGATCCCGACCCCAGCATTGGTAAAGATTATGGTCTGAGACGGTTACTGACCACATACGCCAGCGTGTTATATGCGATCCCCCCTCTGGTCATGAGTGTGTTGCAAGTCAACCTCATCGGCACCTTAGGGGCGGCGGTGGTCAGCGCTTTATTTATGGGGATACATGCGGTATCAAAAAAAGCCAGTTACAACTCCATTCAGTTACTGTTTTCAAGCTATGTGGTACTGGTTTTCTACGGTATGACCTCCACCAATATCAGCGCAATATCAGATGATTTGGTGCGATTTAGCTCCGTTTTCGTTGCGGTCTTACTGGGCATTATGAGTTTGATACTTTTACATCCCAAAGAGGAAAACTAACCCAAACACACACCAAAAAGCACTGAGCACCCTCAGTGCTTTTTCTTGAGCAACCTGTAACTGGACCAACAGAATAACGGATAAAAATTACAAATTCTCCGCCGAGCGCGCGCACCAGATGAACGATAACACGCTTTCAGACTGTCTTTTTTTTGTCGAAATTCGTGCAAAGATCTTAGATTTAATAATAAATCACTCACTAAGATGTCATTTTCCTGCGATTGGCAGACAACGTCCTGCCTCCAGCCCATAACGCGTTACCACTACGTTATTTTTTATTGCCTCATCGTTAACAAACCCCGTTTTCCATGAAGGTAGATTTCGTAACACTTACCAATTAACGCCTCATTAACGCATTTTCCCATCAGATTTATCATTAATGTGCCGCTATCACAGATTTACCCCAACGGTCGAAAAAACTCGCCAAGCACGCCTTACCATTTCTCCATCGACTCGCCATACCCTACCCATAACAAAGAGAAGATTGATGAAAATGAAAAAGGTCTTTTTTAAAGCGGCGGCTTTGACTCTCGCACTTGCTGCCACTGGCGTTCACGCAAAAGATTATGAAATCGTCAACGTGGTAAAAGTCTCCGGCATTCCTTGGTTCAACCAAATGAACAAAGGGATTGAACAAGCAGCAACCGATTTTGGCGTTAACGCCCATCAACTTGGCCCTTCAACACCCGATCCAGCACAACAAGTCAAAATCATCGAAGACTTGATTGCCAAAGGTGTGGATGCCATCACCGTCGTGCCTAACGATGTGACCGTGCTTGAGCCTGTTTTCAAAAAAGCCCGTGAAAAAGGCATCATCGTTCTGACTCACGAATCACCAGATGGTCACGGTGCTGATTGGGATATCGAAACCATCGACAACCAAGCGTATGCCAAAGCCACCATGGATGAGTTAGCGAAAAACATGGGTGAGAAAGGCGGTTACGCGGTGTACGTCGGCTCACTGACCGTGCCGCTACACAACAACTGGGCAAACTTAGCCATCGATTACCAGAAGAAAACGTACCCTGACATGTACGAAGTGACGAGCCGTATGCCGGTGGCAGAAAGCATTGATCAGTCATACGCCGCGACGAATGACCTGATGAAAGCGCACCCGGACATGACGGGGATCGTCTCTTACGGCTCACTGGGCGGTATCGGTGCCGGTGAAGCGATCAAGAAAAAGCGCGCCAAGAACAAGATGAGCGTGGTCGGTATTTTGATGCCAAGCCAAGCGGCCCCTTACCTGATGCGTGGTGAAATCGACAAAGGCTACCTATGGAACCCTGCGGATGCGGGTTACGCCATGGTCGCCGTCGCCAAGCAAATGCTGGAAGGCAAAAATGTTGCACAAGGTGTGACGGTAGCAGGCCTGGGTGATGCCGACATCGATCAGGAAAAACGCGTCATCAAATTCAACAAGATCCTCGAAGTGGATAAAACCAACGCGCGCGCATTGGGTTTCTAATTCCTTCAAGGGGATAACCCCGCCCCGTTAAGGCTGCCATATCGGCGAGCGCTTAACACACTTGGGCACGTTCTCTCACATTAAGGGCGGTGCAACGCCGCCCTTCAACGTCTGGTAATTCTCATGTCTGGTACTCCTTTTATTACCCTGAAGCAGGTGTCGAAACACTTTGGCTCTGTGAAGGCTCTGGATGGTATTAACCTTACTTTCAATCAAGGTGAAGTACACTGCTTAGCGGGAAAAAATGGCTGCGGCAAAAGTACGCTATTTAAAGTCATTTCCGGCGTTCATGCGCCAGAGAAAGGGGCGGAAATCATTCTGGGTGGCAAACGCTACGCGCGCCTCAATCCGCAACAATCTATTGAGCACGGCATTCAGGTTATTTATCAAGATCTGTCCTTGTTCCCGAATTTAACCGTGGCAGAAAACATCGCCATTCAAGATCACGTTGAATGGACCAAAGGCTTGGTGCAACAAAAACGCATCGAAGATATCGCCGTACAAGCGATGGCCAAAGTCGGCGTGACCCTGCCACTGCACAAGCGTGTTGAGCAACTCTCCATTGCCGAATGCCAGTTGGTGGCGATTTGTCGTGCCATGGCGTCCGATGCCAAATTGATGATCATGGATGAGCCGACCGCCTCATTGACCCGCACCGAAGTCAATCACCTCATTAACGTGGTCGCCGATCTGAAAGCCAAAGGCGTCACCGTGGTCTTTGTCAGCCACAAGCTGGATGAAGTGATGGAAATCTCCGATCGCATTACGGTGATCCGAGATGGCCGCACGATTGGCACCTATCAAGCCAGCGACGTCGACAGTGACGAATTGGCCTTCCTGATGACCGGCCAGCGTTTTGAATTCACCCCTCTGCCTGCTTACGCCCAAAACGGCGATGTGAAGCTGGCCGTGAACAACCTGAGCAAGCAGGGCCAGTTCCAAGACATCTCATTCTCGGTCCGTGCCGGCGAAATCGTCTCTATCACTGGCTTGCTGGGCGCAGGACGCACCGAGTTGTGCATGGCGCTGTTTGGCATGACCCAACCAGACAGTGGCGACATCCTGATCAATGGCCAGCGCGTGCAATTTGCCTCTAACCGCGATGCCATTGCGCACGGCATTGGCTATGTGTCGGAAGACCGCATGTCGACCGGTCTGGTGATGGAGCAAGCCATTCAGGACAACATTACCGCGTCGGTATTACCACGACTGCGCAAACCGTCCGGCTTTCTTGATCACATCCGTGCCAATCGCTTAGTGAAGACCTTGATTTCTTCTTTGGCGATCAAAGTGGCGGATCCCAAACTGCCGGTCACCAGCCTGTCGGGCGGTAACGCCCAGCGTATCTCCATCGCCAAATGGATTGCGGCGGAGCCGGAAGTGCTGATTCTGGACTCCCCAACGGTCGGTGTGGACGTGGCGAACAAAGAAGCCATTTACAACATCGCCAAAGATCTCGCGCAACAAGGCATGGCCATCATTATGGTCAGTGATGAAATTCCAGAAGTGTTTTACAACAGCCATCGCGTCATTGTGATGAAAGAAGGACGTTTTACTCATGACTTCCACCCCACTCACGCTACCGAGCAAGAAATTATGGAGGCCGTCAATGCTTAATCAATTTCAGGGCGCATTGGCGACCTTTGCCAAACGCCATGAGTTTTATCTCTCATTGATGATTGTGTTGATTGTCAGCGTACTGAGCATGACCTCAGAAGACTTCCTGACACTGGGCAATGTCTTTGATATGTCCGTCAGCTCTGCCTTGCTGGGCATCATGGCCTGTGGCTTGTTTGTGGTACTGATTGCCGGCGGGATTGACATTTCGTTCCCGGCTACAGCGGCGATCGCGCAATATGTCGCGGCCACCTACATCCTGAACATCGGTGGCAACTTCATGATTGCCTTTGCCATTGCCACGGTCGTCGGCGTGCTGTTGGGGATGATTAACGCCACCTTGGTCTACAAACTCAAGGTACCGGCCATCATCATTACCATCTCGACCCTGAACGTGTTCTTTGGCCTGCTGATTTACTTTAGCAACGGCGAATGGCTGTACGGTTTCCCGGATTGGTTCATGGATGGCATTGAGATCTTCTCTTTCACCGGTAGCGATGGGTACGACTACGGTCTGTCACTGCCGATCCTCACCTTGATCGCGATGATTGCGCTGACGTCCTTTTTGATGTCAAAAACCCGCTTGGGCCGCCAGATCTATGCAGTTGGTGGTAACGCGGATGCGGCCAGCCGTATCGGTATTAACCTGTTTGGTATCAACCTGTTTGTGTACGGCTACATGGGCGCACTGGCCGGTATTGCCTCTGTGGTACAAACCCAAATTACCCAGTCTGTGGCCCCTAACTCTCTGATGGGTTTTGAGCTGACCGTACTGGCGGCGGTAGTCTTGGGCGGCACCAGCATGACCGGCGGTAAAGGTACCCTGTTTGGTGTGATTTTGGGTGTGATCCTGCTGGCCATTGTCAAAAACGGCCTCACACTGCTGGGTGTCCCTTCATACTGGCACACGGTTGTCACCGGTTTGATCATTGTCTTCAGTATCAGCATGACCGCCATGAACGAGAAAAAACAAGCGGTACAGGGAGCATAAGCATGGAACACGTTCTCAATAGTTTAAAACTGCCAACAGACAAAAATATCCGTTACCTGTTGGTGATTTTGGTCGGCATTCTGGCCATCATGGCCCTCTCCAGCGGTCAGGCCTTCTTCTCTGTCAGCAACTTGCAGTCGATGTCTTCGCAAATGCCACTACTGGGTTTGCTGGCACTGGCGATGGCGGTGTGTATGCTGACAGGCGGGATCAACCTGTCTATTATTGCCACCACCAACGCCTGTAGTTTGGTCATGGCCAGCATCATTACCCAAGCGCCGGATAGCGCAATGATGCTGATTCTGGCACTGGTTGGCGGCCTGATCACGGCCATTGTGGTGGGCTTGCTCAATGGCGCGCTTATCGCCTACGTGGGCGTCTCCCCGATTCTGGCCACACTGGGTATGATGACCCTCATTAACGGCCTGAACGTACTGGTTTCTGGCGGCAGTGTGATTTCCGGTTTCCCGCAAGCACTGCAGGTACTGGGCAATGGCTCACTGATGGGCATTCCGACACCGTTGATCCTATTCGTGGCATTCGCTATCGGCCTGTGGGCATTGCTGGAGCACACCCCGCTTGGCCGTACCATTTACCTGATGGGCTCAAACGAAAAAGCCACCCGCTTTTCCGGTATTAACACCCAAAAAGCCACCCTGTATGTGTACGTGATTTCATCCATGCTGTGCTGGGTTGCTGCTATCGTCATGATGGCCAAATTTAACTCCGCCAAAGCGGGCTACGGTGAATCCTACCTGCTGATTGCGATTCTGGCATCGGTATTAGGCGGTATTAACCCAGACGGTGGCTTTGGTCGCATCATCGGTATCGGCTTAGCACTTATCGTCCTGCAGACACTGGAAAGTGGCCTGAACTTACTGGGGGTGAGCAGTTATCTCACCATGGCGCTTTGGGGCGGCATCTTGATCCTATTTATCTTCTTACAAAAAAATAAGGCTTAACGGGGAAGACTATGACTATTTATTTCATTGGCGTTGATGTTGGCAGTGGCAGCGCACGTGCTGGGGTCTTTGATGCAGAAGGCCGTAAAGTCGGTGAAGCGAAGCGCGACACCCTGATGTTCAAACCGCAGGCCGATTTTGTCGAGCAGTCTTCCGACAACATTTGGCAGTGTGTGTGTCTGGCGGTCAAAGACGCCGTTTCACAAGCGAATATCGACCCGATTCAGGTCAAAGGGATCGGTTTTGATGCCACCTGTTCCTTGGTGGTGCTGGATAAAAACGGCCAGCCATTAACCGTGAGCCCAACCGGTCGCAGTGAACAAAACATTGTGATGTGGATGGATCACCGTGCCATTACCCAGGCCGATCGCATCAACAAAACCCAGCACCCGGTGCTGACCTATGTCGGTAACCGCATTTCACCGGAAATGCAGACACCGAAGCTGTTGTGGCTAAAACAAAACATGCCAAACACTTGGTCAAAAGCGGGTTACTTCTTTGATTTGCCGGACTTCCTGACCTGGAAAGCAACCTTCGATGCCAGCCGCTCATTGTGTTCAACCGTATGTAAGTGGACCTATTCCGGCCACGAAGGTAAGTGGGATAAGAGCTTCTTTGAACGCATTGGTCTGGAAGATTTGCTCGAAAACAATGCCCAATCCATTGGTGATCGCATTCTGCCGATGGGTCAACCGGTCGGTAACGGCCTGACACCGCACGCCGCTGACGATTTGGGCTTGATGCCGGGCACAGCGGTCGGCACCTCCATCATTGATGCGCACGCGGGTGGCATCGGTGTGTTGGGGGCGGCGGGTATGACCGGTGAAAAAGCCGATTTCAATAAGCGTTTAGCCCTGATCGGCGGGACCTCATCGTGCCATATGGCCGCATCAAAAACCGCCCGTTTTATCGACGGGGTGTGGGGCGCGTACTACAGTGCGATGATCCCGGGTTACTGGCTGAACGAAGGCGGCCAGTCGGCAACGGGCGCGCTTATTGACCATATCATTACGTCGCACCCGATGTACGAGAGCGCCAAAGAGCAAGCACACAAGCAAGGCATCACCGTTTACCAGATCCTGAACGAACGCTTGTTGCAACTGGCGGGCAGCAAGGAAGATATCGCGTTTTTGACCAAAGACATTCATGTGCTGCCGTACTTCCACGGTAACCGTTCACCACGTGCCAATGCCCACCTGACGGGCACCATGACGGGGCTGAAAATGTCGAAAACACTGGATGACATGGCGCTGCACTACCTGGCCACCATTCAGGGCATTGCATTGGGGACCCGCCACATCATCGAGGTGATGAATGACGCCGGTTATGAGATTGACACCATCATGGCATGTGGTGGCGGCACGAAAAACAGCGTCTTCTTGCAGGAACATGCCAACGCCACAGCCTGTATGATTTTGCTGCCGGAAGAAAGCGAAGCGGTCTTGTTGGGCTCAGCCATGCTCGGCTCGGTGGCCGCGAACTTCTACAGCGACATTCCGGATGCGATGAACGCAATGAGCCGCATCAGCAAGAGTGTGATGCCGCAAACCGAGAAGATTAAGCACTTCTACGACGCGAAATACAAAATCTTCCACAAAATGTACGAAGATGATGCCGAATACAAACGCTTAATGGCGGACTTTTAAGATCCGCAGAGCTGACTCTTTACGATCTACGGAATAAAACAAAGCCCAGCAATCGCTGGGCTTTACTTTTTTACTGCGTGTTGACGTTCACTGCCGACTTACAGAGCGCGAATACGGGCAATTTCGTCCGCATCAATACCCAGTGATTCCAGAAACTTCTGGTGCTCTTCTGGCTCCATCGCTTCAAATTTCTGGTGCCATTTCACCATTGCCGCTTCATCAAAACCGGCTGCGATCATAATTTCTACCCAACGTGCTTTAGTAACCATTTGTGACTCCACTGATATCGGTTCTTCCAACAGGCCAATGATGGCTTTTTGCTGTTGGCGTAATTTGGCGATCTCCGCTTCTAACTGATTGAAATGATCTTTCAGTAAATCCGCTTGCGATCGCGGGGTTGTGTCATTTAACAAGTTAAGAATATTGGCTATAGACATCCCGTAAGCCCGGTACGACACAATCTTTTCCAGCCGCTTTACTTCGGCCTCGCCATACCAGCGATAGCCGTTGTCAGCTCGCAGTGCCGGTAGCAGCAACCCTTCACGCTCGTAATACAACAAGGTGGTGCGGGAAAGTTGAAATCGTTGGGCTAATTGGGAAACGGTATACATACAAAAGACCTTCTTCTTAACGGCGGCCAGTATCAAGGTGACACTGGTAGACGGGTCAACACCCAATCAGAGAAAAAATAAAAAACTTACCACAACCTAAATTAACACACTGTTTAATAAGCATTTATAGCGAGAGCAATACACATGAAACAAAAACGCCTTCACTGTGGGTATCAGGAAGGCGTTTAAGCTATTTTAGCGGTTTATCGCAGGACGCGTCGAGCATTACGGACGCTCACCCGCAGCCAGTCGACGTTCCACATCAGCCACGACCTCTGGCAAATCATTGATGGTATCAATCAGATAATGCGGCGCGCTTTTTATCAAGGTCGCACGGGCTTTTTCACGGGCAGCGTCTAATGTGGCCTCATCGGCAGCGAGGAATTCCGCTTCTGTCAGACCGGCTTCGTTGCCCGACAGCAGTAAACCGACCGTCCACATGCCCGCATTATGGCCTTCATAAATCCCCGGCGCGGAATCATCTACTTTGATACACGCATTCACATTCGTCACGCCCAGTTCAATCACGTTTTTCAGTGCCATGAAAGGCGCAGGACGGCCACCTTGCGGCAAATCATCGGTCGCCACAATGTAATCCGGCTGGTAACCATAATCCGCCGCCACCGGGATCAACACATCCATCACTTCACGCGGATAGCCCGAACAAGAGCCAATCTTGATCCCTTGTGCTTTCAGATCGTTCACCACAGCAATGGCATTCAAAATCGGCGCCGCGTGATCCGCCACTTTGGCTTTTTGCAATGGCATGAACGCCGCGTAAATCGCATCGATATCTTCCGACGTCATGGCACGGCCAAACTGGGCCAACCAACGTTTTTCCACCTCCGGCAAACGACCGACCGCCTGGATGTGATCCCGCTTGGCCACGCCCATTGGTACGCGGGATTCTTCCAGCGAAATGTCAAAATCAAAACCTTGCTTAAAGGCTTCCACGAAAATCGTGGTCGGGGCAAACGAGCCGAAATCCACAATGGTGCCGGCCCAGTCAAAAATCACCGCTTGTACAGAAGATGTCGTCGTCATGGTATTGCTCATAGTACTGATCCCTTGTTTCGTCAATGTGTGTTATGCCAGTACGGCGGTGTCACTGTCTTGTGTCTGCCAGTACATCGCGCCGCGAATCGCCACTAACAGGCGTTCAATATCAGCGGGATACACCTCACCAATGTTGCCGATACGGAAACAATCCGCACTCGAGACTTTGCCCGGATAAATCACAAAGCCTTGCGCTTTCAAACGCGCATAAAAATCACTGAACTGATACTCACTGTCTGTTGGCGAATAAAACGAGGTAATGATCGGTGAATGTAACGCCTCATCCAGCAACGGCGTAAAACCCAATTCACGCATACCCGCCACCAAGGTGCGCTGGTTGGTTTGATAACGTGTATGACGCGCAGCAATGCCGCCTTCTTGTTCCAACTCCAACAGCGCCTGATAAAACGCGCGCACGGTATGTGTCGGTGAGGTAAAACGCCATTTGCCGTGGTTCGCTTCCATGCACGCCCACTGTGCGTACAAATCTAAACTCAATGAGCGCGCTTGGCCTTCACACGCCGCCAGCGCCTCGCGCTTGGCAATCACAAAGCCAAATCCCGGTACGCCCTGAATGCATTTGTTGGCAGAGCTGATCATAAAATCGATATCCAACTCGCCAATGTCCATCGGGATCCCGCCAAAGCTCGACATCGCATCCAGAATCATCACTTTGCCATGTTGTTTCGCTAAGGCTGCCACGTCAGCGATGGGATTGAGCATGCCGGTGGTTGTTTCACAGTGCACCATCGCCACATGGGTGATGCTTGGGTCCGCCGCCAGTGCCGCAGCCACGTCCTCTACGTTCGGCTGTGCCGTTTCGCCCGAGGCCACGGTCTGGCATGGAATATGCAGGTACTGGGCAATTTCTGCCATACGCGCACCGTACACGCCGTTATCGACCACCAGCAGTTTGCCGTTTTCGCCAATGGCACTGCCCAACGTCGCTTCCACTGACGCGGTGCCGCTGCCTTGCATTAACACGCTGGTATAACCCGGTTGCTGCGTGGCTAACGCCACCAACTTGTCGCGGATCACTTCCACAATCGCTTTGTTGTAATCGTCATCCCACGTACACCAGTCTTTTAGCATCGCACTACGTACGGTTTCAGACGTCGATAGCGGGCCAGGCGTTAACAGCAAATAAGCATTTTTCATCATGTCATCCATCAAGAAAATTAAACTGGTCTACACCAGAAACGAATTTACTCTACCAGCAGAAAAATCACGCCGTAAATGGGGGCACGATGAAATTCATAAAAGCTTCACTTTTGGTCATTTCATGGGTTAATCACCCGCTAACACCGATTTATTCATCGTCAAATTGCCATTTTTCGTTCACAGAATCGTCACAGTCACGCTTTAGGGTAATCAGCATATTTGGTACAGACCAATATGAATAATTCTGGAGAAGATGATGAAAAACCGTGCAATGAAAGGATCACTGGTAACGCTACTTTCCCTGATGACCTCGCAGGCCTTTGCGGCACAGGAAGTGACGGTTTACACCGCGTTTGAAACAGACCTTCTGGCCAAATACAAAACGGCCTTTGAGCGTGCCAATCCGGATGTCAGCATTAAATGGGTGCGTGATTCTACGGGTATCATGACCGCGAAATTACTGGCGGAAAAAAACAACCCGCGCGCAGAAGTGGTGTGGGGACTGGCCGGCTCCTCCATGGCGTTATTAAAAGAAGAAGGGGTACTGATCCCCTATACCCCGGCAGGTGTTGAAGACTTGCGCCCCACGCTGAACGACCCGCTCGCCAACCCGGCATGGTTCGGCAACGAAGCGGTGTTTAACGCGATTTGCTTTAATGAGGCGGTCGCGAAACAGCGCAATCTGCCAACCCCGACCTCATGGGACGATTTGACCAACCCGATCTATCGCGGCCACATTGCGATGCCTAACCCTGCGTCTTCCGGCACTGGCTACATGCAGGTGTCTGCCTGGCTAAACACCTTTGGCGAAGCGCAAGGCTGGCAATACATGGCGGAACTGGACAAGAACATGGCCCATTACACCCATTCCGGTTCAAAGCCTTGTGTACAAGCCGCGATGGGTGAAGTGGCGATTGGCATTTCAATGGCTGTGCGTGGCGCGAAGCTGAAAACCCAAGGCGCACCACTGGCGATCATCACCCCGAAAGGCATCGGCTGGGAATCGGAAGCGGTCGGCTTGGTGAAAGCCTCTGACGCGGCCAAGCGCGTGGTCGATTGGTCTGTCTCACAAGCCGCCAATGAGTTGTATGTCGAATCTTACCCAGTGGTGGCTCACAAGGCGGTATCGTCGAGCGTCTCCCATTACCCGAATGTGGAAGCGGCGATGGCAACCATGGATTTTGCCAATATGGGCACCGAACGCGCGTCGATCCTCGCGACATGGTCTGCCAAGTTTGATGGCAAATCCGAGCCGCAATCTTGAGTGTGACTGACTTCCCTCTTTTTTCTCTCCCCCTTTATCCCTCGTTATGCTGCATCGATATCAAGGAGTGCTTCGGCGCTCCTTGTTCTTCGCCGTCTTTCATTACCACCATATTCACGGTTCACGCGCTTTGCTACTTTGCCCTCATTGGCGACGGAAATGTCATCGACACGCTATAAATGTGTCATTGCACTGAAACATAGCGACTCTACATTTGGTCTATACCATTTGGAGTATCGAACATGCACACCCCACATCCTTATTTGCACATTGAGCAAGTCGTTAAACAGTTTGGTTCATTCACCGCGTTAAAGCAGATCTCACTGGCGATCGAAAAAGGCGAGTTTGTTTGTTTTCTTGGCCCTTCCGGCTGCGGAAAAACCACCCTGTTACGTGCCATTGCTGGTTTGGATTTACCGACCTCTGGGGCGATTTACCAGAACGGACAAGAGACTACCTTCCTGCCACCGGAAAAACGCGACTTTGGCATTGTCTTTCAGTCCTATGCCCTGTTGCCCAACCTGACGGTGGAAGAGAACATTGCCATTGGCCTGAAAAATCAAGGCATGTCGACGCAAGACGCGCTGCAAAAAGTGGCACACTGGCTGGATATGATTGGCCTGCCGACCTCGGGCAACAAGTACCCGAATCAACTGTCTGGCGGTCAGCAGCAACGTGTGGCACTGGCGCGCGCCTTGGCGTTGTCTCCGGGACTGTTACTGCTGGATGAGCCGCTGTCGGCACTGGATGCCAAAGTGCGCATCCACCTGCGTAACGAGATCTGCCGCTTACAACGCCAACTGGGGATCACCACCATCATGGTGACCCACGATCAGGACGAGGCCCTGTCGATGGCCGATCGCATTGTGGTCATGAACCACGGTGTGATTGAGCAAGTCGGTACCCCGCAAGAAATTTACCAACAACCAGCAACCCGCTTTGTGGCCGAGTTTGTCGGCAGCATGAATTTCATCACCGCCTCTGCCACCAGCGATCAGCAAATCCGCATTGCCGAATCTTTATTACCAGCACCGACGCTGGCCAACCGCACCATTGCTCGTGGTGACCATTTTGATTTGGCCGTCCGTCCGGAAAATCTTCGCTTCGTCGATAGCTTTAATCGCTCGCTGCCGGTACGCATTCTGGCCACCGAATTTTTGGGGGCGTTCTACCGGGTTGACTGCCAACTGCACAACGACAGCCGTGCCAAGCCGATCTGTGTGGATGTCAGTATCGACACCGTACAGGCCCTGAACCTGCGACCGGGCGATATCCGCTATATCCAGTTGGCCGAACAAGGCCTGCGTGGCTATGACATCCCTGCCCATGTTTCTGCCCGCGCCGCGTAAGGAAAAACCATGAATACTCGAACTGCCAACATGAGAAGTGTGATGATGTCGACAGCCCGTTTACAGCAACAGACACAGTCTCTGTTTCACCGCATCAGTCGCGATAATCTGGTGTTGTTTGTTTTGCTGGCGGGGTTATCCGCCCTGATGATCCTGTTTATCGTGATGCCACTGTGGGCCATGCTCACCAAAAGTGTGCAAAACGCACAGGGGGAATTTGTCGGTCTGGCGAACTTTGCCCATTATTTTTCGTCAGCCAGTTTATGGCACTCCCTTGGTAACACGTTCACCGTGGGGCTGCTGGTGACTACCGTGGTCGGTATGCTGGCGTTTGGTTATGCCTACGCCCTTACCCGCTCCTGCATGCCGTGCAAAGGGCTGTTTCAGATCCTCGGTACCGCGCCGATATTAGCGCCCTCCTTGTTGCCAGCGATCAGTTTGATCTTCCTGTTTGGTAACCAAGGGGTCGCGAAGCACCTTCTCGGTGAGCAGTCAGTTTACGGAATGATGGGGATTGCACTGGGCTTGATTTTTTGGACCTTTCCACACGCCCTGATGATCCTGACTACCGCCATGCGCACCTCGGATGCCCGATTGTATGAAGCGGCACGCGCCCTGAAAACCTCGCCGATGAAGACCTTTTTTCTGGTCACACTGCCTGCCGCGAAATACGGCCTCATCAGTACCCTGATTGTGGTGTTTACCTTGGTGATCACCGATTTTGGCGTGCCTAAAGTCATTGGCGGCAGCTACAACGTACTGGCGACCGACATTTTTAAACAGGTCGTGGGGCAGCAAAACTTTGCCATGGGGGCGGTCACCAGTTTGATTCTGCTGTTCCCGGCACTGTTGGCCTTCACGGCTAACCGCTGGGTACAAAGCAAACAAAAAAGCCTGTTTGATACCCGCTCGGTGCCTTACCAGCCCGAACCGCACCCTGTGCGTGATGGCTTGTGTCTGCTGTACTGTTCCGTGATGTCTATTGCGGTGCTGGCGGTACTGGGCATGGCGGTGTACGGCTCGCTGGTGACGTTCTGGCCATGGAACAAAGCCCTGACCCTGAATAACTACAATTTTACCGAAATCAGTACCTACGGCTGGCTGCCCTACGTGAACTCCCTGACCATGGCAGGCTGGACAGCCCTGATCGGTACAGTGGTGATTTTCATCGGTGCCTACAGCATGGAAAAAGGCCGTGCGTTTGCCCCTATCCGCCAAGTGATGCAGGTGATCAGCGTGATCCCGATGGCCGTGCCGGGCATGGTGCTGGGCCTGGGCTATATCTTCTATTTCAACGATGCCAACAACCCGCTCAATGTGCTGTATGGCACCATGGCCTTTTTGGTAGTGAACACCGTGGTGCATTACTACACTGTCGGCCACATGACGGCACTGACCGCCCTGAAACAATTGCCGGCTGAAATTGAAGCCACCGCCGCCGCCATCAAACTGCCGCAATACAAACTGTTTGTTAAAGTGACGGTGCCGGTGTGTTTACCGGCCATTTTAGATATCGCTACTTATTTGTTTGTTAATGCATTAACCACCACATCTGCGGTAGTATTTCTGTATTCTACCGATACCATTCCCGCCTCAGTATCTGTCCTGAATATGGACGATGCCGGCCAGACCGGTGCCGCAGCGGCCATGGCCGTCATGATCATGATTTCGGCGGCGACCGCGAAAATCGTGCAACTGACCCTCGGCAAACTGTTAGAAAACCGTACCCAAGCGTGGCGAAAGAAATAAGGACACCGTGTGCAATACGTAAAAATTAAAGATGCGATTGTCGAGCAAATTGAATCGGGCCAATTGTCGCCACGGGAAAAGCTGCCTGCCGAACGCAAGTTAGCCGAATCGTTCGACACCACACGAGTGACACTGCGTGAAGCCCTCTCGCTACTGGAAGCGGAAGGCCGTATTTACCGCGAAGATCGCCGGGGCTGGTTTATCTCGCCATCGCCCCTACGGTATGACCCGAGTCAGACGTTAAATTTCACCAACATGGCCTTGGCGCAGCAGCGTACGCCAAACACCGTACTGCTGTCGGCGCAAAGCACGGTCGCCAACAAGCATGCGGCACAACTGCTGGATCTCCAGCCGTTTTCTAATGTGTATCAAGTTGATCGTGTGCGCTATTTAGAGAACCGGCCGGTGGTGTACGTCACCCACTACATTCGCCCGGAATTCGTGCCGGATTTACTGCGTCACGATCTCACCACATCGCTGACCGACATTTACCGCGAGCACTACGGTATGGTGTATCAATCCATCCGTTACCGTATCACCACCAGCACCTTACTGGGGGAGACCGCCCAAGCCTTGCGCGCCACATCGGGCACACCGGCCATGGTGGTTGAGCGTATCAACTACAACCAACACGGTGAGCTGATTGACTGTGACATTGAATACTGGCGTCATGACGCTATCAGTATTGAATCGTTCGCAACGCTCGTGCGGTGATCCACGTAACGCACGCGCCACACACAATAAGAAAAATAGGCCTCACTCAGTCAGGGATGCTGTATGACACTGTTGGCGATTGTTTTAGTGCTCCTCTCCGCCGTGATCCACGCCAGTTGGAACTTGCTCGGCAAACGAAATACCGGATCTGGCGTGGCCTTTTCACTGGCCGCCAGTGGCTCTGCCGCCTTACTGCTCTCGCCTTTTTTGTTGTGGTATCTGTTCACCATTGGTTGGGGCACGTTATCGCCCGCGTTCTGGCAATTATTGCTGATCAGCGGTATTTGCCAGTTGATCTACTTGGTAGGGTTACTGGTCGCCTATCAACACGGTGACATCGGCTTAATCTACCCCATCGCCCGCGCATTACCTGTGTTGATGGTCGGCGGGATCACCCGCTGGCTCGGTCTGTCATTAGACCCCCTGCAGTGGCTGGGATTTATTCTAATCACGCTGGGGTGTCTCATCGTGCCCCTCAGCAGCTTTCGCCAACTCTCTCGCGCTGCCTACTGCAACTTAGGAGTCGGCTGGGCATTGATAGCCGCGCTGGGAACGACCGGCTATTCAGTGGTCGACAAAGCGGCCATCGCGCTACTGACTGAGCAGGTACACGCCATCATGAGCGATCCCCTGTCAGCCCTGTTCTATTTAGGCATGCAGTTTTGGGCAATGGTGCTGCCCTTACTGCTGAGTATTGCGGTTTATGCAGGCATGAAGCGGGCACGCGGCCAGCATACGGCGATACTGGCCCAAACCTGGCAACTTCGGCGCAATGCCACCATCGCCGGCAGCATGATGGCCATGACGTACGGCTTGGTGCTCTTTGCCATGACCATGACCGACAATGTCAGCCTCATTGTGGCCCTGCGCCAATTCAGTATTGTGGTCGGCTTGGTGATGGGTACCCTGTTCCTCAAAGAAAAGTGGTACGTTACACGGGGCGTCGGTGTCGCCGCGATTCTGGGTGGCATCCTGCTGACGCTATAACGCGCTAACGTTATAACGCACTGGTGCTATGCCCTTGGTTTGCTTTGTCCTCACAAGCAGGCGGCAAGCGATTAAAGGGGATTGCCCCCGCCGTACAAGGTGTCAAACGCCGGTATATAACTGTCCCATACCGGCGCCTCTTGTCCGACAATCTCTTTCAGTGTGTCCAAAAACAATTTGGTTTTGATCGGCGCATCACGATGCGGGTACACCGCGTACACCGTGCCAAAATCATCCAACGTCAGATCCGTCATGATCGGCACCAGTTGCCCATCCAGAATTTCATTTTGCATCATCTGTGCAGTGACCACGGCCAGCGTATTGCCCGCCACTGCACTTTTGATCACCATTTCCACATCGTTAACCAGATAGGCCGCATTGAGCTGAAACGTCTGTGGCTGGTTATCGCCGTCCAGATATCCGAACTTGTCGACCCGCAACCCCGGCGCGGCATAAATGGTTGCGGGCAGGGATTCCAACTGCGCCAGTGTCGTAATGTCACCATGCCGAGCAATAAACGCCGGAGACGCCACAATCAACATGCGACAACGGGCGATTTTGCGGGAAATCAGCGTCGAGTTTTTCGGCTTCCCGATACGAAAACCGATATCGACCGCCTCTTTCACCATGTCCACCACCCGATCTTCCAGCCGCAGTTCAATCTCCACCTCCGGATAGTGCTGCTGAAAACGGGCAATGGCCGCCTGCACATACTGACGCCCGAACATGGTATGGCTGCTGATCCGCAATCGGCCTCGCGGCTCAGCATGGTAATTCTGTGCCAAGCGGTGGGTATCATTGAGCAACGTTCTCAATTGTTGCGCCTGATGCACCATTTCTTTGCCCGCCGCCGTTAACGAAAGCGAACGCGTGGTACGGTTAAGCAAGCGCACGCCCAACTCCGCTTCCAACCGGCCAATGTGCTTGGAGATCACCGAACGATCCACATGCCGTTGCTCTGCCACTTGCGTGAACGAGCCCTGCTCTACCACGTCTAACAGCAGTAATAATCGACTGGAAAAATCCATCCCTCGCCTCTCTCTTTCGTCTGTCTTTTTGTTTGTTGCATTTACAGCACCAATAATGTGCCGATTCGTTCATTTATCTTAACGTATTCCACGCCTATAGTAATCACACACAACGAGGACACGGCCTTTTACTGATGTCCCATCCCATAAGGAATACGACGATGAACGCTCAATCAAACTTGCTTGCTATCACTCACCACAACGGCATTGCGACAGTGGCGATCAACAACCCACCCGTGAATGTGATCACCAGTGATTTAATCAACGCCATTAATGCCTTTGTGTTGTCACTGAAAGATGACCGTGACACCAAAGTGGTGGTCTTCAAATCCCTGCATGAGACCTTCTTCTTAGCGCATTTGGATTTGAACGTGATCAACGGGACACAGGGCGGCCAAGCGGCATCGATTGAGTTCAACCACATGATTGCCAATATCAAAGCGATGAAACAACTGTCTGTTGCGCTGATAGATGGTGTGGCACGTGGGGGCGGTAACGAATTTGTGATGGCGTGTGATTTGGCCTACGGCACTGAAAACGCTGCATTTGCGCAGCCAGAAATTCACGTCAACATTCCAACCGGTGGTCAGGGTGCTGTGCAATTTGCCCGTCGCATGGGGAAAAACAAAGCACTACAGGCATTGCTACTGGGCAACGACTTCACCGCACAACAAGCGGAGCAGTTGAACATCATTACCCAATTTGTACCTAAGGCAGAGATGGAGGCTTTCCTTGCGGCCACACTGGGCGTGATCAGCACATTAGAAGTGCGCGATATCGTGATGTACAAGGAGATTGTCGCTACCTCCATCGTCGACGAAGATGCCGGTGCCGAATTAGAACTGCGTTACTTCTTGGAACGCGCTAAAGAGCAGAAAACAGCCAGCATCATTGAGGCGTTCTTAAAACACGGCGGCCAAACCGAACGTGAAGCCAAAGATATTCAAGGGATCTTTGTGGATACAGCAGCCGAATTATCAAAATAAGCGGTCGTAATAAACGCGGCTAACCGCACTAAGCCAACCGAAAAAAACCGCTGATAGCGATAAACGCCATCAGCGGTTTTTCTGTTTAAGAGGCCAATGTCAGCAGCTTATTGTTCCCCTGTTCGCCCTTTCATCACCCATAAATACAGCGATGGGATCACAGTCAATGTCACTACCCAGGAAATCACACATCCCCACCCGACCACAAGCGCCATCGGCGACATGTAATTATCATAACCGCCTAAGCCATACGCCAATGGGATCAGCCCCGCGACCGTGGTGATGGTTGTCAGGCTAATGGCGCGCACGCGGCTTTGCGTGCCTTTGATGACAAACGCCCCCCAACCTAAAGCCGCCCGCTCGTGTGCGGTGTCTTTCAAATGCCAGATCAGCACCAAGCTGTTGTTCACCATGATCCCGATGAGCGCAATCATGCCGATAATCGAAAAGAAACTCAGCACTTGGTTATGCAAGAACAATATGAATAACGCACCACCAATACCAAACGGGATCACCGCCAGCACAATCAGTGACTCCAACACATTGTCGAACAACAGCAACAGGATCAGTGCAATGCCGATCAACGCCACCGCAATCGCGACCGTAAAACCGGACTGCGCTTCTTGGGTTTCCAATATCTGCCCCATTGGCACAATACGCGCGCCCGCGTAATCTTTCCCTTCGGCCAGATTGTCACGGGCAAAGGCCGTCTGCACATGTTCAAACACCGTCAACGGATCGGTCACGCTGGCATCTAACCCAGCCGACACGCGAATTACTCGCTCACCGTTAAAGTGGTCAACTTGCGCGACCGTGTCACGCCACGTCCAGCGCACCAGTTTGTTCAGTGGGATAAGTTGCCCGTCTTTCGCCCTGACGCGGATCTGATCCAACTCGGCCAGTGACTTGTCGTTCTCTTCCAAGGTGACACGGAAATGGACTTCTTCCTTACCATTGAAAATACGCGTCACACGTTGTCCTTCAATGGCGTATTGAATAATGTCACCCACTTGCGTGGCACTGATCCCGTAATACGTCAGCCAGCGATGTTGCAACGCCACTTCAATCTGCGGGGCCGGTTCATTCACATCCCGTTTGACGCGCGTGGTGCCCGGCAAGGTACGTAACGTGGCTGCGACGTCATCTGCCAGTTGTTCACGCCCCGCATCGGTCCCCCCGACAATGCGCAAATCAATCGGACGCCCTACCGGCGGGCCACCGCCATCGATGTCAAACTCGACTTGGCTTAATCCCGCCATGCCCGCCATGCGCGCTTCCCAGTCCGCCACTATCGCTTCAGCGCTGCGGGTACGATCGTTAGCAGGCGTTAACGACAGCACCCAAGTGCTATTGGGGGAGCCCACTTCCCCGAACCAGTACGCCACTTCTGGCGTCTGTGCAAACAACGTCTCTAACGCTTGGGTTTGTTGCCACACATCATCCAACGCCAGCTCTGGGTTCGCCTCGGCACTGACTTCAATCAGATACGCGCCGTCAGTGGGATAAAACAGGTAACTGATATTTTTCAGCGATACCGCTCCCATCACCACCACCGCCATGATGGCGCCCGGTAACACCCATTTGTATTGCCCAATCGCAGCGGCAATGCCTCGGTTGATCAGCGTAAACTGACCGCCTTGGCCTGACTTTGAATCAGATTTTGAATCAGGCTTTGCTTTTAGGCTGTGGCCTTTTTTCAACACGCCTTTTAAGTGAGCCGGAATAAAAATCAAGGCATCAATGAATGAGAAGCACAGTGCGATGATCACCGTCAGCGGGATCACGTACATCATTTTGCCGCTGTTACCCGGAAAGAACAGCAACGGAATAAAGGCCACCATGGTCGACACAATACTCGCCACCACCGCCGGGAATACGCTTTTCACCCCGTCAATCACCGCGCGGTCAAGTTCGTAGCCTTCTTCCACCAGCGAGACAATTTTGTCACTCACCACCACCGCATCATCAACGATGATCCCGATGATCAAAATCAGTGCTGACAAGGTAAACACATCGAGGATCTGACCAAAATGCGGCAATACTGCCAAGGTGCCAAAAATACACACCGGGATCGAAATCGCCACCCAAAACGCAATACGTTTATTTAAGAACAAGGCCAACGTCGCTAACACCAAGGCCAAACCCATCAAGCCGTTGCTCTGCACAATATTGGCTTTTTCTTGAATGTCCGCCGACAGATCAGAGCCAATGGCTAATGTGTAAGTATCGCCTAACAAGGCTTCTTGCTGTGCCAATAAGGCTTTCACCGCCTTTGAGGTGGCAATCACATCGGCACTTTCATTGGTGCGCAAATCAAACAAAATACTTTGCTTGCCATTAATCGAACCGTAAGACGCCCCTTTCTCAAACCCTGCGGTGATCTCACCGGCGACGTCTTGCAGTTGCAGATTCGGACTGAACGCAATGAACATCTCACGCAGCGCCTGCAAGCTATTCAACTCAGCAGCGGTGATCAATTCCGGATTGTCTTTCAACGCTTCCAAGCGGCCGCCACTGATCAGTGCATTGCGCTCGGCAATAATGTTGGCCACTTCATCCAGCGTAAAGCCATAACGCTTGAGTGAAATCGGTTCTAACTGGATCAAAAACTCCGGATCACGTAAATCAATCGGATGCACTTCGCCAATCCCGGGCACGCGGCGTAATGCCAACTCGAGATTTTTTGCTTTATCACGCAAGGTGGCATACGGTACATCTCCGGCGATACCTACTACCATGAAATCCAGACTGTAGGATTTTTTGATGGACAGGGTTGGCGCATCGGTCACGCCACTGGGTAGATCTGAGACGCGAGTGATGGCATCTCGCACGTCCTGATAAACCGCATTCGGATCGGAAACCTGGCTGTCCAACTCAAAAGCAATATCCGAACGGCCGTTTTCCGAGGTCGAGGTAAATTGTTTGATACCGGAAATCGACAGCAGCTCTTTTTCCAGCTTACTGGTGACGTTACTTTCCACATCCAACGCCGTCGCCCCCGGATACTGGGTCACGATGTTACCTTCACGCATATCGAAACGGGGCTTTTCCGCCAATGGCAGATGGTAAGCCGTCCACGCACCGATCCCGATAATTAACAGTGTCAGCAGCTTGGCGGCATATTTTCGGGTAAACAGTAGGTTTAATAAGATATTCATTGACCCGCCTCTGCCGTTGGCGTGTGCTCATTCACATGCACGTAGGCCTCCATGCCCGGTAGCCACTGCCGCTGCGCATTATCAATGGTCACTTCCACTAAAAAGCCCGGATCATTATCTGCCATTACCGGTGAAAACAATGAGACCGTCCCCGTCACGGTTTGCGCATCAGCCGGAATGGTCACCTGCACCGTATCGCCTTTATGAAACGGGTCAAAATCACTTTCCAGTACGTGAAAACGCACTTTCAATGTATGAATATCGGCAAGGGTATAAAGGGCATCACCCACCGAAATAAACTGCCCGACCTCCACGGCGCGCAAGGCCACCACACCGTCAAACGGCGCATTCGGCATGGCTTTGGTTAGCGTACGCTGCGCAATCGCATACTGGGTTTGGCTGCGCTGTTGTTCGGCCCGGCTGATATGGGTCAGGCGCAATTGGTTTTCATAATCCCCTTCCGAGATCCCGTGCTTTTTAAACAGAGATTGATAGCGGATCAGCTGTTTTTCCTGCATATCACGCTCGGCCTTTTTGACCGCCAGATCATACTTGGCCAAGTCAGCTTCCAAGGTGTAATCCTGCTGCGAAATCGACAGCAATGGCGCGCCCTGTTTAATGGCATCACCACTGTCGACCTGATAGCTATCCACAATGCCGCTGACTTCACTGCGCACTTCCACCTGCTTTTCTGGCGCTAACTTGCCAACAATATAATTATCTGCAAACGCCCCTGCCGAGAGCAGGCATAACGTCAGCAGCGACAATGCTTTTTTCATTGGATATTCCTTGCTTGTGATACGTTGTTATCAGGAAAAGACGACATGTTGTTGGTGGTCTATAGGTACTTAGCAATAGACCTGCCATCGGCAAACAGTGTAAACAAGGAAAAGTGGATAAAATGTCGAAGGGGGGAAGAGCTCGGGATTATAATGAGTGGCATGATATAACATGTTAAATTAACGGCAGTTTTCTCTTATTGCCCTTATTAACAGTTACTCATAATGCGGAAGCACATTCTCATCACATCGCCTTACCGCGCCGTTAACCCGTACATCTAAGAAGGCACAAAAACACATGCGCCCAAGCTAACTTGGGCGCAATCTTTATCGAAGTGTGAAGTGACCTTAATTGGCAATCAGCGTAGAAAAGTCAGGGTGGTTAACGGCCATTTTAATCAGATCTTGTACCGCTGGCGTCAGTGCATCGGCGGTAGCATTACAGGCGGTAATGGCATCAAAACCACTCTTGAAGGTGTACTTATTGCTGGTTTCAAGCGAGCTGCCATTCGACGAATTCAGGATAACACTGATATCCCAGTACCCATTCGTCAAACCAGATGAAGAAGAGAACTCAATATTCTTGATGTCACCGGTAATAGTATTGCCGTCCTGGCTGTAAATACTCGCCATCTTGAATTCATCATTGATCGCCTTGGTGATGAACTCAGGGATCGTCAGACCATCTGCAGGCTCAATCGGCCCCATTAAGCGACACGTGGCACTGAAATCTGCCGTTTGCGTCAGTGCGGTCACATGGGCTTTTGCACCATCAAACTCTTTCAGTTTCATCACGTTATCAACCGAGCTGGCATACCTTGGCGGCTGCATGGTAGAACACGCTGTTAACGCCAAACTGCACAGGGCAACAAGTATTGTTTTTTTCACTGTATAACTTCCCTTTAAATATGAAATAAATATCAAAGCTAGCCAAACCACAATCAACAAACCTATCAACCCGCCACCACAAGGTAAACACCGTGTTTATTTTTGGTAAACGCCTTGTGCATCACATCCCATTAATATGTATGTCACCGTACCTTTCCATCACAATTACCGATCTTGCCTGCCCCACCAAACTGTGACGCCTCTCCCCAAATTCAGCGCAGTTTGTATTTTAAATTGACAGCTTTTTCATTCGCGGTAATATCACCGCAAATAAAAAACACTGTTCGATTGTATTTTTCAAGGATGTATCAATCATGATATTGCAACGACTCGCCACCCTGTTGTTCGCACTCTGCCTGTTCATGGGGCCACTGGCTCACGCACAAGATGCCCCACCCGCGACCATGCCAAGCGACATCTCTATGGCGCAAATCCAGAGCCCTGAACACATTACGCCTTATACCGAAACCGATCGTATGGTCATCGCGACGCTGGCTCACTTGGTGGAACACGCACACCTCTCTGACACCGACGCCAATACCCTACTGCAACAATGGTTGACAGACAGCGCCTCCCGCACCCAGCTGTATGCTTCCGCCCACGTTGATGTGCCTAAAGATCCGTTCTGGAAAGAATACCTGACTCTCACCAACGTCTTAAAAATCGCGGGGGCATTGCTACTCGCCTATGCATTTAGCAGTTACATCTACCGCCTGTGTCGTCTTTTCAACGGAGTATTCCGCCACCTGTGGACACTGATCGCGGCGATGCCACCACTGGCTTATCAAGTCATCTTTGGCGGTGTTGGCCTCGCCTTTGCGATAAAACCAGCACTGCTGAGCATTATCCCCGCGATATATGTGGTGATTTTTGGTGTGGCACTGGCGCAAATGATGGTGCTATGGGGCTTCGATGAATATGAAGAAAGACTGAAGCCCTACATGCCGATTATCATGCTGGGGATGCCGCAAATCGTCGCCGCCCCGTTATATTTTGGACTTTACTATGCTGGCTTTGCCATCGCCCATCAGGTGCCCTTCCTTGCTTTACTGAGTGTCAGCTCACTGTTGTTTTCACTGGTATGGGGTATTCACCACTTTGTCTTTAAGAAAGACTATTTTTTCGGTGTCCGCTCTGTCACCACGTGTTATCTCACCGCGCTGACCGCCGTTGTGGGCTACTTTGTTCTACAGAATATCGTGGGGGCACACACCCCATGGTGGCAAACATATGGTCAGGTATTTGAATCCCCGCTCACCTTCTTCATTCTGCCGGTAGCACTGTTAGTACAAGGGGCCTGTATCATCCAAAGTGATAACGAACGTAATGGATACAGCATCGTTGCTGAAGCCCTACTGTATGTGTTCGTCGGCATGGGGCTTCCGCTGTTCGAGCTCGGATATCACACGCAAATTGCCATGGTAAACAGCCTCTTTGTCTTCTATCTGTTCTGTCGTATTACCTTTGCGTTAGGCAAAGCACTGCCACTGTTGGCCGTCTTTGTGGGCGGTGGAGGCTTGTATATCATTGCGATACTGATTGAAGCATCACCTGCACGATTTATTCCCAACTTTTCATAAGCATAAAAAAAGGAGCTCAATGAGCTCCTTTTTTCATTCCATCAAACACTTATGCTTTAATCAGTGTTGCTGCGTTTTTCATTGCTTCTTTGGTTGAACATTCTACTTGGCGAATGTTTGCAAAGCGCTCTGCCTCTTTCACTGGGATATCGTGTGCCAGGATGATGAACTTCGCGTTTGCCACATCTTTCGCTGTCAGTTTGTTCACTAGGCCGTTAGAACCCTGTGTTTCAACCTTGATCTTGATACCTGCTGCTGCGCCTGCTTTTTCCAGTGCTTTTGCTGCCATGAAAGTGTGTGCCACACCTGAAGGACAACATGTTACTGCTAGTACATCGTACTCGCCTTCGCCCGCTACTGGTGCTGCCGCTGCCGCTTGTGCCGGTGCTGCTACTGTTGCTGTTTCAACTTCTTCTTCAACCACTGGCTTCCAGAAGCCAACAATCAGTGCCGTTGTTAGAGAACCCAGTGCAATACCTACCACGTACATTGGGATGTTGCTTGATACTGGTGCAGTGATTAGACCGCCCCAAGGTGCATGTAGCAGTACGTCAGTCAGGAAGCCGAACACACAGCCCACCATACCACCGATAACGATAGAAGGTAGAACACGTACTGGGTCGTTTGCTGCGAATGGGATAGCACCTTCAGAGATACCGATTGAACCCATGATTGCCGCAGCTTTACCTGCTTCTTGCTCTTCTTTAGAGAATTTCTTCTTGAATAGGAACGTCGCTAGTGCCATACCAAGAGGTGGTGTACAAATCGCGATACCCACACCACCCATTAGCCATGGCTGTGTATCTACCTGCGTTTGTGCAAACAGTGTCGCTACCTTGTTGATTGGACCGCCCATATCGAACGCCGTCATACCACCAAGAATCGCACCCAGTACCGCTTTAGACGAACCCGCCATTGATGCTAGGAATGCGTTCATGCCAACCATGAAAGAAGAAATTGCCGCACCTAGGCCCCACATTACGATACCCGCTGAAACCAGGGTACCCACTAGCGGGTAAACGAAGTACACGCCAAGTGCACTTAGGTGAGCAGGGATTGGTAGCTTCTTCAGTTGAAGAACAACGAAACCTGCGATGAAACCAGCAATGATACAGCCTAGGAAACCACCGCCCATGTCAGCCATGATGCCAGAAGCGATAAACGCGGGTGCTAGTGCTGGCTTATCCGCGATAGAGTAACCAATGAAACCACCCAAAATGATTGGGAAAAGTACCAGGCCTTTAATCGCAATCGTTGAGATATCCGCCAGAATACCTGAATCAGGTACCGCACCTTTACCGGTCGCCATTACCGCCAGCGCCAGTAGTACACCACCTGCAACCACGAATGGCAGCATGTGAGACGTACCGAACAACAGGTGTCCTTTCAGTTTAGACAGTGTTTGTTTCCAATCACTTTGATTATGCGTTGCAGTCATCGTTGACATAAAAGTAATCCTAAAAATTAGTGAGTCAATAGATCTAAAACTTGTTGTTCCGTGGTCGCTTTCTGCATATCAGCAATCAGGTCATCACCAAATTTTTCAAACAACGCTTGTAGGGCGTAAATATGGTGATCACCGCTTTCTGGTGACGCAATCATGAAGAACACGGTTGGTTGATCATCATCAGCACCGTATTCAATCGCATTCTTAGAAACACCTACCGCAATAGCCGGTTCAATCACAGCGGCATTTTTTGTATGAGGGTAAGCAATACCCATATCAGATGTTACGCACTGCTCTTCACGTGCATAAATACCGGCTAAAAAGTTTTCTTTATTATCAATGCGGTTATTTTTCAATAACATTTCAGCCAACTCAGAAAAAACTTCATCTTTCGTTGTTGCCGCTAAGTTCAATTTAATCAGGTCGGTATTAATAAGTGTCGTGATCATGGTCTTTCCCTAAAAACTCATTGCTCAAGGCAAGTGCTTAAATTAAGCGTCATTCAGTTGATGAGTGAATCATAGGGATTAACCGCATTTTTGGTAAGTTGACAATTCACCCATTTACTGGACTTTTGTACCCATGGAAGCAAAGTGTGACTTCCGTGACAATTACGCTATCTAAAACGTTAATCGCGCGCCACACACCCAATCAAACACAATAAAAACAAACACTTAAATAAATCAGATCGGGTTTTAAAATGAAGAAAATGAGAGGTGAAGCACACAATTTAGGTGGCTTATCATCTGGATATCTCTGCGGTAGGGTTTTGATGAGGAGGAAAAACGCATTCTGTTATCGTGTAAAAATGTGACGTGCCTTCTAACTCTCACTCTTCTCTTTTTTACCCCACCCTCTAAAAAATATAACCGTCATCACAAAAATACTGCCATGCCTTTTAAGGGCATAATCAATAAAAAAGAAATTCACATTTACCGTTGCCATAAAAACATGGCATTGAGATAACTGAACACTATTCAACTGAGTTAATACGTGTTTAATATTCCCTCAACCTTCTTCGCGATATCATATTCATCAAAGAGTGATAGGCATCATTCCCCTGCATCAAAATATGCTCAAGATATAAATAAAAAAAGAGGACGAATACCCGTCCTCTTTTTTCTGTGCGCGTTACGCTTTGCATTACTCTGGGGTTTTATCCGCTATAGCGCGAGATAATGTCTCTGAGTATTCATGATTAACAGAGAGTGATTAGCTATTCGCCAATTCTTGCAACTCAGTTTTATGTGCCTCCAGCCAATCCGCAAAACGCTGTGGCTGTTGACCGGTTAATGCTTCAAACGCTTCACTGGTTCCATCAGCACACTGCTCACGGTTGTGTTGATCCATGGTGACACACAACTCCACAATCGGCGCCGGCAAGGCAAAACCCGCTAATTGTGCACGGTATTCGTCATCAGACAAATGCACCATATTAATGTGGGTTCCTAACACAGCATCCATTTGCTGAGCCATCTGGGCGTGTGTCATGGATTCCGCACCACTCATCGACAAGGTCACTTTCCCTTGCGCCGGTTTAACCAAAGCTGATGCGGCAGCCAATGCCAAATCCTGACGGGACAGCTGAGCAACGCGGCCCTCTGCGGCTGAGGTTAGCCAATGGCCGGACTGTAGAATGCTGGCGAAGTACTCAATCACGTTTTCAAAATACCAGCCATTACGCAAAATCGTCGCGTTCGCAATGGCACTTTGTTTAATCGCTTTTTCCGTTGCATCGTGTTCATGCGCAAACACAACAGGTGAACGATCTGCCGCTGACATCGAGGTATAAACGATATGCTCCACTCCGGCTTTTTCCGCAGCGGCAACAGCATTTAAGTGCGCCTCGGTACGTGGGCCAGTGGCATCCATGCTTATCAACAGCATATTACGCACACCTGCAAAGGCTTTATCCAACGATACCGGATCAGCAAAGTCAGCCTCTCTCACTTCCACCCCTTGCTCGGCCAATGCTTTCAGACTGTCGGCACGGCGTGTGGTCACAATCAATGCGCTGGGTGCGACCTGTAATGTCTCCAGCAAGTGTTTCACCACTTGTGAGCCCAATTTACCTGAAGCACCGGTAACTAATAGTTTGCGATCTGACATGGTCGTTTCTCCATCGTTCAATATTGCGATTTAATTCGTTTTCGCGCGCGCTCTGACGATTCAGCCTGGCGATTCATCTTGCGGTCTGCGCGGTTGATGGAGTCACTATATCGTTTAGCCTTTGATAGATAATTACCTTAGCGTTAAACTGATTGTTAAGCTCAAATAAACAAAGACAGTAACACGATGATTTCACTCGATGACATGATGGTTTTTGCCAAAGTGGCAGAGCGCCAGTCTTTCACCCAAGCGGCTGAAGATCTCAATATCGGCAAGGCACGGGTCTCGCAAATCGTGTCCAAACTGGAACAATCCCTCAATACCCGCCTGTTGCACCGCACCACACGCTCGCTTTCGTTAACCGATGCCGGTGCGCGGTATTATGAAAAGTGCCAGATGATTGGTGAGATCGCGCAAGAAGCCAATGCAGAAACCCAGGATGAAAATCAAATCCCCAGTGGGACAATTCGTCTTTCCACGCCTAACGCGGCGATGGTTGAGATTTTGAGTGAGTTCCTGCTGCGCTACCCGGCAATTACACTGGATATCATTGAAAGTGACCGTTACAGCAACCTGATTGAGTCGCGCTGCGACATCGCATTGCGGGCATCCTCAGCCTTAGAGGACTCCAGTTTGTATGCGGTTAAACTGGGGGATTTCTGTGACATGCTGTGCGCTACGCCGGCTTATTTAGCCGACAAGCCGCCCGTGAAAACCGTTAACGACCTGCTCAATCTCGATTGGATCAGCCACCGTATTGTGCATGGCGACAAACAACTGACCCTGACCAATGCCCAAGGCAGCGTCAGCCGTTTGGCTCACACACCCAAGGTACTGGCCCGCACCACGGCCACGGTAAAAGCCTTCGTGTTGAATGATATCGGCTTTGCAATTATGCCAAGCTTTGTCATGAAAGAAGAACTGGCACGGGGGGAATTAGTGCGTCTGCTACCGGATGTGCATGATCTGCGCATTCCTATTTACGCGGTGTATCAGGAAAAAGCCCTCATGCCCCTGCGGGTGCGCACGCTAATTGAATTTCTGAAACAAAAAGAAGGGGCATTTGGCTAGCTTGCCTGCCTACAGACAGCGGGCAACGTGTCACGCAAAGACTACCGTACACGTTGCCCAAGCCAAAACTATGCAAATACATATGCAAATACAGAGATGAATAGATAAGTCTTACAGTATTAGCGGGAGGCGTGCTTCATCGCAACCAGCACATCAATCACATCGTACACATCTGCATTATTGTGTTCAGCAATGTCGGATAGTGTCTGATCACTATTCACCGTCAACCCTGCCGCTTCTAAAGCCGTTTGTGCGTCTTGCTCTGTCACACCAAACACGCCAGCCACCGACACCAGTTTGGCATCAACGGCCGCATCAAACATTTCACCTGCGGCGTAGTTGTCATTGAAAGACAAGGCGAACAACCCGACACCAGCAACCAAGCCCACCAGCATCGGCATTCTCAGTTTCTGGCTGAAATACTTCACAAAGACTTTCTTGTGGGTATAAGCATGACAACCCACTGCCACCATCAATCCCATGCTCATCCATTCATGGGTTGCTCTGACACCCCCTGTCGACAACTCGAAAAAGAGCAATAGTCCAGTAAAGGCAGACACGGCGAATAAACCAATCGTGATAGAGGTAGCAAGCTTTTGTGTGTTCATGGGGATCATCAAGGTCATTAACGAATCCCCATGCTAGCGCAGGAAAAATCAAAAAAAGGTGAAAAGGGAGCTCAGAATTAAAATGGGGTAAGGATGGTTTGATTAAGGTAATGTCGCTATTTCAAAAACACCACATGTGAAATCAATATCTTAAGACGGAAACTTTTATGATTAATCGAATATGTAGACTATATACAATGATGATAACTAATGAATAGAAACTGAAGTATATAATCTCACATGGATGTTTAATAAACCACACTGAAATAGTAATTTGGCGGGACAAATTTCTAAATATTCATAGCAGAAAATACAAATAGTTATTGTGACATATGATATAAATAGCGTTAAAAAGAGACAACAGCCACCTTTTAACGCTCAACGAAACAATAATATTTATTTCCGAAAATTTATATGATTTTCAATAATTCTGGTAGCTACAAGTGTACTAGTATATGCAGAGTACTTTTGCCAATCATCGTTTTTACGTGCATTAGCAAAATCGCATACCGACTTAATGATTAAGGTCTTTGTGGGTTCTGACCCACATAATTTGGAAGCAACTAATACTCCGTAAGCCTCCATCTCGACACCAATCACGCTTCGCTTTTGCTCCTTGATAAGATCAATAGTCTTGGAGTCAGCCAAAACGGATGCACCGGAAGCAATTGGGCCAACATGGATGGCCAAAGAATGTGCAGGAGGGTTGCCTTGAAAATCTCTCCTTATTCGCTCAACATACAACCCCTTTGAGGCTATATCCTTCATTTCTGTAGCCAACTGCTCATTTATTGTTATCGTTTCAGGGTCAAAGAGTAGAGCTGTACCATTTTCTGAGTCTGTAATTTTTCCACTTCCCCAGTCCCATATTAGGTTTGGTATTAATACATCCCCTAAATTAACTTTCCCCTCAACACCAGCAGCAATACCTGTCATTATAAGTAATTTAGGGTTGAACTTATGAATTACCTTCATACTGATAGCCGCCGACACTGGCATACCCATCGTAGGACAATAGGTCGCCACTGCAGTTCTTTCAACACCATCTCTATCGTTAAACTTAGCTATATAGTACTTATTGCAGTCGTCTCGTGGTAACTCAGTCCAGGACATTCCATTATTGAGGAGTGCATCAAACTCTGTATGGCGAAGAGCCGTGATAAAGGCCACATCAAACTTTTGTTCAACTTTAGAACGTTTAAAGCAATTATCGATAATGTTATTTATAAAGTCTATTTCACCATCAAATAAATGTAACGTCCATCCTTGCTCTACAAATTTATAGATATTGACTTCATACGACTCCTGGTGACTTGTAATTCCGACAATACTAGAAGGCATCTCGACGTGATCATCACTAGATATCAAATTCAGTAATTGAACACCTCCATTAATATCTACATCTTCGCCAAAACATTCAGGGATTTGAAGATCTAAGATCATTAAATCAAATTTATTAGAAGCCAATTCATCGTAAGCATCACGAGCGTTGAGTACATGCTTTACTTTTTCTATACCCAATGTTTTTAATTTCTTTGCTATAGATTGAACTTTATGATCATATTGATCATCGACAATAAGTACATTCATTTCAATTCCTAAAATTCTTCAAATATTCGATTAATTCATGTTTCCAAGTACTTGAAGGATGATCGTAGTAAATCATTCCTTTTACAATCTCTGGATATGAAGATTTTAACTCCATCTCCAATGCCTCATATGTAGTTCCGCCTTGAAAAGTCCTGTAATGTGTAATCACAATAACTGGCGTGTATATTCTAAAGAATGACATTTGCTCAATTATTTCATGACCACCAAAACTTTCTGCCTCTCCTCCATCTGGTATTTCATCAGTAATATCGAATAAAGGAAGGCTCATATCTAGCAATATCAAGTCAAATGTTTCATCAGAGTCTATTCTATCAATAGCTCCACGAACTGATTCTTCTATATTAATATCAATATCTATAGGATTATGAATTAGAACATCCTTTATCAAATTCCTTTTATCATTACTATCTTCAACTAATAGGACTTTCATTCACAGCATCTCCCCAACGTAAATCTTTATATCGACGTTAAAGCAGTCATCGTCCACAAATCCAAATTGAATATCATGCTTGCAACCAAGATCTTTAGTGATCACTTTCCAAATTTTCGCAAATCCAGTTCCACCCTCACTATGTAACCTTTGCATCATTTTTTCTTCCATACCATAGCTATCGATATACTCCTGTATTTCTAAGTTTTTTTCAGAAACCGAATCAAACGGCAAACAGTTATTCTTAAATACTATTCGCAACATTCCATTTTCAAGGTTAGCATAGTGGTAAATATTCAGATTTTTTTTGTCCAGCCCTGACTTAGATATACTATTCTCATACAGAATATATAGAATATCGACAAAGCAACTCAATTTATTACCCTTTATCTTGATATCACTACCACGTTCTAAATCAATATCTATTAACAATGCTTGTGATGCAATTTTAACGGCTATCTCTAAATCAAATGTACTCTTTGCATTAATTTCCTTTTTTCTAAACCATGATATTATCGTGCTAACATCTTTTCTAAATGATGTTTTTGCTCTATTTGCAGCATTAGTAAAATCATAAAGACAATTCTTATTACCAACTAACTTTGAAACATCTGAAATTAGATCACTAATAATTTGATCAGTTACATTAACACTTATGTATTCTCTTATAGATTCAAGGTTATCTTGTGTTATTTCCCATAACCAATTTTCAACAATATTAATGAAATCATTATAAGTAGTACTGACATTAATCTTCTTTTGAAGTAATAAGATATCAAGATCAGAAGGCTTATATGAAAATAATGGCTTTTCAACCTTTGATAGTTTAGATAAGTTTTCGTCCAATGTACTTACTTGAAGTACTTCTTCATTTATCGTATGAATAAGCGTATTAACCAATACTGTAAAGTTATTCAATATCTTACTTATTGATTCACTATTACTTCCATCAGATAGCATTTCAATCCAATAGTCATTATTCTTAACAATTTTTGTTTGTTCAGATATAGATGTGATAAGGTTCTCGTTCAATAAACTTCTACGTATAGTATTAGGAAGGTGACCGTGTCTGATCCTGGTGCTAACATTCGCATTTAGCCCTTTCTCACCAAAAGAAAATTCTTCTATGATTGTTCTAACTAATTTCACAAACGTAGCATTTGCTTCCTCAAAGTTATTATTTGAGTTCAAGTAGGCCACGCCAAGATTATTATCGCTTAAAATATTAACAACTTCTATCAGAGATATAGACTTGGTGAACTCATCATAATCCTCTCTGACGACTTCTATATATTTCTCATAGCTAGAAATATGCGCTACATTTTCCCCTGATCTCAAAGATGATATGTCAGAGTCAACCTTGCTTTGGGCTACCTGTAAAGTAGCTTCTCTTAGCACCAACTTCTTAGTAATATCTTTCAATTCATTTTCAATCGCATCTTTATTTTTTTCAACTTTTATTAGATGGTTGCATATATTAATTCTACTTTTATCTATATCCGTTGGGTTTCTAAAGTGACGGAAGAACTTCATTATCTTTGGTGTACATATGTATTTCAAAAAGTAGATAAACTCATTATTATCCCATTCATTTGAATCATTGATATTGAGAGGATCAAGACAATCATGCTTTCTCATTAATGAATTAAATATAGCTCTTAGCTTTGATGACATTGATGAATCTATATACCTTGAAATCAAGGAAAGAGTAATAATAGCTTTTATATTTAGATCATCTTTCAATATTCTCTCTGCTGATTTTACAGCTTTGTCATTATCTAATATGTATACATAATTTCTATTTTCTAATACTAGGCTGTTATATAACTCAACAGAATCCAGATCCATCTCATTTTCATTTAAATATACTAATAGCTCATTGCTTGCTTCATAGCTTATGAGCTTGTCTTCTGATAATACTAGTTCAGATAACTTTTCTTGCCCCTTTAAAGTTTCACCAATATCCATTAAAAATTTACAATAATATGATAACTTCCTTTCGAAACAAACACTATCTAAAACTGGATCCGAATAATCCACATTTCCTTTATAGAGATTCCAAATTAATGATGTATCATTATAATTTGCCAAGCTCATTGTTTCTAAGAACTTCACTCGAGAAGCTGGTAAAATATACTCCGACCTAAACGGGGAGTTTATTTTTGAAATTAGATACAATGTCCTTTTCAATCCTTGCCTGAGTGATTGATTTAACCTAACCTCGGATAGTTCAATAAATATAAATAACTTTTTACAGATGTATAAGTCTCGAAATTTATTCTGTATTCTATACAGTTCATTTTTCGAACTATGATAGTTGGATTTTTTCAATAGAAAATCTCTCAATAATGAGATGATCTTATCTTTATTGTTTGTTTTAGAGGTGTTAGACAATCTACAAGCTGATTTTGCGGCTATTTCTATGTGGCTGAATCCTAATCCCGTGGTAGAGTTGATTACTTTTTTGTAGCAATACTCATAATTTCCTTTAGTATAATTATCAAGCAAGTCCACATCATAAGAATCAACGCTCCATTGCTCTCTATTCTTGAATAAGTCACTACATCGGTCAAATATACTATTAGGAAGATGACGGCCTAAAACGCTGGTCAACTCACTTGAAACGTCTCTGTAAATATCATGTGATAAACTATAGGTAAGAAAGTCACTACAACATATATACAAGTCGATAAGTGTAGAGTTCTTTTCTATATTAAGAATATGTTCGAAATTATAATCATCTGTTGGTTTAAAGGATAGTGTTTTGTACTTTAGGAAATAATATAAATCTATGCTATATGGAAAAAATGATGTTCTTAACTGTCTATCTATTCTAGTACGATTTTCTTGAATTGAATCATTAGAATCGTTTTTATTAACAGCATGTTTTACAATAACATGAAACATACCGAAATGTTCTGTACCAGATAAAACTGTCTCTAAAAAAGTAGTTAATTTACTTCGTTTTCCGCTCTCAATGAGAATACTTGAACGAAGTGATATCGACCAAATAGATATACCACAGCAATTATCTATTTCATCCAATATTTCAACTGCTTTATTTAGATTGTCATTCAAAATACAATCTGATATATCCTGTTCCAGTTTATTGAAAATTCTGAGCTTTTCAATATTGTTAATGAATACCCCCATTGACCAGTACAAGGATTTATCTAAGGTTGTCTCTGGTATAGAATAATCGTAAATGCGAGATGTATCGTTACTTTTTCGTAGCGTAACATATTTTGAGAACACTTGATCCTGATGTAACTCTCTTGTACAAGACCTTATTTCTGAAAGAGATAAAGACGAAAATATACGCCTTAGCTTATAGTATTCAGACCTGTCAGTTCTGAGAATATTCTTTATCAGTGATTTTTTCTTAAGTTGTTTTTTATTCCGCACAATACTTCCTAACTCCAGAGGCTAAATTCTCGATATGGATAGATTCGACATTCTAATGCCATAGACTTAACCACGCACCCAATAGTCAACATGATGAATATAATTTTTTAAATTTATTGATTTAAATCACATAATCTATCAATTAATAAATTTGACGATAAGAAAGTTTGGGACTCTATAGTAGTTATCGATATGTTTAATAAACAAGCAGTTTAGATTCTGCACCCTATCTCTTGATCACAAAATTCAGACGTAAAAAAACCGCTAACAGAGTAGCGGTTTCTTTGAATGTGCGGAGAGCTGAGCTGCATTCAGCTGGGGTCGCACGCGACTGGCCTGCATTCAGGGAGGGATTTACAAAATCCCGGCCAGCAATCGAATAAGTTTCTGAAACGAAAAAGCCCCCGTCTTTCGACGAGGGCTTAGAATGTGGCGGAGAGATAGGGATTTGAACCCTAGATACGCTATTAACGTATGCCGGTTTTCAAGACCGGTGCTTTCAACCACTCAGCCATCTCTCCGAATTGTATCTCTTTATAAAAAGAGATGGCGGTGAGGGGGGGATTCGAACCCCCGATACGTTGCCGTATACACACTTTCCAGGCGTGCTCCTTCAGCCACTCGGACACCTCACCACATTGTTGCTGGACGCTGTGCGTCTCAACGGCGGCTAATGTAATCACTTCACGTAAATGGGTCAAGCGCTTTTCTTGAAAAGCCATTCAAGTGATGAGTAATAAAACAATTTGTGGCAATCTACACCAACCTATAGGCGTGCGGTACCCTCAAGGGAGGGAAAGGTATACCCTGCCCGATTGATTTGATGCCAACATCATGGAGTTTTATGATTATTCGGCTATTACTGACAGTCTTCCTGACATTCATTGCAGTGCTCGGCCCGCCGGCATGGGCCAAAGCGTCAGACAATACAGCACGTGCGGCGCAACTGACCGATCGCATCGAAGCCCTGCAGGCGCAAACCAATACCCCTGAAACCCTCAAGCAGCTCGATCTCCTGCTCAACGCACAGGAAGAGTTGGATAAAACCGACGAGTTTGAACAACTCACCCAAAATTATCGCCAACTGGTCGAAACCTTTCCCGAACGTACCGCCGAGCTGAAACTGCGCATTGCCAATTTTGCCGTCACCGAGTTTCCTGATTTCAGCCAGATGGATCACGACGAACTGACGCTGGCGATTGCTGATGAAGACCGCATCCTCAAACAGCTTGAACAAGCCCGTAGCAACAGCAAAAACGAATTGCTGGATATCGAGCGTGGCATCGATGAGTTTTCTTATCTCTCTTCCCAACTGCGTGAACAAATCAAAAAAGAAGAAACCGCGCTAAAACAGAGTGAGAACAAGCCCGACGGTAAAGATAACCTGCTGATCCACCAAATCACCCATCAGTATCTGCTCAGCCAATTGGCGATGTTAGAGGCGCAGCAACTGAGTGCCGGTAACCGCCGTACACTGGTGAAACAACATATCCAGCTCAGCAATCTGGAGATTGATGCACGACAGGCGTACCGCAATAATCTGCAGCGTGAGCTGTCACGAGAACTGCTGCGTGGCGACGATGACAAATCACAAGCGCCCACATCACCGACACAGGACATCAGCGAGCAACCGCAAGCCCTGCATCAGCTGTTACTCAACAATAAGCGCTATCACTCTGCCTTAAAGGCCATTGACCGCCATGTTGAGCAGGTTAAACAGCAGCAGACCAACACCCGCGAACACATTCAGGTAGTAGAGAAAACGGCGGCCGATCTCGACACCATGGCAGAATGGCTCAAACTGAGCCCGGCCTTCAGTGAGAACCTGCGCACACGCATCAACCGGTTACCGGCCAATCCGCCGATCACCACCCTTGATAAAGACATTGCGCAAAACCAGATCAAAAAATACGAGTACCAGCAACTGCACGATACCCTGCGTGATCGCACCACACTGCCGCTCGACCCCACACTCAATGACAAAGAGCAGCAGCAAGCCAAAACCTTAATGGCGGATAACCTCAAGCTGCTGACCCAACTGATTGATCAGACCGACACACTGATCTACCAACAAGCGACATTGAAAGTGTCCTACGAGCGCCTGAACAGCAACCTGAACGATCTGCGCATTCAGGCCAATAAGCAACTTTTCTGGGCGCCGGATACCAACCCGCTCAGCCTGAACTTGGCGCAAGCGACGTGGGAAAAACTCAAATGGTTCTTCTCCCCGTTCCAGTGGGTCGGCTTTATTGCCTTCCCATCCTCTATTGATAAAACGCCGCTGTTTGTGGCCTTGGGCGGTATTGCCTTGCTGATCGGCGGATTAAGCTTGGTGCGCCGCTACTGGAAACGCTTCTTGCGTGATACCAGCAAAAAAATCGGCAAAGTCACCCAAGACAAGTTCCGCTACAGCTACAGCAATGTCTTTTTTGCGTTCTGTTTGGCCTGGCCGATCCCGCTTATGGTCGGCTTAGCCGGGCTGATTTTTTCTTCTGCATGGCAATACCCGTTTGTGCATCACTTTGGCCAAGCGCTCACCGTCCCCATGGCCTTGGTGATGTTCTGCTTTGTGCGTGAACTGGTGCGCCCTGAAGGACTATTGATTAGCCATTTTGGCTGGCATCCGGATCTGGTTGCCCGCGCCTTTGGTCACTATAAACGCCTGATGTGGGTGTATCTGCCCATGATGGTGATCCAGCAGTTTACCCATCTGTACAGCGACATTGATGTGAATGCCACGTTAGGCCGTCTCGCGTTTTTGATCAGCAACATCGCCGTCAGTTATTTCCTCTGGCGCATGTACAAAGAAAAGCTGCCGATGACCTATGGGGACTTACCGGAAGGCAAAGCCCATCTGGGGCATCACCTTTTCTGGTGGACGCTCATTCTGATCCCACAAGGCCTGAACTACACCACCCTCAGTGGCTACCTGTCTTCTTCACAGGCGGTAATGGAGAAACTGGAGTTCTCGGCGGTGATTGGTGTGGTCACCATTTTGGTGTACTACCTGGTCAAACGCCTGATGCTGATCCAAAAACGTCGACTGGCCTTTGAGCGCGCCAAAGCCAAACGACAGGAAATCATCGCCCAACGTATTGCGGAGATGGAGGAAGACAAAGAAGAAACCGTCGGCAGTAATGAGACTCACATTGAGATTGAAGAGCCGGAAGTGGATCTGGATAAAATCAGTGCCCAGTCGCTGCGTTTGCTGCGCTCTTTGCTGCTGATTGTCTACCTCGCCTTCTTGTCTGTGGTGTGGGCCGACTTGTATCAGGCCATTTCGTACATCGGTGACATTACGTTATGGAATGTGCCAAGCAGCATTGAGGGCATTGAAGAGCTCAGCGCGTTCTCACTGAAAAACATTCTGTTGTCGGTCATCGCGTTCTGGATGACCGCCATTTTGGCGCGCGATTTACCCGGTGCGATGGAGCTGCTGGTGTTACAACATATCGAGCTCTCCCCCGGCACCGGCTATGCCATTACGTCCCTGACCCGCTACCTGACGATTTTCATGGGAATTGTGATTGGCTCTGGCCTCATTGGTTTTGACTGGTCAAAAATGCAGTGGCTGGTTGCCGCACTCGGTGTCGGCTTGGGTTTTGGCTTGCAGGAGATCTTCGCCAACTTCATTTCCGGCTTGATCATCTTGTTTGAAAAACCGATCCGTATCGGGGATACCGTAACCATCCGCAACCTGACCGGGATCATCGCCAAAATCCAAACCCGTGCCACCACCATCGTCGATTTTGACCGTAAAGAAGTGATTGTGCCGAACAAAGCCTTTGTGACCGAGCAGTTCGTCAACTGGTCGCTGTCCGATCCGATCACCCGTGTGACTTTGTCGATCAGTGTCCATTATGCGGCCAATGTGGATCTGGTCACCAAGCTGTTGTTTGAAGCGGCGGATGAGTGTGATTTGGTGTTAGATAATCCGGCACCGGAAGTGTTCTTCCTGACGCTCACCGCAGACAGCCAGAACTTTGAGGTACGTGCCTACGCTGCAGAAACCGCGCACCGCCTGAGCCTGACGCACGATCTGCACAATCGCATTAAACAGAAGTTCAACCACCACGGTATTGATATCGCCGCACCACAGTTAGAAGTGCAAATGAAGCGACGCAAAGCACGTTAATACATCGAAAGGCCATAAACGCAAAAGCCCCTGAGTTCTCACTCAGGGGCTTTTTTAATTCGGTCTGGTTTTTACACTGACGGACGTCAATTACGCAGGCTGCTGGTAGTAACCCGGTACGCGGAATGCACGGCGAACACGGTCTAGGAACTGGCCGTATACCACGCCCAATGCGCCAGTGACCACGGCGTTACTGCTTACCGCAGTAATGATCTGATCGATGTCGGCACCCACCACAAACAAGATGCCCGCATAAGCCGGTGACTGGAAAGACACATAAGCCAACATGTCTGACAGGCCGCGCATCCACTTGTTACCCGACAGCTTCGCCCCTTGGCGCAAGATCATGTCGCGGTACAAACCATAAGGCCAGGCAATCGCAATATTCACTGGGATTGAAAGCATACGTGACGCCAATGATTGATCAAACGTCATCCCGGAGATGAAGACTTCGATCATCATGCCTGTAATAAAACTAAAAACCACCATAGCAAAAACATCCGCTGCAGCACTTCTTACGTTAAATGCGCCCTTAACAGACATAGTGAACACCTCAAATCACAGTAAATACAACCAAAGGGATAGATTAAAGCAGTTGGATGAACTGGATACATGAATCAACCCAGTCAATATGCGTATTAGAACAGCTTTTAATCAGAATTACCCACCAAATATCAACCATGTTTGTAATTTTACTACTGGATTTGCATTACTTTATGGTGAAAAACGCCACGAAATCACGTTTTACGTGCCACAGACTACAAGCACAATATTACCACCCATCAAAAATGACAGTTTTGTGACCCAATACGCACCATATTTACCAAGTTAATTGTCATTTTCACAGCGTGAGAAAGCTATTCCACTAATATGTACAATGAGGCACACAAAAAGAAACCAACCCTCTACCAACACAGAAAATTGCAAATATAACCAATTAAAATCAATAGCTTAATTAATCACTTATTTATCAATCGATAATGACGCACACTAAAAGAGTGCCTATTCACCACCAAAAATCGCTCTAAATCAGAGGTAAACGGACATTAATACCAGTCAAATAATAAAAAATGGCATATCACTAAAAAACCAACAATAACGTAAATTTTACACCTATCTGTAAATCCTGAAATGACGCTAAAACAGCACAATAAACAACAACTCTAGCAGCATGAAATGCTGAAAATATGGATAAACTCAGAATTAGTGCAATACCTGCCTATTTTCTATGGCAACACGCTAACGCCATATGCCCTGCCGACTTCCTTGCGCACTGCCGCAAAATTCCCTCATTCGTGGTCAGAATGCTTTATCTCCTCATGGGTATTTTGCATATTTATCAGTACGTTTTGATCCACCACTTACCCAGCAAGGAATGCGCGTACCCATGGATAACCTGCTTACGATAATCGATCTCATCGAAACGCATTTATCGGATAATCTGAGCGTCGATGCCATTGCGCAGCGCAGTGGGTACAACCGCCACTATCTGCATCGCCAATTCAAACATGCCACGGGTCTGTCCATCGGACAGTATCAACGTTGTCGGCAACTCAGTCTGGCAGCGAAGCAGTTGGGAGAAAGTGATCAGCGGATATTAGATATTGCCGTGGAGGCAGGATTTGAATCGCAAGAAGCCTTTGCCCGGGCCTTTAAACGCTTTGCGTCGGTCGCCCCTAAAAACGTGCGTCAGCATCCCATCTGGGCGGCACGATTACGCTTTCCCCGCCTGGATGCCACCTTATTGCATCAGTTGGCGATTCTGCGCGATACGCCGTTCAGCATTGAGTCGGTACCGGCACGTCGCTGGGCCTGCTATGCCCTTCGGCAAGATAACTTGCACCGTAGTGCGCATTTAGGTGAGGATGTTCAGCAAGGCATTGCCGCGTTTTTCCAACAGCCACTCGCCGCGCCTTTCAGGGCCTTGCCGTCTGTGATTATAGAATTGCGTGAACACCACCAATACGCGACATCCACCTTTCCCCTCGCACTGGCTTTTTCGGTCGAGCCGGATACCCCTATCCCACCCGCCATGTTTGAGATCCACCAGCCGGAACGCACCGAGTTACGCCTCACCATGCCCTGCGCGGACTTTATTCCCGCACTGCTCTACCACTTACCGGTCAGGCTCGGGACGATGCCCAATATTCAACTCACCGCCTCGCCCACGCTCTGGTTTTACAGTGACGATAATCTGCAGTTTCATGCCTGTTTTGGTATCGATGACACGCCACACACACGCGATGCGCCTGCCCTGCGTGAACGGCTTGAACTGCCGCTTACCACACTCCCTGCCACTTGGCAGAGCTTGCCACTGAGTAAATGGGCGGGTACACGCCGTCTGGCCACCTTGTGGCAGGATTTTGCAGCCAACCTGCATACACTACAGCAGCAAGAACTGACCTCACGCTGGATTGCGTTTGGCGATCCCGGTGACGATCCTAATCAACAGTATCAGGTCGCATTCAGCGCCCATGCACAAGAAGAGATATCGACACAAAATGGGCTGACTGTCGGCGGGACGTATTTGCGCACAACGTGGCAAGGTAACAATATTTTTGCGCTGGAGAACGCCATAGAGGATTTTTATTGGGCATTGCAGCAAGATCCGCAGTACTACTATTCCCCGAGGCCGGAAGTGATCCGCAATCTGACCATCGAAGACAATCAGATTGCGTTTGAGTTGCTCACCCCCGTGAAATCACGGCGCGGAAGATAAGCGCGGTGCTTGATCTATCAGTAATACGCCATCATGACGCTGTGTTGCTGTGCCTGTGTATGGGCAAATTTGACTTGCTCCATGGTTGGCGGCCCCATCAGGGTCGGATTATTCGAGAATCCCAACCCTTCCACAGGCATCTGTCGGCTATCAACGCTTAAGGTCTGGTTATTATCGCTGTCGTGATACACATATACCGCGTAGTACCCCACCGGTAAATCGCCGATCACCACCCCCTCACTCACTTCGGCCCGGCTATACGCTTGGGTGAACACGCTGGCCTCACCGTTTAAACTGTCCGTCTCGGCATACACCGCGACCACCACGGGGGCATCTTCATCCCGCACGCCGTTCACTTTCACCGTTAACGGGTAATGCGCTTGGCTGTCTTGCACAATCAGCGCATCCGTATCGGTTTTCACCACGGTAGGTAACACACTGACCGCCACTAACACGGCACAAACGCCAGCTAATCGCATCCCTATTCTGGTTACTGATGCGGTTGATGCTGATCTGGTTGGTACTGATGCTGTTGATGCTTCCGCCGCAGAAACGCTCTGTGACCGGTGTGTACGATACCAAGCCGGTAACCACAAACTGGCACAGCACAACACCACCAGCCACAGATAGGCGGATTCAGTGCGTACCATAAACAGCCACGGTGCCGCCAAGTAAATCAGCACCGACTGAAAGCTAAACACCTGCAAAGAATGACGGCCGATGTAGCTCAATGGTCGCCATACCAGCGCCTGCGGAAAACGGTGGATCACACAGGCGATCAGGTACACCCACACACCTAAACTCAACAAACGGATCCACGCCAGTTCCGGCTTATCGCCCAACTGGTATATCGTCATCGGTTTCAGGCCCCAATCCCAGAATAATCCGTTTTGCGCCGCCATGATAAAGCCGGCGATAAAGACGCAAAGCACCGTCAGCGCAGGATGTTGCCAACGGAAAGTACGGTTCTGACAGGCAAACCCCAACGCGCTGCTGAGCACAAACAACAACTGCCACGCGGTTGGATCAAAAAAGCCGGTTTGGACAGGCACATTCGGCGCAACCCAACCATACAGTGGCGTCAACATCGCATCACTTATCCAGCCACTCATCAACCAGAGCCCCACACTGGCTGCCACCACATAGCCCATCCAGCCCCGTCGGTACGCGGCAACCAACATCGGCAGTAACAGCATAAACATCACGTACAGCGGCAAAATATCGAGATAAAACGGCTTGTTGATCAATAACACGCTCAACAACAGTGCAGGCAACGGATCGCTGACTAACCCGCTGGTATTGGCACTCAGTACACCGTATGCCATGGGGGAGAATACATACGCCAATGCCAACCACACCACGATCACCCCTAAACACACCAGATGATAGCCATAGATGGTCAAGGCGCGGCGATGGGCTTTCTGGCGTGTTTCGGTCTCAGATAATGTCGAACGGCTGTAGAGGGCCCCCGCCAATAAGCCAGAGATAAACACGAAACCTTCTGCCGCCCCAAACTGGCCGAACGGCTGCAAGGTGAATCGCTGCAGCCAGGTGCTACCGCCGCTGATCCAAATCAGGTGGTTAAAGGTCATGAGTAACAGTAACAGCCCACGCAGGCTGTCTAACGCCGGTATCCTTTTCATGTTGCACTCCTTCAGAACAAGACGGCCGTATTGTGACGCATTGTCGCGCACCCGATCTGACCGAATGTGACCTCATGTTACTGTTTCACTACACGTTACTGTCTCACCTTCGTGACATCCTGTTCGCATTACCGCCCTCTCCGTAATGCGCATCGTCCATTCAGCGCAGTCACTCGCAAAACAGCCGACCAGCTCTGTATATCCTTCTGGGTTTTCTATCAAGGCTGTCTTAGCGATCAAAGGCTGTATCAACAGGAGAAAAATCGATGCCCGGTGCGTTTGCTCATATCACCGCTGTGAATGTCGCAGCGGCCAATACCGCCCTCAGACAACTCGACATACCGCGCCATGCCAAGAAAGTGCTGTCACAACACAAGAAATACCTCGAGCTCGGCTGTGTCAGCCCGGATTACCCCTATTTGGCGACACTCAATGGCCCGCAAAATCAATGGGCGGATGAAATGCACTACAACCACGTCGGTGAGTTAATCGCGGTATTGGTCGATGAAGTAAAAGCCTGCGATGAAACAGAGAAAGACAAAGCCTTCGCGTGGTTGTGTGGTTTCGTCGCTCATGTCGCGGCAGACATTACTATTCATCCGGTGGTGGAGTTAAAAGTTGGCCCATATGCCGACAACCAAATGGCACACCGCATCTGTGAAATGCATCAGGACGCCTACATCTGGGTCAAACACATGCAACTGGGCGAGCTGGGCTATGCCGACCGTGTGAAAGCCAATATCGGCACCTGTACCGATCCCGACAGTGACGATAAATTAGATGCCACCCTGTGCCGTATTTGGACCTCCGCACTGTCTGCGGTTTACCGTGATACCGCCCAAGCCACCCCGCCGGATATCCATGCCTGGCATAACGGGTTTATGACCGTAGTGGATCTCGCCGAGGAAACAGACAATCTCTTTGCCTGGGCTCGGCATGTGGCGGCCTCTCTGGGGCTGACTTACCCGCAATCCGATGAAGTTGACCCGACGTTCATTCAGCACCTTGATACCCCGCACGGCCCGCAAGACTATGATGCGATCTTTGAACGGGCGATCGACACCATTCATCAGCAATGGGAAATCATCGCAGCGGCCGTGTATAACGATGCCGATTTGATTGGGTTTAAAAACTGGGATTTAGATACCGGCCTGTGTGAAGACGGCCAATTAACGGCATGGAGCTAAAGATGAAATTACTGCCATTCTTAGGATTGATAGCGTTGCTGACCGGCTGTATCTCCAGCGCGCCCTATTCTGATGAAGCCCTCTACGATGTGGCTTCCACACTCAAAGACATCACCCAAGCGGTCGATGGTGAGATAAAATTCGGTGACACCGACAACCTCACCCACGCGCAAATTATCGATAATGCGTTGGCCGCCGATCCCAGCCTGCTGGATAAATTGAAACCTTACCAATGGCAGTTGGCCATTCAAGGTGATCATGCCGTCATGCTGCTGTGTGATGACGACATTGCGTTAATGGAAGATGCTGGCTGCAACGCCCAGTTTGATAATGCCTATTGGCAACAGCCCAAACCGGATTCCTGCCGGATTCAACTGCAGGCGCAAGAGGTGTGTCAGTAGAGAGTGACGGGAACCGAGAGCCAGAGCCTAGAAGCTAGATCCTAGAGGCAAGTGAACTCTCACGTTCCCTCTCGTTCACGTTTATTGACTGCAAAATGGCGGATTTTCATTCATTTTAGTGATGAGAGTTTCACCAAGCAATATGCCGTTTGATACATTTTGTTACCCTTTTGGCATCACCATAAAGCATTATTTGAAGCAGGATCATGCTTTGCATTTTCCTGACATTGGCCGGATTTTCCGGCCAAATGCCTATGCTAATTTCTGCTTCGCCAATGGGGCAGTCTTTTAGAATAGGCATAATAATGAAACGATACGCAATGCTTCCTCTGTTCTCTTTAGCAATGGTTGGCTGTGGTGGCGGTAGCAGTGACGGTGGTGAAACGACATCACCTTCTGCCACTCCTTTTGCGGTTGAAGGAACGATTGAACGTGTCACCAATAACGGTGTGGTGGTTAACGGTAAAGAATACCCTGTCGATGCCGTGAACTACCAAGGTCAGTCAGAACCTGTATCCTTCCTTGTTGGCAAAGAAAACCTCAAAGTTCGCCTCGGTAACGACAACAGTCGCCGTGGTGGTATGCACGTGGAGCTAGACCCTACTTTTACTGGCCAAATCATTTTTGCTCCTGGTACCCCAGAAAAACCACACCGCTTCTTGGTTAACGGCGTTGAACTGGAATTTGATCGCCTGACCAGCAACATTAAAGACGGTGACTGGGTGATGGTATCTGCCCTGCCAACCGCCAATGCCGGTTACAAAGTGCTGTCAGTGATTGAATTTACCAACACATTCGGCGAACTGGCTGAAGCGGAAGGCCGTATCAATGAGCTGAATATCAACAACGGCACTTTCAAAATTGGTCAATCACTGCTGGTACGCTTCGATGTGAATAAGTTCCGCAATCTGCGTAACGGCATGTGGGTAGAAGTGATGGGCGCGTTCAATGACTCAGAACACAGCCCGGAGCTGACCGCAGAATCCATCACCCATGAAGATTACTCACACATCACTCACGATGGTGAAATCGAAGGGATCGTGACGTGGGTAGCAAAGAACAAAAAGTCCTTTGAACTGAACTACCGCGCACAAATTAAAGTCAACGGCGCAACCGAATTTGACGATGGTAACAAAAACGATTTGGTACCCGGCGCGTGGGTTGAGGTGGAACTGCGTAATAACCAGAACAAACTGATCGCTGAAGAAATCGAGTTTGAAGGCCGTGATGATAACGATGACTGGGACGCGCTGGAATTTGAAATCGAAGGTTACGTCGACGATTACGATAACATCGAGAAAACTTTCACCATCAACGGCAAAACCGTGTACACCGATGCACGCACAGAATTTGAAGATGGCGCCAACTTCGACAACATTTACCAAGAATATGTAGAAGTAGAAGGTATGTGGATTGACGGCAAGCGTCTTGCTCGCTCGATTGAGGTTGAAGACGACAATGACGATCAGGACGACTGATTGTCATAACTCGTAGTAGCCCCCTCTAAAACAACACCACCGCCCTTCTCGGCGGTGGTGTTTCATTTCAGCTTTCCCATTCCAAAGCTAACGACGTGACTGCCACATCACGGCTGTCACATTACGGCCGTCACATTACGGCCGTCACATCATGGCTGTCACATTACGATAAGTGTACCAACGTACACTGCACGATCTTCTTATCAATATCCGCTTCAGTGCTACCCAGCGCCACCTCAACCGTTTCATCAAACGCGATATACAGATACGCCTTCGGGGCCGGTAAATTCGGGAAAACGCGCTGCGGCCCTTCCACCAGTTTGCATACCATATCCGTAAAAGCCGCCTCACCCAGCTGATGCGCACATGCGAGTGCCTTGGTGAAGGTGTGCGTACAGCGTGGATGCACGTTCTCGACGCCAAAACTGTCAGAGGCAATAATCGCATCGTTAGCAAAGACTAACTCGGCCAAATCGTCATCGGTGCAGAACTGACGGAAATACGCGCCAATGCCTTCTAATTCACACACGATCTCATAATACGCTTGCTCTGCCGACAAGCCTTTTTGGGCGGCGATTTCATGCAACTTAAGGCCGTTGTAAGCAGGTAGACGACAAGCAATCACCACATTGGCAAAGTCATACGGCGGATTCTGCTCAAGGTACGTGATCACTTCATCTTGTGTCATCTTACTCCATGAATCACTCTCCGGTAGGAACTGACTCAGGGTGGTACAAGCAAAACTGAACGGATACACATCCCACGTAACGGGGAAATCCTGCTCTGCCATTAAGGCCTGAAACTGCGCAAAACGGGCATCCACCTGACCGATATGGGTCGCACCGGCAAATTTCAAATGGCTGATATGGCAATGGGCTTTTGCCCCACGGTGACAGGCAAACACTTCTTCGAGGGACTCAAACACCTGCGCGTTCTGGTTGCGAATATGGTAGTTGTAGACTGTCGGAATACGCACCACCAGCTTACGCAACAAGGTTTGGAATACCGCTTCCGGCAGGGTTTTCAGCGGGTGGTAAGCCAAGCCCACGCTGATCCCGGCAAACGGATAGGCCTCAAACACACCGGCCAGCGTCTCCACATACGAATCCAAATCCGTCTGCTCCGTCACCGGATACGAAAACAGATAGGCGTTCAGCCCCAACAACTGGGCATGCACCCGGTCAGCATTTTCAGCAGCGGCAAACAGCGCATCAAAGCTGGTGAAAATCGACCCTTTGGTCCCCAAAAACGCGGCGTACTCTTCAAAGGCTTCCCGTGTCACTTGTGTTTCATCAAACACGGCGTGAAAACCACACAATCCGCCCACTTGCGCCGCCACGCCCATGTTTTTGGCAAACTGGTTGGCGGTATCTGAATCAAAATAGAAATCACTGTGGGTATGAATGTCAGTCAAGGCCGGGATCAGGTAGCCGCCGTCTAAGGTGACATTCGACATATCTGATGTCTGCTGTTCAGAAAGAGGCAGCGGCGTAACGTCAATGTGCTCAAGAGGGGTAAAACGGCGCAGAGTGCGATCAAAAAACTGAAGCTGGTTAATACGCATGTTGTGGGTCTGTTCCTTGTACTTTATTGATTATCCGTAAGGCATGCACTCACTCATGCCTGAAATTTGCCCTCAACATACGTCATCACCGGATAAAATTCGGTGAAGCGGCTCTCATCCACCCCATCCTCTTTGATAATTTTATCATTGCTTATTAACGCCACTTTCTTGTCAGCCTCTCCCTTTCTCACCGTATAGGCAACAGCTTGCAAAGTGCTACACAAAACCCTCAAACAAGCAGCATTTCGCCTGCAAAATCAAAACAGAGCCACCACAATTCCCTCTCTATAAATTTTACATCCCAAGAAAAAAAGTGAATTTCAGGAAAATAGTTTGAAGGCATAACACAAACTTGTGACGCCAATCATATTCTGCATACTGTTCGACTGTATAATGCCGATTGTCCGACAATGAGACAATCAACACTACGGAAGTAAACAATGAAAGCAATAAAACTTTCTCCTACGGACAATGTAGCGACGCTACTTGGTGACGTAGCAAAAAACGAATTCGTTGAAATCATCTCTGCCGACAACGAAGTGATTGCAGAGATCAAAGCACTGCAGAAAATCACTTTCGGTAACAAAATCGCACTTTGTGACATTGCAAACGATGAACATATTTTGAAATGCGGTCACTCAATTGGTAAGTCGATTGTTGAAATCCCACTTGGTCAGCTTGTTCACGTGCAGAACGTACGCAGCGAACGTCTGGACATTCCAGAATCCATCATCGAAGAAATCATTAAACAAATGGGGATCGAACAATAATGACCGCAACATTTAAAGGCTACCCACGTCCAAACGGCACGTTTGGTATTCGTAACAACGTCATGATTGTGGCGATCGATGAGTGCTGTGAAGGTATCGCACGTAACATCAGCAAAGAGATTGATGATTCTGTTGTCGTGACCAACCACTACACCTGTATGTATGGCGGTAACGAAGAGATGATCGATACCATCATTCACACGGCAACGAACCCAAATATCGCCGGTGTCTTGGTGATCGCGATGGGTTGTGGTTCTATTGACCCGCAAATGATCGCTGAACCAGTACGTAAAGAAGGCATCCCGGTTCACGCCCTGACAGTGATCAAAAACAAAGGGACCGTTGAAACCATCAAAGACGGTATTGAACTGGCGAAAGAATTGAAAGCCTACGCCGATAGCGTAGAGCGTGTGGATGCACCGGTTTCTGCCCTGCGCATCGGTATTAAGTGTGGCGGTTCAGATACGTCAAGCGGCTTGGCCTCTAACCCATCTGTAGGTGCTGCGTCTGACAAGCTGATCGACCTTGGCGCAACCACCATGGCGGGCGAGCTGCTTGAGCTACTGGGTTGTGAAGAGATCCTAAAAGCACGCTCTGTGACCCCTGAAGTGGGTGAGAAGATCGAACGTTTGATCGCGGAAGATCTCAAACGCTGGCACGTGATCGAAGGCACGGAAACCATGTCTATCGGTAACAGCGTAGGCGGCCTGACAACAATCGATGAAAAATCACAAGGTGCGATGCACAAGACCGGTACCCGTCCAATTCAGGACTGTCTGCGCATTAACCACCTTCACCGCGAAAAACCCACTACGCCGGGTTTCTACCTGACAGAAACCACCATGCTATGTGGTGGCGCGGCGATGCACTTTGCGTCTCTGGGCTGTCAGCTGATCCTTTGGACCGCAGGTGCTGCAGGCTTTAACAACTCTATCGTGCCGGTGATCCGTGTATCAGGTAATACGTCTCTGATCACCGCAGACATGGACATCAATGCATGCGGCATCATGGATGCAACAGACACCATCGATAACGTATCCAACAAGATCGTTGAGAAAGTGTTCAACGTGGCAAACGGTGGCACAACCAATCTGGAAGGTGTGGGTTACGCCTATGCGTCGCTATACCAGAAAGATCAGCGTCTAGAACACGTTATTGGTATTTGTCCGCAATAAATACCATTCCCTATCAAAGGCGTGAGTAAGCGCCTTTCTTTGAGATGAAAACAATGAGTAAAACAGCTCCAAATAAATCTCTGGGTCTGACCCTTGCGCTTGTGTGTGCGGCCCTATGGGGGGCATCATTCCCTCTGGGCGGTGTACTGGCAGGTAAACTGGATCCCGTGGTACTGGCTATCGCCCGTTACGCGATTGCCACCCTGTGTTTCGTGGCCGTGTTTATGTTCTCGAAAAAACACACCCTGAAGAAAATCCAGAGCAAGAAAGACGCCATCCTGCTGATGGCAGCCGGTATCTCTGCACAGGCGGTATTTTTCTACTTCACCATTTTGGCTTACGAGTACACCTCTTCCGGTGAAATCGGCGTAATCAATGGTATGGCGCCGTTCCTGACCATGGCAGCGGTTTTTGTTATCGACAAAATCAAGCCAACAGCCCCTAAAGTGTTCGCGGTGGTGTTGTCACTGATCGGTGCAGCCGTTATCGCTTACGACCCATCGAACAAAATTCAGGGTCTGAACCTGGGTCACCTGTTCGCACTGTGTGGTGTACTGGGCTTTGTAACTTACAACTACATTCTGGGTAAATTCGGTTCGGATCTGAACTCGCGTTACGATCTGTACTCAAGCAGCTTCTACCAGTTTGCTTCTGCGACGGTGGCACTGCTTATCCTGGGTATCTTCACCGGTGCAGACTTCAGCTCGGCAACCGTACTGGTTGAGAACGGCAAGCACCTAGGCAGCATCCTGGCGCTTGGCCTGCTATGTTCTGGTTTCGCTTACGCCGTATGGGAACTGGCAACACTGAAGACACAAGATGCGGTTATCACGACGATGGCACTGAACGTACTACCACTGTTCGCAATGATCGTGGCGTACTTCCTGCTGGGTGAAACCATTACACTTCAAAAGCTGGCGGGCGTTGTTACCGTGGTTATCGCACTGTGTATCTACACCGGCGGCGACAAGCTGATGAAGAAAAAGCCAGTGGCAGAAGCCGCTGCTGCGTAATCCCCCCTACGCTGTCTGTATCCTGACAGGTAGCCTATCGAATAGCTCCACAATTCGATACCACGAGGCCAACGTTTGTTGGCCTCGTTTTTTATGATTACTCACCTGCTCACTATTTTAATCCGTTCAAATTTAGTAATACTACCAACCGCAAAATTGTCTTTCACATGGGATTCCATCCCGATCACCATCTATCTTCACATTAGGACAAGTTGCTAAATAAAACTTAGCTTCATCACATGAAGTCATTTGGCTACAGTATGTTTTACCTTGGCAGCTGAAACCCATGTCTCTATATGCAGGATGCAACTCCGGCTCAATGACAAAGAAATAGAGACCCGCGACAATAGCGCCAAGAAACAGTATGGAAAGAAGTGTATTCAGTGGATGAGATTTTAACGGTTCCACCCCAATCAATTGCACATGTGAAGCACTCAATTTATGAGCGCGATAATCCAACTGAAATTCAACCTCATCACCCACAATGGGACGACGGTAACCCGGCTGAAACTTTGATACATGTGCAAACACATCACCATGCAATGATTGAGACTTAATGAATCCAAATCCCCTATCATCGACCCAACGAATTATCTTCCCTTTCATTGATTCTTATCTCTTCCAAAATAGCTTTGGTGAGGATGAAGGAACAAATCTACGCTCTACTTCATCCAGCTGGTAATACACATATTATGTACTACGGTATCTCAGCCAAAAACAGAAGCCGATAGAATAGAACCCAATTAGAACGATGCACCTTATATATTGTGATTTTGTGTTGTGCGCTCCAAACTATTTATTCAATGCGCTGGCATCATTCCCTAAATAAAAGACACAAAAAAACCGACATGACGTCGGCTTTTAATTAGAGAAAGAACAGGCAGATTTTGATGAAAACGTAAGTCGAAAAGAGACAAGCGCTGTTGAGAGAAGACGCCTGCCCCTTTTCTTTTTTCATTTAACTATTGATGGCTAAACAGAGTGACAATATTTACGCTGTCAAATGCTCAAGTTCGTGATCAGCAAGGATCGCTTTGGCTTTTACCATCGCTTCTGCATCACCGTGAACAATTACCAGGTACTTATCTGCTTTAATCGCGGCGTTGTATTTCACGATGCTGTCTTTTGGAATACCGATGCTCGCCAGTGCGCCACCGACTGCACCTAGGCCGCCTGTTACAACTGCACCTTCAATCGCACCCACAACGGTAGAAACGATTGGACCTGCAACCATTAACGCGCCCACACCTGGTAGCCAGAACATACCGGCACCAAACAATGCACCCCACAGACCGCCCCAAAGTGCGCCTGTTGTCCCCCAGGTTTTTACGCGATCGCCGGTATTATAGAAACCAGCCACGTTTTCTTCACTGTGGTAGCCTTTACCCAAAATTGAGATATTTGACACATCGAATTGAGCATTTTGTAGTGTTTTAATCACCGCTTCCGCTTCAGCGTGTGTATTAACGACGGTGATGATTTTTTCTTGGTCTTTCATACTACATCTCCATTTTGAATACTGATTTTTGGCTTTATTTATTCACTGACTCGATAGTAAGCCTCGTTAATTTTTCTGGCTATCACCAGAAACGAACAATAGGTTTACTATTTTGAGCGATAACGAAAACGCAAAGTATTCCAAAAACCAATAAATAGTCATCAACGTTCTAATAAAAATCCATGCACACAGCTGCTCGTAAAAACGACATTTCCCCACCAGCACGCAATCGCTGACCGAAATGAATGACGCACCATTGAATAATGATGCAATACCACCAACCCTCTTTTTTCTCCTTTTTAGCGGGTAATCGGTACCTATTGCACCTCAGTCAACATGACAAAAAACATTTTCCCCTCGCAAACACGCCGCTTTTCCGGTTAAAAAGCGAACAATCAAAGAGCGCCATCAAAGAAAGCAATCCCCCAACTCCCCTTAAAAAACAAAAAAGCCCAACGGCATAAACCATTGGGCACTGAGATCATAATAAGACTAAAAATAAAAACGCGGACCATGAGGCCCGCGTTGGAAAGTAAGATGAGGTTAGCACTTATTCTTCTTTGAAGAACAACCGCTACTTTGCGAACAACCCGCGCATGCCCCACCTTTGCGTTTCATCACGACCAACTTGGCGATCGCTAACGCGAAAATAATCAGTATACACAGCGATACAAGTATATCCGCCATATTCGCTCCTTACTGTAGGCTTAAATCTAGTTTCTGTTGCTCTTTCACCGCACCTTTCTTCAGCAAAGTGAACAGGAAGCCAATCAATGCCAGACACACAACCAGACCATAAATGAAGCCCGTGCCGACCGCACCCGTTGTCGCGAACGTGCCCACTTGGTAAATCGTAAATGCACACACGTAAGCAATACCTAGTTGCAAGCTAATACCGCCCAACAACCACTTCTTGTTCTCTAACTCTGCGTTCATTGCACCGATTGCGGCAAAACACGGTGGTGTAAACAAGTTAAACACCAAGTAAGCCAGCGCCGCCACGGAAGACAGTCCCATCACGGTTGCAACGTCTGCACTGCCTGATACCAACGCCAACTCTTCGGTGTCGATAAAGTTAGTGATGCCGTAAACCACTGCCAGTGTACCGACCACGTTTTCTTTGGCGATAAAGCCGGTGATTGCCGCTGCCGCCAACTGCCATACACCAAAGCCCAGAGGGATCAGTACGAAAGCAAACGGAGACGCTAGGCCAGCAAGGATACTGGTGCTTTCTGCGCCTTCAGCCACAATGTCAAACTGCCAGGTGAACGTCTGCATGATTTGTACTGCGGCATTACACAGCAAGATGATGGTACCGGCTTTAATCACGAACGCTTTACCACGTGACCACGTTGAGTTCAGCGCCAGCTTCAGGCTCGGTACACGGTATTCTGGTAGCTCAAGAATAAAGAAAGAACGGGTACTCTTCTCACCGGTAATACGCACAATCAGTAGCGCGCCCAGAATGATCAAACCGATACCGGCAAAATACATACTGGTGCCCACCCATGCCGCATCTTGGAAGAAAACACCGGCAAACAGAGCGATAACCGGCAGTTTTGCACCACATGGCATGAACGGTGTCAGCATCGCGGTAGTACGGCGCTGGCGCTCATTTTGAATGGTACGCGTCGCCATGATGCCCGGAATCGCACAACCTGTACCAATGATCATTGGAATGATGGATTTACCAGACAAGCCGACCTTCTTAAAGAAGCGATCCATAATGATGGCAACACGTGCCATATAACCACTGTCTTCAAGCAGAGCCAGTAGGAAGAACAACACCATGATCAATGGCAGGAAGCCAACCACCGCGCCCACACCACCAATGATACCGTCCAGTAGCAACGCGCTCAGTAGCGGTGACACATCGTCACCCATTGCGCCTTGTACCATGGCATAGAAGTTATCAATCCAGCCAACCAGGGTATCCGCGAATAGCGGCCCAACATGGGTCTGTGAAATCGAGAACACGCCCCACATGATCAGGGCAAAAATTGGCAAACCAAACCATTTGTGTGCCAACACGCTATCCACTTTATCGTGAATAGTTGTTTCCGTGCTGCTTACCTGACGGGTTTCAATCTTCGCAACCAGTGTTTTCACAAAGGCAAAACGCTCAGCATCAAACGCCTGCAAGGCTTCTGCATCTTTAACGTCGTTGTACTGCTGGGTGAAAGGTGCCGTTTGCGGCTGGCCTTTCATGGCAACCGCTTTGTCTACCAACTGCGCAAGCGCATCGGTACGTGCGTCAGCGGCAATGGTCTCCACCACCGGACAGCCTAACAACTGACTCAGTTGTGCGGCATCAACACTCAGCTTTTTGCTTTTATTCAGGTCACACTTATTCAGCGCGACAACAACAGGGATACCTAACTCTAAAAGTTGCGTGGTAAAAAAGAGGCTTCGATTTAGGTTTGTCCCATCCACAACGTTCACAATCACGTCGGGATTTTCACGCTTCACGTAGTCGCGCGTAATGGTTTCTTCCAACGTAAACGGCGACATGGAGTAGGCACCCGGCAAGTCCACCACCGTGATATCGCCATGCTTACTGCTCAGTTCTTTTTTCAGCGGGGCTTCTTTCTTGCTGATCGTTACACCGGCCCAGTTGCCCACGCGCTCCAATTTGCCCGTGAGTGCATTAAAGAGGGTCGTTTTACCACTATTGGGGTTACCCGCTAATGAAATTTTCACTGCTTTATCTCCATGAAAAATTACCCTTACAAAGGCTGAGAGTGAATACCCTAGTGGCTCCACATCTCCTTTGAGCGTTACCGAGCCTTTTTTAGGCACGACAAATCCCCCACACCCCATAAGGTATGTAATGAGTGATTAAAATAAATCCGAATTAATTAAGAAGTACGGTCTTCGCTAGATCGGAATCAATACTGTAACGTGCATCTTTTATTGAAATGACGAACGTATCTGACAGCACGGAAACAACCGTGATCGATTCACCGGCATAACACCCAAGCGTATTGAGAAAGTGCACCATTTCTTTGTCACCGTCATCAATGCTTTTAATGGTGTACGCTTTATTGATTTCTGCGCCAAAGAGCGAATTTCGATCGCACTGCTTTGTTTTAGTTTTACGAAAGAATCCAAACATCTGTCTCTTGTCCTTAGTCATTCAGGCAGCATCACTCTCAGGTAAAATGCGCCAGAACGATGGCATGAATAATAATCATTACTATTTTCGGATAAACAAAAGGGCATTCAAGCAACCCACCCCACAACGAAATAGCGGCATCGTTATGGTGACTTTGTTATCTCACTAAAAAAACAATGATTAGCATTCCCGTCAAACATACAAAATGATAATCATTGTCATTTTGTTTCAATTTTCCCTGAATCTGCTTTGATAAAACTTGCGCAAAATCAATTTATACCGAGAAACCAAAGGGAAAAAGCCAGACTGCGTTGAGCATCATGTTTTATACGTCGTTACACATGAAGATAGTCATATAAATAATTTTGTTTATATCAGAACGATATATCAAAAAGCAGCGAAGAGAATAAACAGACTGGCGGGACGTAGAGAAACGACGCGCAGGCTTAGCACACGAAGAAGGCATGAAGAAAATCTCGTCGTTCCACAAACGACAGACGTAAAAAAACCGCTAACAGAGTAGCGGTTTCTTTGAATGTGCTGAGAGCTGGGCTGCATTCAGCTGGGCTTGCACTCAAGGAGGGATTTACAAAATCCCGTCATTTCACAAACGACAGATGTAAAAAAGCCGCTGATTGCTCAGCGGCTTTTTTGAATGTGGCGGAGAGCTGGGGTCGCACGCGACTAGGGATTTACAAAATCCCGACCAGCAATCGAATACGTTTCTGAAACGAAAAAGCCCCCGTCTTTCGACGAGGGCTTAGAATGTGGCGGAGAGATAGGGATTTGAACCCTAGATACGCTATTAACGTATGCCGGTTTTCAAGACCGGTGCTTTCAACCACTCAGCCATCTCTCCGAATTGTATCTCTTTATAAAAAGAGATGGCGGTGAGGGGGGGATTCGAACCCCCGATACGTTGCCGTATACACACTTTCCAGGCGTGCTCCTTCAGCCACTCGGACACCTCACCACATTGTTCCGTTAAAGCCTATCGCCTCAACAGGGTCGCTACTATAAGGGCTTCGCAGAGGCAGGTCAACAAAAAATCTTGCAAATCAAACTCAAGCGCTCAATATTCCAGCACTCGACCGATTCCCCCTCTCCTCACTAACACCCCGTAGCCTACCCTGCTACAATATCGCTCAATAATGACGGTAACGGTGTGTGATGCCACTATGCGTCTCATCCCCAGTGATACCGTTGAATATCAGCCTGATACATTCCTTAAGTGAGAGAGTTTTATGTCTTCATCTCTACGTGAGCTGCTGTCGAACCCACTGTTGGCGGAGCAACTGCTCTCTGAAGCACAAACCCGTGGTTTTGTTACCGCCATGGCCGCTGCCCCACACCTGCTTGATCCAGCAGAATGGTTAGCGTTTCTTTGGGGTGGTGAAGAAACCGCACCCTTTGCCAGCCAGGAAGAATTGGAAGCGTACGCGAACGCCATTGTTAACATGTGGAACGAAAGCCGTGAAGCCCTGCTAGGTGGCACGTGGCAGTGGCCAGAAGGCTGCGCGCTGGATGATAAAGAGCTCGTGACCGAAGACACCCGTGATTTTGCCGAAGGCCTGCTACAAGGCTGGCAGCTAGCCCGTGATGACTGGGAAACAGTGATGCCAGAAGACAGCGAAAACAGCGCCCTGCTTGGCGGTGTACTGCTGTGCTTCAGCCTGCTTTACGATCCAGAAAACGCGATTGATGCGTTGGCGCAAGAAGGCGCGGACGGCTTGGCGCAATTTGAAGAGATCTTCGCTTCTGTACCGATGATGTTGTGCGGCCTGACCATGCGTGGCTATGAGTTAGTAAACGCTGACGCTGAATAAGCCGCAGCCTGATAGCGAACGCCAAGCGCCTCACGCTTAGACTCGCAGCCATAACAAAAAAGCGACCTCATCAAAGGTCGCTTTTTTATTGTCCGCATCCTGTCAGCAGGATGCGATATTGATACGTCGATTACGCGTTACCTTTCACTTGCAGTTGTAACTGCGCGGCAAAGTCCAACATACGGTTCAATGGGATCAGGGATTTTTCACGCAGGCTTTCATCCACAAAGATTTCATGCTGCTCACCGCCCTCTTTCAGCGCGGTTTCAATCGCCACCAGCCCGTTCATCGCCATCCACGGACAATGGGCGCAGCTGCGACAGGTGGCCCCCGCACCAGCTGTCGGCGCTTCCACCAACTCTTTTTCCGGTACCATTTGCTGCATTTTGAAGAAAATGCCTTTGTCGGTCGCCACAATCAATTTTTGCTGTGGCAGGGTTTTCGCCGCCTTGATCAATTGACTGGTGGAGCCCACGGCATCCGCTAACGCCACCACACTGGCTGGCGATTCCGGGTGCACTAAAATCGCGGCATCCGGATGCAAATGTTTCATGTCTCGCAGAGCCTTGGCTGAGAACTCGTCATGCACAACGCACTCTCCTTGCCACAGTAACATGTCAGCGCCAGTGTGCTTTTGGATATACGATCCTAAATGGCGATCCGGCCCCCAAATGATCTTCTTGTCTTCGCTGTCGAGATGCTCAACGATCTCTAATGCGATACTGGACGTCACGACCCAATCCGCGCGGGCTTTCACCGCCGCAGAGGTATTGGCGTACACCACCACCGTATGATCCGGATGGGCATCGCAGAAGGCGGTAAATGCATCAACCGGACAACCAAGATCCAATGAACACTCAGCTTCTAGGGTCGGCATTAAGACGTGTTTTTCAGGGGTAAGAATTTTGGCCGACTCCCCCATAAAACGCACCCCGCAGATCACTAAGGTATCGGCAGAATGTTGATTACCAAACTTGGCCATTTCAAGGGAATCACCGACAAAACCACCGGTCTCTTCGGCCAGCGCCTGAATTTCCGGATCGGTGTAATAGTGGGCAATCAATACCGCATTTTTTTCTTTTAATAATGCTTTGATATTGGCTTTGTGGGCGTGTTGCTGCTCAACCGTAAGCGGGGCTGGCTTAGGCGGAAACGGGTACACCATTTCAGAAGGGTCAAATGTTAGACTCATCGCTCGCTGCTCTGTTGCTGTCCTTATATGGGCGCATTATACACCGCCTACCCGTAAATTTCATGACGCAATACAGCTCGCCCTTCCACTCACCTTTTTGCACATTAGAGGCATGTTTTTGCTGTTAATGCGGATTTTTAGTGCTTTTCTCCACCTAATTCCTTCTGAGAATTATTTATTTACACAAAAGTACACTGGCAAGTTTACATCTAAAATAGCCCGTGTATGATGACGCAAATTATTCTTTTGAACTCCCTTTTTCGTACATTCTCCATGAAACGCTATTTGTTATTGCTACTCGCTGCACTGTCATCCGGTGCAAATGCGACCTCATTCACGTTGCCTATTTGGAAAGAAAAAGCCGAAGCGCTGGGCTACGAATTACCGAAACCGATCGGCTTTAGTATCGGCTACATGAGCATGGAGCAAGGGATCAATGTTGATTCAATCAAGCTGCAAGGCGTGATCCCACCGAAACTGGAAAAACTGGTTGGCCTCGATTTGGCTGCCAATGAAGGTATTCAAAAAACGGATGTCATCTCATTTCGTACCGATGTGTGGATCTTCCCGTTTCTGAACGTGTATGCCATGGTCGGTAAACTCAGTGGTTACTCACAAACGGATGTGGATGCCACCGCTTCTGTTAATATTCCTGGCTTTTGGCCAATCTGGCCTGAAATTAATGAAAGCCACACATTTAAAATCCCTAATTTCAAACTGGATTTGGATGGCTATACCAAAGGCGTCGGCATTGTGCTGGCAGGAGGCCATAACCAATGGTTCGGCCTGGTGGATGCCAGCTTTTCACAAAGCACCCTGACGGTGATTGACGGGGAAATCAATGCATGGGTAATTTCGCCACGCGTCGGTTACGACTTTGCCTCGCACGGTGTACCTGTTCGCCTGTGGGCCGGCGCCATGTATCAGGACGTGGAGCAGTCCCTGTCCGGCAAACTGTCTGATCTTAACCTGTTTGGCAAAACACGTTCATTAGGGTTGGATGACGCCACGTTCCATGTCGAGCAGCACCTGACTACCCCGTGGAACCCATTAATCGGCGCGCAATACGAAATCACCAAAAGCTGGAACCTGCTGGGTGAAGTCGGCTTGGGCGATCGCCAAAGCCTATTCGTGTCACTGGAACGCCGTTTTTAAGGAAACTCATCAAGCATGATGCGCACATTACCTTGGCTATTGGCTGCGCTGGCCTCCACCAGTGCGCTAGCCACTGAAACGACGACCGAGCCGGAACAAGACTGGGTTGATGAACTGTTAGTGTCGTTGGGCTCCAGCAATACGGTGGACACCAGCAAGTTGATTGACTGGGGGGTGCTGCCCGGGCCATTTGTGAACCCGGAGCAAGGTTTAGGGATCGGTGTCGCCGCTGTCGGTTTGTATACACCGTACGACTGGACACAAGGCGATCACTTTTCCACCTTAACCTTGACCGCGTATGCCTCGACCTCGGGCTCTTTTGGCCTAGGTGTAGAAAACCGTACGTATCTGGCCGATGACACCATTCGCTTATTGGCGGAAGGCTGGATCAGCCACACGCCGGGGTATTACTGGGGGATCGGCCGTGATGCAGCCGAAAATGACGCCAACAAAACCCAGTATGATGCGCAGATCATTCGCTTGGCCCCAAAAGTGGCGCTGCAAGTGTTTGACAGCACTTACATCAGTGCAGGCTGGAGTTACCAGTCAGTCACCAAAGTGGATCCGGATCCAGGCGTCTTTACCCCGCAGGACTTGGCCGACAGCCAGTTAAGCGGCCTGATCACCGCACTGGAGTACGACAGCCGTGATTTTGAGCCGAATCCGCAGTCGGGCAGCTTGTTGAGTCTGGAATGGATCACCTACCGACCACAACTGGGCAGTGATTTTGACTTTGACCGCTGGACGGTCAATGCCCGCCATTATTGGCGTGTCAGCCCGCAAACGATTCTGGCGGTAGAAGGTTACGGTCAGGCCGTAGACGGCGATATTCCTTGGTATGGCTACAGCGAAATGGGCAATGCCCAACGCATGCGTGGCTACTATGAAGGCCAATACCGCGACCGTGCCCAACTGTCGACACAGTTAGAGGTCCGACACAGCTTTACCCCTCGCCACGGGATGGTGGCATGGATGGGTGCCGGGAATGTGGCACCCGCAGTGGATGCATTGTTAGAGGAAACCTGGTTGCCGACCGTCGGGGTTGGTTACCGCTTTGCCTTCAAAGCCCGTATCAACGTCCGTGTTGATCTGGGTGTCGGCAAAGACAGCACCGGTTTCTATTTTCACGTTAACGAAGCCTTTTGATGATATTCATGCTGCGATTTTTCATGATTTTCACGCTGCTGTTTAGCGTCGTGACCCATGCGGCCAATGCCGAAATATTGGTGAACCCGTTTTCAAAAGAATACCCAAGAAAAAAAACGTCGGCAGAAACCCGTCCACCGGTGGGCGTCCGTCCTTGCTGTGCGTTTGGTAAAGATTTGAAAGCGCAAGTCGGGACCATTCCGGTGCCGTTCTTTTCTGTGGGCAATATTCTGGGCGCGGATGCCATTGGGAATCACCGCTACAACGACGGCTCAAGTAACGTCGCGGTTAACCTGCTGGGACTGAGTGAAGAAAAAAACGGCCTGCTGTTTACCACCCGTGGTGGCTTTATTGATACCGCCCACGTGCGTGATACGGCTGACTACACGTATTACCTGTTTCAGCATATGCAGCAATATCTGGGCACCCATTACCATATGGACTTTCCGGCTGAACTGCGTGTGCGCCGTATTCACTGGCAGGCCAATGCCACCCCATTAACGGCAGAAGAGCGTATTCACCTCAGTGCCGATGCGGCGGCACTCATGGCTTTTCGCTTAGCGCAATGGCATGAGATTGCCCAGTGGTTTGGCATGGTGTCCGTCAGTGGCTTTAAGGAATTAGCCTCGGCGTTCTCATCCGAAGATCTGTACTCCAATATGTTAGGGGCGCAGCTGGCCAAAAACGTTTTGCTGACTCATCCACACATGAATGTGACGGAATTTGGTCAAGCCATGGACAAAGCGTTAGCCGGCGCACTGGATGCGTTAGACGTACAATCCGCCGCTGTGACCGATGAAAAAATCACGGCCTTAGATGGCGTATGGTGGGACAGTAGCAAGCGCTTACCGGATAAATGGACGGTGATTTTCCGTGACTACCATTTTGGCCTGTCACTGACGCCACACTACCCGGGCGCCACGCACCCATTACGCTTGTCGACCCAGTCAACCAGCGGCCATAACATTGGCGAGTGGGTACGTTTAGAGCTGCATGCCCATGATAATGAGGCCGCGTTTGCTGCGCTACCAGGGACACTCAAGCAACGTTCGGTATGGACGGTAGAACAATTCCAGCCTCTGGCCGATTTTGCTGAGCAGCAAGACCGCCAAGCCCTCGCAGAGATGAACACGCAGCGCGAGTAGCGAAAACGAGGAACTCGAAACTCGAAACACAAATAAAAAAATGCCGCTCACTGCACAGGCAATGAGCGGCATCGTAATCTTTCGTGTCAGCACACACTTACAACTGTTTTAAGTTCTTCTGTGCCTGCTGGGAACTGGTGGAGTTCGGGTACGTAGAAATCACCTCTTGGTAGTATTTCTTCGCCTCTTCAACTTTCTTTCCACGCTCGGCAATCACGCCAAGTTTCAACAACGCATCGGCGCGCTTGTTGGAATCTTTCACACTGGCCACGGCCTGAAAATGCGTTGCGGCATCTGCCAACTGATTCTGTGTGAAATACAACTGACCTAACCAATAATGCGCATTGGCCTTGTAGACCGAATCCGGGTAGGTCTTCAGGAAGCCCTGAAACGCGGTAATCGCACCGGTGTAATTCTTATCCTTCAGGATCAGATTTACTGCCGCTTCATACGCTTCGTTTTCATTAACGTTAGCGGCGTAACTTTCCGTTGGCGCGCTGCTGTCTGTCGCAGCCGGCGTTGTGGTGGCTTGTGGTTTGGCACGGCTGAGTGCATCCACTTCACGGTAAAGTTCACGCTGACGCTCTAGCATCTGACTGAGATCATAGCTGTTACGCTCAACGACCCCACGTAGTTCGTCCATTTCGGTTGCCAGCTGATCCAGTTGCCGCTGCATATCAAGCTGCACCTGGTTACGGGCCTCAATCATCCTTTCCAGACGTTCCAGGCTACCGCCCTGCGCACTGCTACTGCTATTGAGTTCAGTAACAGGAGCAGGTGCGGCGACCGCTTGGGTCGCCGCACCAACCAGCAACGTTAATGCGAGCTTTCGCATTGTGTTACTGTTCATAATGTTTACCTATCGATTAGTAAACTAGAACCGAACGACGGTTCTTCGCGTAGTCAGCTTCGCTGTGGCCAAGCACAAGCGGCTTTTCTTCACCGTAGCTAACAATAGAGATTTGGCTTGATGATACGCCAAGTGCCTGAAGGTACTTCGCTACCGCGTTAGCACGACGCTCGCCCAGTGCGATGTTGTACTCTGGCGTACCGCGCTCATCCGCGTGACCTTCAACGATCACGTTAACGTTCGCGTTGTCACGTAGGTAAGCGGCGTGTGCTGCTAGCATGTCCTGGTAGTCAGGCTGGATTTCAGCATTGTCAAACGCAAAGTAAATAGTTTGCTCTTGACGTAGTTGCTGGTTACGTAGCTCTTGCTCAGACAGCGCAGGTGCTGCTGGCTCAACTGGCGTAACAACCGTTGTCTGCTCAGTAGCAGGCGTGTTGTTAGTCTCCGTTGCCGCTGAACTTTCAGTGCTATCGCTTGAACTACATGCCGCTAGGGTAAACATTGGCAGCGCAATTGCCAGCCCCTTCAAAACTTTATTAAGTTGCATTTATTTTTCCTTTCTAATCGCTAAGATGCAGCCACGTTAAAGGAAGGGTCCCCAAGAAGGAGCCCTCACCCGCCCGTTAGTTGCAGGTAATCGTGCTTTAAAGCGTCCATCAATCGACACTAAGGACAGCTCGTTTGATTTATTATTCACTGAGCTGTAAATCACCATGCCACCGTTTGGTGCGATGCTCGGTGACTCATCCAAGAAGGTTTTGGTTAAAACCTGCACTGCGCCGGTTTTTAAATCCTGCTTAGCAATGTTATAGCCTTGCTCAGATTTATTCACCATCACCAAGAATCGTCCATCTGGCGTCAATTGACCACCGAGATTCTGACTGCCCTGCCACGTCAGGCGAGTAGTCGAACCGTCAGCTAAATTTACTCGATATATCTGTGGTTTACCACCTCTGTCTGAGGTAAAGATCAAAGAGTCACCGTTAGGATCCCAAAACGCTTCGGTATTATTGGAACGACCGCGCGTCACTTGGGTTAATTTCTTGGTTTGCAGATCTTTTACATAAATTTGCAGGCTGCCGCTTTTCGATAACACCATCGCAAGCTTGGTGCCGTCTGGTGAAAATCGTGGACTACCATTGTGACGTGGGAATGACGACACCATTTCACGGGTACCTTTGTAGATATCCATGATAAAGATTTGTGCCTGCTTATTCTCAAAACTCACATACGCTAATTTACTGCCATCCGGCGACCAAGACGGTGACATCAGAGGCTGTTGCGATTTCAGAACCAAACGCTCGTTGTAACCGTCGTAATCGGCCACTCGTAGCTGGTACGGGAACTTGGCTTTGTCATCAATCACCACGTATGCGATACGGGTCAGGAACGCGCCGCGCTCGCCAGTCAATTTCTCGTACACCACATCGGAAATACGGTGTGCGTACTGACGCAGGCGATCCGCTTTTACCGTCGCTTGGTTATTGATCAGCAGGTGATCTTTGGTCAGTACCAACTCACCGTTTGCCAGACCTTTACTCTGGCCGCTGGTCAATTGACCACGCACTACATCCACCAACTGGTAGTGGATCACGTAATGGCCTTCCGCATTCAGGGTCACGGTACCGGTGACCAGCGCGTCAACGCCCATAGAGGTCCACGCGTTGTAATCAACCTGCGCTTCATTAAATGGCGTTTGTGGCATTTTACTGGTCGCCACCGGTGAGAATTTACCACTGCGGCGCAAGTCAGACGCAATCACGGCAGAAATATCGGTCGGCAATTGCCCCGGCCCTTCCCACTTAAACGGCACAACACCGATAGGACGCGCGGAGTCCACGCCTTCGGTGATCACAAGTTCTAATTCGGCATGTGCAAGCTGAGTGAAACTCATCAGAGCAATACACAAACCCATTAACCAACGTTTCATTATTACTCCTTCCTTATTGCGGGCTAACAATCAGTCGAATATCACGCAGCTTTTCCACTACCGCCGGATCTTCCGGCATCGGGAACTGGCTGACTTTCACGACAGCGGCCTTCGCGGCACGACACAAACTGCTGTCACCGCCGTCTTCAAACGCATCCAACAACAGGCCGTTTGACGACAAGCGCATGCGGATCTGACATTCCTTGCCGATAAAGCTTTGCTCCACCAGCAGGTTTTGCTCGATCATGCCTTTAAAAATAGCACCATAACGGGCGGTCTCATCGGCGATGAACTGCCCTTTTGCGCCACCGCGTTGCTCCGTTTCTGCCTCAAGGCCAGCGAACATGTCGTTCAAGGCCGCTTCTTGCTGACGTTGCAGTTCACGGGCTTCCGCCGCTTTACGCTCGGCTTCTTTACGTGCTGCTTCCGCTTTACGGGCTTCTTCTTCGGCTTTCTTCTTCGCTGCTATTTTGGCCTGACGCTCTGCTTCCGCACGCTTGGCTTCTTCTTGCGCCTTACGTTTGGCTTCTTCCGCTTTACGTTGTTCCGCTAATTGCTTCTGACGCTCCACTTCTGCCTGACGTGCCGCCTCTTGTTTGGCTTTACGATCCGCTTCGGCTTTTGCTGCCTGCTCACGCGCCACACGTGCGGCTTCATCGGCTTTGCGTTTTTCTTCCGCCGCCTTCTTACGCTCTTGTGCCACTCGCTGACGTTCCAGCTCTGCATCACGCGCCGCCTTTTCGGCTTTCAGCTTGTCGGCTTTGAGCTGACGTAAACGACGCTCTTCTTCCTGACGCTGTTTTTCCAACGCTTCGGCCTGACGCTCCAGACGACGCAAGCGATCTTGCTCTGCCTGTTTCGCCGCTTCACGCTGCTGGCGAATGCGCTGGGCTTGCTGGTTTACCAGCGCCGGATCCACCACCACGGCTTTGATCGTGTTCCCCGCTGATTGCGGCTTACTCATGGAGAAGTCGGTACCCCACAACAATGCAGCAATCAGTAGACCATGCAACAGTAACGATACGATGATCGCCCCTGTGTAATTGTTGCTTTTCTTCCCGTTCGCCATTTACTGCTCCAACGGTTCAGTCATTAAGCCGACAGAGCTCACACCCGCCTGATTCAATGCATCCAACGTTTCAATGATGTACGCATACGGCGCACGGGCATCGCCGCCCACCATCACTGACGAGTTAGGGTTCAGTTGTAGCTCGGCACGCACGCGAGTCAGCAGATCGTTCAGACCCAACCCACGCACCATGTCCTGGTTATCGACACTCAACCCCAGATGGCCGTCTTGGCTGACTTCCACAATGATCGGCGCGCGATCGTTGTTTTCATTCAGCTCAGCCGCCGGTTTGGCATCGACCGTGGAAGGAAGTTCGACATCGACCCCTTGCGTCACAAATGGCGCCGTCACCATAAAGATGATCAACAGTACCAACATCACATCGATGTAAGGTACTACGTTGATTTCGGCGGTCATTTTGCGTTTTTTAGGTTGATACGCCATGCCCATTACTCCTGATTAGAAGCAAATGCCTGACGGTGCAAAATGCTTGAGAACTCTTCCATAAAGGTCGCGTAGTTGTGCTCCAGCTTTGACACTTGGTTGGTCAGTTTGTTGTAGAACATGACCGCAGGGATCGCGGCAAACAGACCCATCGCCGTTGCCACAAGGGCTTCTGCAATACCCGGTGCAACCATCGCCAGTGTTGCTTGCTTCACCGCACCCAGTGCGATAAAGGCGTGCATGATGCCCCAAACGGTACCGAACAAGCCGATGTACGGGGTGATCGAACCGACAGTGGCTAAAAATGGCAGGCTGGTTTCTAGCTCATCAACTTCACGAGACAACGCCACACGCATGGCACGGCTGGTGCCTTCCATCACCGCTTCCGGCGCTTTGCCGTTGCTGCGGTGCAGGCGGGCGAATTCTTTAAAGCCAGCATGGAAAATTTGCTCGGTACCGGTCAGGCTGTCTTTACGCGCTTGCACTTCTTGGTACAGCTGAGACAGATCGATACCCGACCAGAAACGGTCTTCAAAACGGGTCGCTTTGGCTTTGGCGCGAGACAACACTTGGGATCGCTTGATGATCATGGTCCATGAGGCCACTGACATCCCCAATAGGATCAGCATTACAATCTTTACGAGCAGGCTGGCCTGCAGGAACAGATCTAAAATGGAAAGTTCAGCGGTCACTTCGTTATCTCCGACATAATATTTTCTGGGATCTTAATAGGTTTTAGGGTGTCAGGGTGGACACAGGCTACCTGAATAACGGCTTTGCACAAGGTTTGCCCGTGAGTGTTAACTAAAACCTGACAGAATTCGATAGAGGCACGACGCCAGCTCTGCGGCCAGGTTCTGACAATCAGTTGGTCATCCAATTTCGCGCCTTTGAGGTAGTCCGCTTCAATGCGGCGCACCACAAAACTGACCTTATCGGCAAATAAGTCATTAAGACTGACACCGAGGCTACGGAAGAGTTCCGTCCTCGCTCGTTCAAAAAACTTAATGTAATTAGCATGATAAACCAAGCCACCCACATCTGTATCTTCGTAATACACCGTAATCGGCCATTCAAAGGCGTTGTCTTCGGTCATGGTCTTTCCACATATCTCTCTGGGGCCGGTATGCCACGACACCGGCAAAAACTCGAGGGCTTACTATACCTAACTTGCTTGGTAGATGGGAATCACACAAACCACTCTGTTACACAAACATTCACTTTTTTGCCGCGTATCTCACTGCCTCCTGCCCTTTTGGCCATAACCGCGTGCCAGAAACGGGAAATTCAAGCCGATCAAGCAGATATAAAAAAGCCCCGCGTGATAACACGCGGGGCTTTTCAGTCGTTTCCGATCCCATCGTTACAGCCTAAGGCCATAGCGGGATCACAGTAAGCGTAAACTCAGGATATAGGCCAGTATCGGCAAGGCGACATACGGTGTCAGCAGTAACTGCGTGAACCATCGGCGAGGGATGAATCCCACACCAAACACCATTGACGCACAGGTCGCCCATATCATGGCTGGCGAGATAATCGGTCCGAATCCGCCAATCATCTGGGCAAAGTGTGTCGGATCCCATACCACCAGCCCGGTGGTTGCGAGTGACATTGCCAGCGCAACCCAACGGAGTAGACGGTAGTCTATCCACTGGTGAACACGCTCTACCCAGTGATCAAGCTTACTCAACGCTCTCTTTATCCATGTTTTCTGTAGCTTCTAGCCACAATGCATTGATGATACCGAATGAGCAAGCAAGTAGCACACCCAGGATCCAAGCGAAATACCACATAGTTTGTCTCCTTAGTACAGTGAGTTCTTGTTTTCTTCGATATATGCCGTATCAAGACGACCAAACATCTTGTAGTAACACCAAGAGGTGTAAGCAAGAATGATTGGTACCATCACTGCCGCAACACCGGTCATGATGTTCAGTGTCAGCTCAGATGACGTTGAATCCCACATGGTCAAGCTGTGGTTTGGAATCAGGCTTGACGGCATGATGAATGGGAACAGTGCAAAGCCTGCAGTCAGGATCACACCCGCCATTGTGAAGCTAGACGTAATGAACGCTAGTGCACCACGGTCAGCACGCGAGGCCAATACCGTTAGCACAGGCATGAATACTGCCAATGCTGGCGCAATCCATAGCAGTGGGTACGCATCAAAGTTCGCGAACAACGCGCCAGTCTGACGAACCACTTCTTTTGTCAGTGGGTTAGACGGTGCATCTTTGATGATCTCAGAAGTGATCACGTAACCTTCGATGCTCTGTGCCCAGATGCCTGCAATCACGAAACATACCGCTGTTGCGATAGACGTGATCACTGCCACACGGCGTGAACGCTCACGCAGAACGTCAGACGTCTTCATCTGCAGGTATGCCGCACCTTGAGTGGTGATCATCAGAATACTCACGATACCACATAGCAGTGCAAACGGGTTTAGCAGACCGAAGAATGATCCCTTGTACGTTGGTACCAAGAACTCATTCAGTTCAAACGGTACGCCCTGAAGCAGGTTACCGAATGCCACACCGAAGATCACAGGGGGTACAAAGCTACCTACGAAGATCGCTTTATCCCATGTTTCACGCCACTGTGGGTTCTCAATTTTCGAACGGTAGTCAAAACCGATTGGACGTAGCCATAGTGCCGCCAGCGTCACGATCATTGCCAGGTAGAAACCTGAGAATGCGGTTGCGTAAACCAATGGCCATGCTGCAAACAGCGCACCACCTGCGGTGATCAGCCATACTTGGTTACCGTCCCAGTGAGGGGCGATCGCGTTAATCATTACACGGCGTTCGTTGTCTGTCTTACCAATGATTTTAGACAGTACACCTACACCCATATCGAAACCATCTGTGACAGCGAAACCGATGCATAGCACACCGATCAGCACCCACCAGATGAATCGCAATACTTCATATTCAAACATTGCTCAACTCTCCCTGATTATGCTTCAACCTGACGCGATACCACGTTCTGTGGAGCATCGGTAGTTTCAAAGTGGTAGCGACCTGTTTTCAGGCTGCTAGGACCTAAACGAGCGAACTTGATCATCAGATACAGTTCAGCAATCAGGAACACAGTGTACAGCGCGATAATCGCCAGCAGTGATGTGATGATTTCAGACGCTGCTAGGTTAGAGGCGGCCATAGAAACAGGCAGTACTTCACCTACAGCCCATGGCTGACGGCCGTACTCGGCAACAAACCAACCGGCTTCAATCGCGATCCAAGGCAGTGGAATACCGTAAAGTGCTGCTTTTAGTACCCAAGGCTTTTGCGTGATCTTATGACGGCAAGACTGGATGAATGCCGCACCGATAATACCCAGCATCAAGAAGCCACAGCCAACCATGATACGGAAGCTCCAGAATAGCGGCCAAACGGTAGGGATAGAGTCATCCGTCGCTTTGGCGATATCCGCATCGGTAGCATCCACTACGTTCTCAGCATACGGTTTCACCAAGAAGCCGTAACCCAAGTCTTTCTTCACTTCGTCAAACGCAGCGATATTTTCAGGTGTTTTCTCACCTGCACGCAGTTTCTCAAGCAGACCGTAAGCAATCATACCGTTACGGATACGCGCTTCGTGTTCGACTTTCAGATCACGCAGACCCGTTACTTCGGTATCCAACGAACGCGTTGCAATGATACCCATTACGTAAGGGATCTTGATCGCGTAGTCAGTTTCCATGGTTTCTTGGTTCGGTAAACCAAACAGGGTAAACGCTGCAGGTGCTGGCTCTGTGTGCCATTCTGCTTCGATTGCCGCTAGTTTCGTTTTCTGTACGTCACCTAGCTCGTAACCTGATTCATCACCCAGGATGATTACAGAAACGATAGACGCCATACCAAAGGCCGCCGCAATAGCAAAAGAGCGACGAGCAAAAGGAATATCACGGCCTTTCAATAGGTAGTAAGAACTGATACCCAACACGAACATCGCACCGGTTACATAACCTGACGCCACTGTGTGAACAAACTTCACCTGCGCAACTGGGTTTAGCACCACTTCTGCGAAGCTCACCATTTCCATACGCATGGTTTCGAAGTTGAACTCAGCACCCACAGGGTTTTGCATCCAACCATTTGCCACCAGAATCCACAGCGCCGAAAAGTTAGAGCCAAGCGCTACCAACCACGTCACAGTCAAGTGCTGACGCTTAGATAGACGATCCCAGCCAAAGAACATTAGGCCGACAAGTGTCGATTCCAGGAAGAAGGCAATCAGTGCTTCGATAGCCAGTGGCGCACCGAAAATATCACCTACGTAGTGGGAGTAGTACGCCCAGTTTGTACCAAACTGGAACTCCATGGTCAGGCCGGTAGAAACACCTAGCGCAAAGTTAATGGCGAAAAGCTTACCCCAGAACTTGGTCATGTCCTTGTAGATTTGCTTTCCAGTCATTACATAAACAGACTCCATGATGGCAAGCAGGAATGCCATACCAAGAGTCAATGGGACGAACAAAAAGTGATACATCGCAGTTAATGCGAACTGTAACCGCGATAGTTCGACGATATCAGTAAACATTGAGAACTCCTTTTTTCGCCAGGCTGACTGGCGAAGTACACTAACGTGTACTAATGGTTGGGCTTAGCAAAATGTAACCAAACATCTCCGCAAGCTTGTCACCTTCCTGGCTACCATTACTTATGCCTTGAAATGGTATCCCTGATATGTTGCGAATCTGTACCAAATTAGTTAATTTGTTGTTAAGCTACAGCTAATAAAGTCATTACTAATATTACTGACAAACGTCTAGAGTCTCAATGGATTTATCGCACAATTTGCTTTGATAAATATCAAAAAACACTGCTCAAAATTTATACCTGACGCATTTGATTGATGTAGATCAACTAAAGCCCCCTCCCCAAGCCCCTTGGTCGCGCATTGGGAAAGCGTCGCTTTAACACATCCTGAATCCGTGCTTTCACACCAGTTCACATTCTGTTTTAAATGGTCATATCTGCCGAATATTATTCGTTAGAAAAAAGAGCCCTGAGATGTTTGACAATGCCGCTTTCTCCGCATTTATCATACATAAACACCTTTGTTTTCAGGCCAGGCGGGGAAAATCATCAAATCTATTCATTATAAAATCTAATCCGAAAAAAGAATTTATCTCGCTTTTCTGATGAGGATAAATTCCTATAATCAGCGCCAGAAACAGATAAGGCCGCCCAGACGGGAAAAGTCATTATTTTGGCGGGTGATATGCTGTTTCCCAAGACAACAGATTGACGATTGAGGAAGTAGTTATGACACGCATTCTTGAAAAAATTATTGCACTTTACCAGCCTAGCTTTGCAGAAATGTTTAAAAGCAACTGCTAAAAAGTGATGAAATAGTCGCCACCTATGCCCTCTCCCCCTCAAATAACCGGGAGAAAGCATCAAAATGACCATAAAATTTGTCATGAGTTTGTGAATATTTCACATTTTTAGGCGACATTTACCGAATTTCCCCTCTTTTTGGGGTACGAAAAACGAGGCATTAGTGCCTCGTTTTTTTATTTCTGCTTTTTACGCCCACGCAAGCGACTCTCTCAGGCAATACAGGTACGGTGGATCTTCACGACCGCTTTCTTCAATGTCTCTGCCTGTGCGGCGATACAACCCGGTTTGTGTGGCTCCGTCGGGAAGAAAATCGCAAAGTTTAGCGGTGCCATCACCACATCACAGCTGTTGTGCATGTCGGAAACCAAGTAGTAATCCCCTGCCTCATCGTACTCCGTCGCACGCGGGTGCGCCCCAGGCAACGCAAACTCAATGCGCTCGCTGCCGACAATCAACACTTGCAGATCAATGTACTCTTCATGCACTTCTGCCTGCTTACCTTCCGCAGCGGCAGTGTCAAAGCTCATCACGTTGACATAAATACGATCACCATCAATATCATGACGTCCTAAAGTTAATGCGGCTAAATCCTGCTGCTGTAAAAATGCAATGGCGGTTTGAAAAGCGCTCGGTAACAAGCGGTAGCTTTCAGGTTGTTGTAAATCACCAAAAATCATGAGGGACTCTCTGTTCTGCTATATAAAGGGAAAATTCAATGACGCAGGCGGCATCGCGTATCACATCGCTCTGCCGCCTGATTTATAGGTTTAACGGATGGTGGAAAGATTACGCTTCACGCTGCATGGTTAGCGTGTGCAGTTCTTCCTCTGATTTGTTGCTGGCAAACAGCGGGGCGGTCAGGTAACCCACCAGCACGACCATCAAGGTGCCAATCACACCGTAGAAGAAGAAGTTCAGGTCAGTCATCGCACGCACGGCCAGTACTGAAATGATACTCATCACCACACCTGCTAACGCGCTGTTGGCATTGGCACGCTTGACAAAGATACCCAGCATGAACAGACCGGTCATAGGGCCACCCATCAGGCCAATCAGGCTGTTGAAGGCATCCCACAACTCACTTTCGTTCGACATAATCAGGTACGTTGACGCCACTACACCCAACACACCGGCAACCACTGTCACGATACGTGCCATACTCAGTGCTTTCTCTTTCGAGGTGTTCTTGCCTAGGCGGTTGTAGATATCACTGGTGTAACAGGCAGAGATACTGTTCAGGCTACTTGAGATACTCGATTGTGATGCAGCGAAAATCGCAGCAATGATCAGACCAGCAACGCCTGCTGGCATCTGCGAAATCACGAAGAATGGCAAGATACCGCCTGTGTTGAAATTCTCAGGCAACAACTGTGGGTTTTGACTGTAATAAGCATACAGCGCAGAACCGACAGCGAAGAAGAACACCGGTACCACAGCCACCAACTTGGCATTGGTCAGTAGCGCTTTTTTCGTTTCTTCAATGGAATCGGTCACGATGTAACGCTGCACAACGTCCTGGCTGGCGGTGAACTGCTGTAAGCTGGCAAAGAAGAAACCAATCACCAGCACTGGAATGGTGCTGTCTGTCCAGCTCCAGGCAAACTGCTCAGCCGGGAAGTACTTATCGGCTTCTGCTGACATCGAGAAGATTTCGCCTACCCCACCGTCAACATTGAAGCAAATCATCACGAAGATCATGATCGCTGCGGCAGAGAGCATGATCCCTTGGATCACATCGGTCCAAATCACCCCTTCGATACCGCCCATGAAGGTATAGATGATACAAAGTACGCCAATCAGGAACACGATGGTCAGTGGGTTCATATCAACGAACGGGATCAACGCCAGTGCCGTCAGGTAAGTGATGATCGCAATACGGCCGATGTGGAACAGCATGAATGAAATACTGGCAAACAAGCGCATTTTGATATCAAAACGGGCTTCCAGATATTCATAGGCTGATGTCAGGTTCAGCTTGCGGAAGAACGGAATGTAGAAGTAAAACACGAACGGCAAAATCGCGATGGCGATGTACTGGCCGATCAAAAATGTCCAGTCAGAAGTGTAGGCTTTGGCTGGGATAGACATAAACGTGATAGAACTGAGCGTTGTGGCAAACACACTGATCCCGGCTGCCCAGCCCGGAATACGGCCACCGGCTTTGAAGTAATCATCTGCCGATTTCTGACGGCGTGCGAAGTACACACCGACCAACATAATTGCCACGAGGTATAACAAAAGAACAATATAATTGAGGGTACCAAAGGCCTGCGTTTCCATGTGCTGTTCCTTGTAGTCAGTTTTTGTTAAACGTTATTTTGTTTTTAATTTCATGCGTTATTGGTGGTATTCACCCAGCTTGCCGCACCGATCAAGCCTGCATCGGCGCCGGTCTGTGCTTTAATCACAAGGGGTTGATATACCTGAGGTAAATCAGATAAATAGTCGCTTACGAGGTCAAGAAAACCTGGCGCTAAGCCGACACTGCCGCCTAAAGCCACCACTTCCACATCCAGCGAGATGGTTAAATCTGCCACCAGATTGGCGATGGTCTTCGCCGCGCGGTGAATGATCACCACGGCGCGTTCATCGCCCTGCAAGTAATGTTCATACACGGTTTGACCGGTGCAGTTTTCGCCCCAGTGTGCTTGCCCGGCGACACCAATGGCGGTGCCTGACGCGATCGCTTCCACACAACCTGTACGGCCACAACCACAACGAGGGCCGTGAGGATCCGCCAACATGTGACCGGCGTGACCCGCAATGCCATGGCGGCCTGTGTGCAGCGCATGGTTGATCACCACGCCAGCCCCAACGCCGGTCGACACAGTCACAAACGCCATATTGGCAACCTGCTCCGGCAGGACTTGGTATTCCGCCCATGCTGCTGCTTGTGCGTCATTAATCACCGTGACAGGTAAGCGAGTGATCTCAGCGATCACGGCCTGCAAGGGGTAGTGATCCAACCCGCCGAGGTTTTTCGGGTTCAGCGCCGTTAAGATCCCGTGATCGATAATGCCGGTTGAGGCCACCGCCACCGCATCCGCCTGCGCCGCAAACGCGGGTAACAGGGCGCTCAGTGCCGCTGTCATTGCCTCGGGGGAAGAGGATGACGGCGTACTGATCTGCTCACGGGCGCGGATCTGGCCATTGCTCACCAAAGCAACCGCGATTTTGGTGCCACCGATATCCACCGCGAGGATCATGCTCATGCTGCAACCTCGTTCTGGCGCTTGGCATGTCCTTGTGCCACTTGTGTTTGGAACCAATCACAAATGTGTTCGATACGGGTAATGGCAGATCCGACCGTCACGCAAAATGCGCCCGCTTCAATCGCCGCACCCGCTAATTCCGGGGTGTTGTAACGCCCTTCAGCCATCACACGGCAACCGGCTTGTTGCAAACGTGTCACCAGCGCTAAATCGGGTTCACTCGGGATCTCACCGCCGGTATAACCGGACATGGTGGAGCCAATGATTTCAACGCCGATAGACTGGCAATACATGCCTTCTTCATAGGTGGCGCAGTCAGCCATCGCCATGCAACCGGCCTCGTGAATGGCTTTCACCAACGTCGCCACATCCACCGGACGGGTACGATCAGTGGCATCGACGGCGATAATGTCCGCACCAGCGGCTTGCAATGCCTGTACATCTTCCACAAAAGGCGTAATGCGGATCGGGCTGTCCGGCAGATCACGTTTGATGATCCCGATGATCGGCACAGTCACCGTTGGGCGTACCGCTTTGAGGTTTTCAACCCCTTCAATACGCAGGCCGGCTGCCCCGCCTGCAACAGCGGCTTGTGCCATGGCGGCGACAATCAGCGGAGAATCCATTGGGCCATCATCAACCGGTTGGCAAGACGCCACAAAACCTTGGCTTAATTGCGCGAGGCAGTCTTTTTGTTCGTTCGTCATAATCAGTGTCACTCCAGAAAAAATGACTCAGTGAAGTTTGACTCCAATCTATATGGAGTGAAGTTTCACTTCAAACTGAAAGACGCAAAACAGAGATCATGCGCTCATTTTTCTGCTAAACAATCTCATCAAAGTGATTCATGTCACTGTTTACAGGCATCCTTCACATACAGAAGTAGGAGTCAAACTCCATTTTAATACGTTGTTTTGGCAGTCAGGTGGTGTATTCATTCCTGCGACGCGCCTTGGCACTTTATAAAATCAAGGAGGGAATTAGTAGAAGGTGAAGTTTAACTCCAAGCATGAGGGAGAGGATTAATCTGATTAACGCCGATACCCGATACTGGTTCTAGGTTCTAGGTTCTAGGTTCTAGGTTCTAGGTTCTAGGTTCTAGGTTCTAGGTTCTAGGTTCTAGGTTCTAGGTTCTAGGCACTTAAATAAAAAAACGCCCGACAACATCACTGCTGTCGGGCGTTCTTATCACAAAGGGGTTCGCAAGCGCGGCTCAGGAATAATCCAGCGCACTCATGGTCTTCATCTTATTCGCCTGCGTGCCGGCTAAATCTTGTTTCACCAGCAAGGCATAAATCAAATCCAGCACAAACAACTGGGAGATCTTGGTGCCAATGGAGTCTCCCTGCAATTTACCCTGACGGTTACCGTTCACCAGCACATAATCGGAATATTCTGCTATCGGTGAGCGAGGGTTATGGGTAATAGAAGCGGTACAAGCACCGGCTTCTTTCGCCAGTCGTAACGCTTTGGTGGTTTCTTCTGACGTGCCCGAGTGACTGATCCCAATCGCCACATCACCCGGTTGTAACAACGACGCCTTCATGTACATCAGATGGTTATTGGACAACGCATCCACATTAAAACCGATACGCATCAACTTGTTTTTGGCGTCTTCCGCCGTTACACCCGACGAGCCCACACCAAAAAAGTACACCGCACGGCATGACTGAATCGCATTGGCGACCTGCTCCAGCATCTGGAAATCCAGCAGGTTATAGGTTTCCGCCAACACATTATTGATGGTGTTATGCAGCTTCTGCCCGATCAGCTCGGCCGTGTCTTCAGGCGTCACATCGGTGTCTAAAATCGACTTTTCATTTTGATTGGCGTTAGACAATTCAATGGCTAACTCCATTTTGAAATCCTGAAAACCTTTAAAGCCTAATGTTCGGCAGAAGCGAATGATGGTCGCTTCACCAGCATTCACGGCTTGTGACAATTCCGCAATCGAGAGTTTGGTCACATCGGCGGGATTGGCTAAGACAAAATCGGCAATACGCTTTGCCGAAGGCGTTAAGCTTTCATGCAAGCAGCCCATCATATCGAGCACTTTGCCAGCTTTTGCCATCACGTTATTTGTCGCCATCGCCATTCCTCTTTCTTTCTGTGCTATCAGCCATAATTTTCCCACTTTGTCCTTCACTTGTGAAGGTAAACTCCATTTATTACATGACTTACGTTCTGATATGACCAGAATTAGCCCTCATTCTACTGAATACACCCCACTTTCAACAATGTTGCCGCCATCACAGATTTGCATTCTTGCTACCCTTGTCACTCGATTCCCCGTTGCAGGATGAAATTTTACTCCATAGAATAAACCCAACTCCACAGGATAAGTTTATTTTGAAGTTTAACTTCAAAGCTCTCATTCAACCCAATAGAGACAATGCACAATGGAAAAATTAACCGGTCTGATCGCTGCTCCACACACTCCGTTTGATGCAAACGGCCACGTTAACTTCGCTGCTATTGACCAAATTGCGGCGCACCTGATCAAAGACGGCGTAAAAGGCGTGTACATCTGTGGTACCACAGGTGAAGGGATCCACTGCTCTGTTGAAGAACGTAAAGCCATTGCAGAGCGCTGGGTAACCGCCTCTCAGGGTCAATTGAAAATCACGGTTCACACGGGTGCATTGAGCATTGTCGATACCCTTGAACTGACGCGCCACGCTGACACTCTGGATATTTTCGCGACCTCTGCGATTGGTCCATGTTTCTTCAAGCCAGGCTCAGTGGATGCATTGGTTGAGTACTGTGCGACGGTCGCTGCCGCTGCGCCATCAAAAGGTTTCTACTACTACCACTCAGGCATGTCTGGCGTGAATTTGGATATGGAGCAATTCCTGATCCAAGCGGAATCACGTATTCCTAACCTGTACGGCCTGAAGTTTAACAGTGGTGATTTGTACGAATACCAACGCTGCCTACGTGCATGCGATGGCAAGTTTGATATTCCATTTGGTGTGGATGAGCACCTGCCAGGGGCATTGGCGGTGGGCGCAATCGGTGCAGTAGGCAGTACTTACAACTACGCTGCGCCGCACTTCAACCAAATGATTGAAGATTTCCATAACGGCAATCACGATGCAGTGATCAAAGGCATGGACAGCGTGATCGCACTGATCCGCGTATTGGTAGAATTCGGTGGTGTGGCAGCCGGTAAAGCCGCAATGGCACTGCACGACATTGATGCGGGCGACCCTCGTCTGCCGCTAAAAGCACTGACCGCAGAGCAAAAAGACATCGTCGCCACACGCATGCGTGAAGCGGGTTTCTTGAAAGCGTAATGGGGCATACCCCAACACGCGGCTGAAAAACACAAGCACGGAAAACAAAAAACGAGGCGCTTCGCCTCGTTTTTTATTTGGAATGGAAAGCGGCGTATTACACCTTGGACTCCGGCACATCAAAACCAAAGTGCAGGTATGCGCGGTGCGTAGCAATACGGCCACGTGGAGTACGCTGCAAAAAGCCTTGCTGGATCAGGTAGGGCTCCAACACATCTTCAATGGTATCCCTTTCTTCACCGATCGCGGCGGCAAGGTTATCCAAGCCGACAGGGCCACCCATGAATTTGTCGATAATTGCCATCAGCAATTTACGGTCCATGTAATCGAAACCGCTGCTGTCGACGTCCAACATATCCAAAGCTTTTGAAGCGGTTTCCGGACAAATATGACCATCACCTACCACTTCCGCATAGTCACGCACGCGGCGTAGCAGACGGTTGGCAATACGCGGTGTACCACGGGCACGCATGGCCACTTCCAGTGCACCGGCCTCTTCCATCGACAGCCCTAAGCAATTGGCACTGCGCTGTACGATGCCGCGCAAGTCTTCTACTTTGTAGTATTCCAAGCGCTGGGTAATACCAAAACGGTCACGCAATGGCGAAGTCAGTGAACCGGCACGGGTCGTCGCACCAATCAGGGTGAACGGCGGCAAATCAATCTTAATAGAACGGGCTGCCGGGCCTTCACCGATCATGATATCCAACTGATAGTCTTCCATCGCCGGATACAGAACTTCTTCCACTTGCGGGCTTAAACGGTGAATCTCATCAATGAACAAGACGTCGTTTTCTTCCAGATTGGTCAGCAGCGCGGCCAAGTCACCGGCTTTTTCCAATACCGGGCCGGACGTGGTACGAATGCTCACGCCCATTTCGTTGGCCACAATGTTCGCCAGTGTGGTTTTACCCAATCCCGGCGGACCAAAAATCAGCAAGTGATCCAAAGCTTCATGGCGAAGCTTGGCGGCTTTGATGAAAATCTCCATCTGATCGCGCACATGATCCTGACCTTTGTAATCTTCCAGCATCTTCGGGCGGATCGCGCGATCGATGATGTCTTCTTCACGGCTGGTCGGATAATCACTGGCAATTAAACGATCTGCTTCAATCATTCTGTTTTACCTATGTCGCGGCGCGTTAGACCATCGAGCGTAGCGCATCACGGATGATGGCTTCGCTGGTCATGTCAGGTTTAGCAATTTGTGAAACCACTTTCGAGGCTTGCTGCGGCTTGTAGCCCAGCGAGATCAATGCGCTGACAGCTTCATCTTCAGCGCGCGCCTGTGCGCCAGTGTCTTGAATTGGGGCATTCGATGCGGCGGTATCCAGAGCAGGGGTGAACAAGTCGCCCTCACCCCAGCCTTTCAGACGGTCTTTCATTTCGACCACAAGGCGTTCAGCGGTTTTTTTGCCGACACCCGGAATTTTCACCAAGGTGCTGATGTCTTCATTTTCCACGCTCAGCACAAACTGGCTGGCGGTCATGGCAGACAAAATCGCCAAGCCCAATTTCGGACCGACACCGTTGGCTTTGATCACTTCGCGGAACAGTTCACGTTCGCTCTTCTTGTTGAAGCCATACAGCAACTGGGCGTCTTCACGCACTACAAAGTGAGTAGAGATGATCGCTTCCTGACCAACTTCCGGCAATTCATAAAAACAGCTCATCGGCATTTGGACTTCATAGCCCACGCCACCTACCTCAAGTACGATTTCTGGCGGTTGTTTCTCGATAATTGTTCCACGTAGTCGGCCTATCACAGCAACATCTCTTTATTGATTGACGAAATTGGCTCTAGGATAGTCAAGTGCTGGATGTATATCCAGCTATTTTTTATGAAAAAAGCAGCCCGAGAGCTGCTTTTAAAAAGGGCGACATTAACGGTAACGTCCACGTCGCGCACCGCTCGCCTGTCCGGCCATCGCGATCAAGGTTTTATGGGTGTGTGCATGACAAATGGCGACAGCAAGGGCATCGGCGGCATCCGCCTGCGGTTTACCCGGTAATTTCAGTACCGAGCACACCATGTGCTGCACTTGGGCTTTATCCGCCCCACCGTTACCCACCACGGCCTGTTTAATTAAACGGGCGGCGTACTCGTTTACAGGTAAATCGGCGTTCACAGCGGCCACAATGGCACTACCACGTGCCTGCCCCAGTTTGATCGCCGAACTGGCGTTTTTGCCCATGAAAACTTCTTCAATGGCAAACACATCCGGCTGGAACTGGGTGATCACTTCAGAGACGCCCGCATAAATTTGCTTTAAACGTCCGGGAATACCCGCTTCAGAGGTACGAATACAGCCGCTGCCCAGGTATTCCAAGTGACGACCGACCTGACGGATCACCCCATAGCCGGTGATCCGTGAGCCTGGGTCAATCCCTAAAATTATCGACATAGATGAACCGTGATACCTGATTAAATATACAGTTGTTTATTCTATTGCGGATGCCGACCAAACTGCAAACCTTTCACCGCCAGACGTTGATAAAACACTCAATTCAAGCAAAACCAGGCAACAGACGAATAAAAAGTCGGGCACATCTTCTGTACCCGACTTTTTCAAGATTACAGGGTCGCTGCAACCTCATCGGAGATATCACCGTTGTGATACACTTCCTGCACATCATCCAAATCTTCCAGCGCATCAATCAGACGCAGCAGTTTCGGTGCGGTGGTCGCATCCAATTCCGCCTGGGTGGATGGCACCAAAGTCACTTCTGCGTTCACCGCTTCAAAGCCTGCGGCATCCAGTGCATCTTTCACAGCGCCGAATTCAGCTGGCGTGGTGTACACGTCAATAGAGCCGTCATCGTTGGTTTCAACGTCGTCCGCACCGCCTTCCAGCGCCGCTTCCATCACCGCGTCTTCATCCAGACCCGGTGCGTAAGAAATCACACCTTTTTTGTCAAACAGGTAGCTTACGCTGCCGTCGGTACCCAGGTTACCACCGGCTTTTGAAAACGCATGGCGTACGCCAGAAACCGTACGGTTACGGTTATCCGTCATACATTCCACCATGACTGCGGTACCTGCCGGGCCGTAGCCTTCGTAGATAACAGTTTCAACGCCTTCATCGCCTTCACCACCGGCACCACGGCTAACCGCACGGTTGATGGTGTCACGGGTCATGTTGTTTGACAGGGCTTTATCGACAGCCGCACGCAAGCGTGGGTTGTTTTCTGGCTCTGCACCGCCTTCTTTCGCCGCAACGACGATTTCACGGATCAGTTTGGTAAAAATTTTGCCGCGCTTGGCATCCTGTGCTGCTTTACGGTGTTTGATATTGGCGAATTTACTATGACCTGCCATTTCATTCTCCCAGTAGTCTGTCGCTTATGCGCGAGGTATTTCTTCATTAGCGCCCGATCCCATTTTGCCGAGAAAAAATAAGCCGACAATGTGTACACAATGCGGCTTATTATCGGCGTCCTGATTTCTCGGAGGCCCAAAACAAAGACTGGCCTTTCGGCCAGTCTGTTACAGTGCAATCTTATGCTTGCTCTGCGTTATCTTTTTTCGCTAGCGATACTGCAATCGCCAACTCTTCCAGTGCCGCCGGGTTCGCTACACTTGGTGCATTGGTCATCAGACACGCTGCAGCCGTTGTTTTAGGGAACGCGATAACGTCACGGATGTTATCAGTGCCACACAGTAGCATTACTAGACGGTCAAGACCGAATGCCAGACCTGCGTGTGGTGGTGTACCGAACTTCAGTGCGTCCAGTAGGAAACCAAACTTCAGCTTCTGCTCGTCAGCGTCGATACCCAGGATATCGAACACAGTTGACTGCATGTCAGCGTTGTGGATACGTACAGAACCGCCGCCCACTTCGTAGCCGTTGATAACCATGTCGTATGCGTTAGAGTTCGCAGCCGCAGGGTTCGCCGCTAGCTCTTCTGGCGTTAGGCCAAGTGGCGACGTGAATGGGTGGTGCATCGCATGCAGGTTGCCTTCGTCGTCTTCTTCGAACATTGGGAAGTCAACAACCCACAATGGTTTCCATGCAGCCTTGTCTGTTAGCTCTAGGTCTTCACCCAGCTTCAGACGTAGTGCACCCATCGCTTCTGTCACAACACGCTTGCTGTCTGCGCCGAACAGGATGATGTCGCCAGTTTGTGCGCCAGTGCGCTCAAGTAGCTGTGCAACCACTTCTTCGTTCAGGAACTTAGCCACTGGAGACTGTACGCCTTCAAAGCCAGCAGCCAGATCGTTCACCTTCATCCACGCCAAGCCTTTCGCGCCGTAGATACCAACAAAGTTGGTGTACTCGTCGATTTGCTTACGAGACAGTGCTGCACCGCCAGGTACGCGAATCACCGCTACGCGGCCTTTTTCGTCGTTCGCAGGGCCAGAGAACACTTTGAAGTCTACGTCTTTCAGGATGTCAGCCACGTCAACCAACTCTAGTGGGTTACGTAGGTCTGGCTTGTCTGAACCGAAACGGCGTGCCGCTTCTTCAAACGTCATGATTGGGAATGCGCCCAGATCAACGTTCAGGATTTCTTTCCACATGTCCGTGATCATGCGCTCAGTCACTTCACGTACCTGCTCAGCCGTCATGAATGACGTTTCGATATCGATCTGAGTAAATTCAGGCTGACGGTCAGCACGTAGGTCTTCGTCACGGAAACATTTCACGATTTGGTAGTAACGGTCAAAACCAGACATCATCAGTAGCTGCTTGAACAGCTGTGGTGACTGAGGAAGCGCGTAGAAGCTGCCTTTGTGAACACGGCTTGGTACCAAGTAGTCACGTGCGCCTTCTGGCGTCGCTTTGGTCAGTACTGGTGTTTCGATGTCTAGGAAGCCGTTGTCATCAAGGAAACGACGTACGAAGCTAGATGCTTTTGCACGTAGCTTGATGCGGTCGCTCATTTCTGGACGACGTAGATCCAAGTAGCGGTACTTTAGACGCTGCTCTTCAGAGTTCTTCTGGTTGAAGTCTAGTGGTAGCACGTCAGAACGGTTGATGATTTCTAGGCCTGTTGCCAAGATTTCTACTTCACCGGTCGCCATATCTTTGTTGATTTGGCTTTCTGGACGCTCACGTACTTCACCTGTCAAACGGATACAGTACTCGTTGCGCAGTTGGTTGGCGACGTCGAATACATCTTTCATATCCGGATCAACAACTACCTGAACAATACCTTCACGATCTCGCATATCGATGAAGATTAGACCGCCTAAATCGCGGCGACGGTTAACCCAGCCGCATAACTCTACTGTTTGCCCTGCTAGGGACTTGTTCAGGTGACCACAATATTGGGTGCGCATATGAAATTCCCGATCTGTTTACTAACTTTCCTGAGTTCATGGGGAGCAAGCGGCCCCAAACCACGCACAGGCTGAATCCTTCCCGGCCGGATTGATGAAATTACATACAACCGCACATAATTTCGCCCACCGAGAGACAAAAATAACGAACCATTATATACCCAAGTTACCGGAAGATGAATCTTACATCGTCAGGTAGACACGGGATTAATTTGAACACTGTAGGAAAAAGCGATACTGGTGATCAAGCAAAAAACACCATATTGAACAAAGAAAGCCAATACAGGGGATTGACCGCCCTTAAACGGACTCGCCACAATAGAAAAAAATCACGATTACCCCTTCGTTCACCGCTAACCCACAGGATGTTGTCATGCCCCACTCGCCTGCGCTTTCCTCGCCACCGCCCTTACGCTTAGGCTTGGCCATGTGGTCGCACCCACACTGGCAACAGAGTCTGTATGGCCGAGGATGCAAAAGTGGTGAACGCCTCGCCCGTTATGCCGAGGTCTTTCATGCCGTGGAAGGCAACACGACCTTTTATGCCGTGCCCAACGCCACGACTGTACGTAATTGGCACGCTGCCACGCCGGAAGACTTTCGGTTCACGTTTAAGCTGCCACAAACCATCACCCACCAGCATCAGTTGCAACACTGTGATCAACTGCTGGCCGATTTTTTCACGACGCTCTCGCCACTGGCTGACAAAATTGGGCTGTGGAAAGTGCAATTACCGGCACAATTTGGTCCGCTCGCCCTGCCCGCGCTGGAACGTCTGCTGACCCGTTTCCCTCGTCAGTATCCGGTCGGGGTAGAAGTGCGTCATCCGGCCTTTTTTGCCAAAGGGGAAGAAGAGCAACAACTCAATCGCTTGCTGATCGAACACGGTGCCAATCGCATCATCATGGACAGCCGTCCGGTGTTTGCTGCCGAACCCACCACCGAAGCGGTGATAGAAGCACATCAAAACAAACCCCGTGTACCGGTACATGCCATCGCAACGTCGACTCAGCCGATGATCCGCTTTATCGGCCACCCGGATGATGCCAGCAACGATGCCTTTTTTGCCAACTGGTTAGCCCGCCTGCCACTGTGGTTACGCGCCGGTAAACAGCCTTACTTGTTTGTACACACACCAGACAACAACCGTGCGCCGGAACTGGCTGTTCGCTTGTACCAGCAACTACTACACCATGCGCCGGATTTGGCCTTGCCGAACGTGGAATTGCCGAAACCGGCCGACAGTGCACAGTTTTCCTTGCTGTAAGCTGACTGGATGCTTAGCACGACCAAAATCCTTAAAGACAAATGGCCGCATTTTCACTACAATACGCGACCTTTCTGCGGTGATGGATCACCCGGTATGTGTGCAACGCGAAAGAAGCGGTAAAATGCCCATACCTCGATTATTGGAATCCCAGTTCTTTATACATTTATGAGGTTCGTGAGAATGGCAGGTCACGACAATATTTTTGCAGCACCTATCGAAAAACTGGGTGATTTCACCTTTGATGCGCGTGTTGCCGAAGTGTTCCCGGACATGATCCAGCGTTCCGTACCGGGTTACAGCAACATTATTTCCGCTATCGGCATGCTGGCCGAGCGATTTGCCAAGCCGCACTCTAACGTCTACGACCTCGGCTGCTCCCTCGGTGCGGCGACGCTGTCTATGCGCCGTCACATCAATCAAGAAGGCTGCCAGATCATTGCAGTCGACAACTCTAGCGCCATGGTAGAACGCTGCCGCCTGCACATTGATGCCTACCGTTCAGACACGCCGGTCACGGTCATTGAAGCCGATATCCGTGAAATCGACATCCAAGATGCATCCGTGGTGGTATTGAACTTCACACTGCAGTTCTTAGCGCCGGAAGATCGCTACAAGCTGCTGGAAAAAATCTACGCTGGCTTGCGCCCGGGCGGGATGCTGATCCTGTCTGAAAAGTACATCTTTGACGATGAACGCGCGCACGAGCTACTGATCGATCTCCACCACGACTTTAAACGTGCCAATGGCTACAGTGAATTAGAGATCAGTCAAAAACGCAGTGCCATCGAAAATGTGATGCGCCCTGACAGCATCGACACCCACAAAGAACGCTTCAAATCCATTGGCTTTAGCAGCTCTGAAGTCTGGTTCCAGTGTTTCAATTTCGGTTCGATGTTTGCGATTAAATAAGGTTACCCGTTTTTATGTTTAGTTTTTCTGAGTTTTACCAACTCATTGCCCAGCACGACACCCTACGCCCATGGCTGAACACCCTGCCAAAGCAGATGAGTGACTGGGAAGCAGAAGCCCACGGCGACATGGGCCGTTGGATGCGTGCGCTGAATAAATTCCCGACTGACAAGCCAGACAACATCGATCTGAAAAATGCGGTCAGCCTAAGCAACACCACGTCGATTGCTGAAGGTGAACAAAAACGCCTGGAAAGCCTGCTACGTTTGCTTCACCCATGGCGTAAAGGCCCGTACACCGTGCACGATATTCATATCGATACCGAGTGGCGTTCAGACTGGAAATGGGATCGCGTATTGCCGCACATTTCTCCACTGAAAGGCCGTAGCGTGCTGGATGTGGGCTGTGGTAACGGCTACCACATGTGGCGCATGCTGGGTGAAGGGGCAAAACTGACCGTGGGTATCGACCCGTCTAACCTGTTCCTGATCCAGTTTGAAGCCATCAAACGCCTGATGGGCGGCGATGACCGCGCTTACCTGCTACCACTGGGTATTGAGCAGCTGCCAGAGCTGAAAGCGTTTGATACTGTCTTTAGCATGGGCGTGCTGTACCACCGCCGTTCACCGCTGGATCACATCATCCAACTGAAAAACCAGCTGCGCAAAGACGGCGAGCTGATTTTGGAAACCTTGGTGATTGACGGTGACGAGAACGCGGTACTGGTACCGACCCACCGTTACGCACAGATGCACAACGTGTATTTCTTCCCATCAGCCAAAGCGCTGAAAGTATGGATGGAGAAATGCGGCTTGGTTGACGTGCGCATTGTGGATGAGTGTGTGACCACCACGGATGAGCAACGCTCTACCGACTGGATGACCAACAACTCACTACCAGAATATTTAGACCCAGCGGATCCTTCAAAAACCATCGAAGGTTACCCTGCGCCTAAACGTGCTGTACTGATTGCACGAAATCCTGACTAAGTACTGACAAGGGATGCTGTTCGCATCCCTTTTTGTACGCTAAAATATTGCCGCTTAAAGAAAAAAGAAGTGCTTTGGGAGAGAGAATGCTTCACCGCTGTGTACCACTACTGACCCTTGCGATCCTATCTGGCTGTACCATGACCCCTCAGCAGGAACATGACCAAACCATGCTGGCGATCAACACCATGGAAGATCGGGTCAATTTTCAACTTGCGACCATGATTAAACAAATCGATGACCAACAGACGTCGATTGCCAAGCTCGAAAAAGAACTCACCACGGTCTCCAAGCAATTGGGACAGACCAATGCTGCAATGCGCCTAGCGCAAGCCTCGGCAGCACCGACCAAACCCCAACCTATCCCGACCGAGACTGAGTCCGACCCTCGTGTTGCCCACGGCAAAGTGATCCTGGGTGAAGAAGAGTGGGTATGGCTCGATTCCGTGAAGTCTTTCTTTAAAGCCCGTGTCGACACCGGCGCCACCACCTCTTCCCTGAGCGCAACCGATATTCAGATTTTTGAGCGTGATGGTAAAGAGTGGGCCCGTTTCCACCTGAATCATACTAACGATGAAGTGCCAGAAGATGCCGGCATCATCGAAGCGCCCGTTGTGCGTTGGGTGAAAATTCGCCAAGCCAGCACCGAAGAGCCGGTACGCCGTCCGGTGATTGATGTGTGGGTTAAATTGGGTCAGCTGCATGAAAAAACACAATTTACCTTGGCAGATCGTACACAAATGACCTATCCAGTATTATTAGGCCGTGAATTTTTCAAAGACATCGCCCTTGTTGACGTCGGTAAAAAGTTTGTTCAAGGCATGGATGAACAACAGGCACAACAAGTACAAAAAAACTAATAACAAAATATTGATGAGGATGTCATGACATCAAGAATCCCGTTCTACTTTCTTATAACGCTGCTGGTCATTGTCGGGTCTGCGCTAAGCCTGTACCGTCATGAAGTGTACGGCGTGCCTTGGACACCGGGTGAAGAACGTGCGCTGTGGGAACTCGAAGCCCGCATTGAATTTGATGCAATTGGCGATCCGGTCAAAGTCTCGATGGCGGCACCGGAAACCCAGCAAGGGTTTACCCAAATTGATGAAAGTACGTCCTCGCCAGGTTATGGCGTTGCACTGATCGACACCAAAAAAGGCCGTCGTGCTGAATGGTCGATCCGTGAAGCGACCGGTAAACAGATCCTGTATTACAAAACCCAGATGCTGGTCGACGATCAAGCGTCTTACACGCCTGTGCCGCCAAAAGGTGACACCATGGCGGTGACACTGGATAACCCGCAGCAAACGGCCGCCAATGCCCTGCTTGCTCAAGCCCGCAGTCTCTCTTCTGACAACATCACCTTGACCCGCGAGCTGATCAAACAATTTAACGACCGCAACAACCAGAACGCGGCGCTGCTGCTGAACAGCCTCAGCCGTGAACAAGCGATCACCAGCTTACTGTCACTGGAGAAAATCCATGCCCGTATCGTCGGTGGCTTGCAATTGGAAGACGGGCGTCGTCGTCAAAGCATCACTCCGATGGTCGAAGTGTGGGACGGTGGACGCTGGGAGCTGTTTGACCTGCAAACCGGTCAGGAAGGTCAGCCCGATAACGTCCTGATCTGGAACCAGCAAGGCCATTCTCTGCTGGATGTGGTGGGCGGACGTAACTCCAACATCAGTTTCTCGATCATCGCGCAAGACATCACCCCGCAGCAAGCAACACGGGAGAAAGTCCAAGCCGAAGATCTGCTGAACTTCTCTATCCACAGCTTGCCGGTGGAAGAACAAGCGATGTTCAAGACCATCATGCTGGTACCGATCGGCGCCCTGATCGTGGTCTTCCTGCGTATCATTGTCGGCCTGAAAACCTCCGGTACCTTCATGCCGGTACTGATCGCCGTGGCCTTCGTACAGACACAGTTAGTCACCGGTATTCTGGGCTTCTTGCTGATAGTCGGTACCGGTCTGATCATTCGAAGTTACCTGTCGAAGCTGAACTTGCTCTTGGTGGCGCGAATATCCGCCGTGATCATCACGGTGATCATGATTATTTCGGTCTTCACCGTGGTGGCGTTCAAGATTGGTCTGGTAGAAGGCTTAACCATCACTTTCTTCCCGATGATCATCTTGTCATGGACCATTGAACGTATGTCTATCCTGTGGGAAGAAGAAGGCGCGAAAGAAGTCCTGATCCAAGGTGGTGGTTCGCTACTGACGGCCGTCTTTGTTTACTTAGCGATGACTAACCCACTGGTGCGTCACTTAACCTTTAACTTCATCGGTATGCAGTTAATCATTTTGGCTGTGATCCTGATGCTGGGTAACTACACCGGTTACCGCTTGAGTGAACTGCGTCGCTTTAAGCCGCTGACGGAGGACTGATATGCAGTCATTCCTGTCTCGATTCACCAGTCCATGGAAACTGCGTCAGCGCGGTATCATGGGCATGAATAAGCGAAACCACAGCTACATCGGGCGCTACAACAACCGTAGCCTCTACCCGTTGGTGGATGACAAGCTCAAAACCAAACTGATCGCACAACAAGCTGGTGCCACGGTACCGGAATTGATTGGTGTGATTGGCAGTCAGGTGGATGTGAAAACCATCCACGACATGGTCAAAGACTGGCCGGGCTTTGTGATCAAACCGGCACAGGGCTCAGGCGGTAAAGGCATTTTGGTGATCGTGAAGCACAAAGACGGGATCTACGTGAAACCGTCTGGCGCAGAGATCAACCGTGAAGACGTTGAACGTCACATCACCAATACCCTGGCGGGCTTGTTCTCGCTCGGGGGGAAAAACGATGTGGCTATGGTGGAAAACCTGATCCAGTTTGATGATGTCTTTGACGGCTTCAGTTATGAGGGTGTACCGGATGTGCGCGTGATCGTGTTCAAAGGCTACCCGGTCATGGCCATGATGCGCTGCTCAACGGCGGCCTCTGACGGTAAAGCGAACCTGCACCAAGGGGCGGTGGGTGTCGGTATTGATATCGCCACCGGTAAAGCCATTCGTGCCGTACAGTTTAACCAGCCAATTGAACGTCACCCCGATACTGACCGCTTGCTGAGCGAACTCTCGGTACCGAACTGGGAAAAACTGCTGACGCTAGCCTCCAGCGCGTGGGAGATGACAGGCTTGGGTTACATGGGCACCGACATGGTGTTAGACAAATCCAAAGGCCCGATGGTGCTGGAATTGAATGCCCGCCCCGGTCTTGCTATCCAAATTGCCAATGGCTGTGGCTTATTGCCGCGCCTGAAGCACATTGAAAACCTCGGCACGCCAGCCAAACCGCTGACACCCGAAGAGCGTGTCGCGTACGCCGCCGAGCAATTTGGCAGTAAATCACAATTCTGATTTCCCCCTCAGACTGTGAGGTATCTCGTCCATCCTATTTAGCCCTGCCACACGGTAGGGCTTTTTCTTCTCTCTGGTTTAGCGATAATACCTCCCTCACTCTTTTTTTCGTTCAAGGATCTGACATGGCCACTGAATCGCCTTTTTCACAATCGGTAGACCGTACCCAAAGCAACAGCATTAAATGGCAAAAATACCAAGGTCAGGACATCCTGCCGATGTGGATCGCCGACAGTGACTTCAAAGTACCAGAGGCCATTACCGATGCCCTGCACTGTCATGTGGATCACGGTGTGTTTGGCTACGGCAGTGCGCCGGCCCATTTAACCCAGCTGCTGGTTGACCGCATGGCCCGCCTTTACCAATGGCACATTGAACCGGACTGGATTGTCTACCTGCCTGGACTGGTATGCGGCATCAACCTCAGTGTGCGCGCTACCACACAAACCAATGGCGGCGTATTGTGTCCGACCCCGATTTACCCGCCGTTCAAGCAAGCAGTCAAACTGGGTGAGCGCAGCTATCAGCCGCTGCCGATCACACTGAATGATCAACGCTGGCTGCTGGCACTGCAAGATGACGCCGTGACGCCTGACAGCCAACTGCTGCTGTTTTGTAACCCGCTGAATCCGGGTGGCACCGTGTACCGCCGTCATGAGTTAGAAGCGGTGTGTGACTTTGCGGAAAAACATGACTTGGTGGTGTGCTCGGATGAAATCCACAGTGATTTGATTTTGGATCCCAATTGCCAGCACATTCCGTTTGCCAGCATCCGTGAGCAGGCTGCACAACGCTCGATCACCCTGATCGCGCCAAGCAAAACCTTCAACATTGCGGGCCTGGGTGCCTCGATGGCGATTATTCCGAACCCGACCCTGCGCCGCGCCTTTGTGAAAGCCAAGGCCGGCATTGTGCCGGATGTGAACGTACTGGCTTACACGGCGGCTGAAGCGGCTTATGAACACGGACAAGTCTGGCTGGATGAACAACTGGCTTTGCTGCGTCAGCACAAGCAGAAACTGGAAGAGACCATCAATGCGCTACCCTACCTGACCCTGCATCCGATTGAGGGGACATATCTGGCGTGGATTGATGCCAGCGAACTACCGGTCGCCTCACCGTTCAAATTCTTTGAGCAAGCCGGTGTGGGTGTCTCGCCGGGTGCTGATTTCGGTAACCCGCAATTTGTGCGTCTGAACTTTGCCTGCCACACCGACACCTTGAATGAGGCCTTGCGCCGCATTACCGAGGCGGTACACGCATTGGCCCAGCAACAGGCACAAGCGTAAGCACCGAAAAAATTCCGCCTTTGTGCTAAAGAAATGTCTGCCCGTACCGATACGCTATATACGATGGCATCACGCCATTCGCGACTCAATGAGATAAACGGGCAGACATGCAGATCCATACCTTAGATAAAGCACAGCTGATTCATGAAGTGCAGCTCGGCAGTCACCTCAGCCATGCGGTTGAAGGTGGGCGTCGTGCCGACTTTGCTTTGATGCTGGCGATGCTGTCACCGGATCTGCTGGAAACCACCCCGCTGGACGCGCCGCCTGCAGAAGGGAAAACCGAAAGCGAACTGCGCGCCTATTTTGAATTGCCGCCGGCAACGCCACTGAGCAGCACCGAGCACTGTTACGAACACAGTGCACGTCAGGCACAGGCCTTTCATGACAGTGGCTTGGCTGATGTGCGTCTCTTGAGCGGCTTACAGCCAACGGCTCTGACCTACCCGCCACAAGGCACCAAAGGCATGCCGGAAGAGCTTTATCACAACCTGTCAGGCCATGAACGTCGTTTGTTGCCACCGACAGAAACCACCCGCGTCCCGGCTTCGCCACAAGATTTGTACTTGTCGCTACTGCAAGCCAAGCGCTTTGCAGAAATGCGTCTGGCCTAATCCACCACCACTTAATATCCCCACACCCAATATACCTTATCGATAGAGGTATGTTTATTTCGTGACCCCCTTCATAGCTTTGCCATCACGATACGGCACGATGATCACAGTTCACTAACATTTTATAACGAGCCTTCGGGGAATGGGTGCTTTTTCACAGTTATTCCAGCCATATCCTCGTACTGTCAGATGAAACAGTAATAAAAGGGGAACGTTATGGCGATATTCAGCAGAAAACACCATATACGACAATACCACGGCCTCATACACACAGTGTTTACATTGCCGACGATCCCATGCTCAGTACGCGGGCATCACCCTGAAAGGATAAGAACGTTATGAATATTGCACAATCAGTCATACTCGTTACTGCCGCAGGCAGCCCGCTGGGTAAAGCTATCGCCTTACATTTTTCCACGCTTGGCGCGCAAATCGCCCTGGTGGATCACGACAAAGCCGCTCTGGCTGACACACTCAGTGCTTGCCAGACGATTCAGGCAGATTGCCAGTCGTATGTGGTTGCCCACCATGATGAGCAAAGCATCGCCGCGCTGATCAGCGCCATTGATGAGCAATTCGGCAAAATTGATGTGCTGCTAAACTGTTGGCTCAGCACCCCACTGCCCTCGTTACTCGGGCCAACATCGGTGGATCAATTCAGCCAATGTTTAGCCGATTCCGTGGCACCGTTTTTCTTGTTTGGTCAGCACACCGCCCATTACATGCGCCAACACCATCGCCAAGGGGTGATCATCAATCTGGCGTTGAACGATGATTGCCACTATCCATCATTGAACAGCGGATCCAAAGCCGTGGTCTCCGGCCTTACCGCCAGCTGGGCCAAAGAGTTAGCGGAGTTTAATATTCGGGTCGGCGGCGTCGTGCCATTAAGCCGCGATGATGACAATGCCGCCCACTACCCACTGCTGAGCTCTCCGCTACAATACGAAATTGTGCGCAGCGCGGAATACATCGTCGCCAATGACTATTTCAATGGCCGTATGATTGAAGCCGAAGTCAGCTAACCTGTCGCGATACTGTGGCGAGGCGATCAATGCCCGCCACAGACACGGCTGACACCACCACATCTCTTCCTTGTGTGAAACCCGCTTTTTCTCTCTCTGCGTTTTCTCGACACTCCTCCCATCAAAACCTTTACTACTTTCCCCCTTGTCTTTCGCTTTTACTCGGCACTCGCAACTCGTAAACTCGCCCCTGTGTATTTCCCCACTTTTCACCAGACGTAAAAAAGCCCGCCAAAGTGGCGGGCTAAAATGTTATTCAGTGCGCTAGCTTAACAATGATTATGCTTCAGCTTTGTCTGCTTTTTTTGCTTTCGCAGGCTTCGCTGCTTCAACAGGCTCAGACTTCTTGATCACTGTTGTGCCTTCAAATGTTTCACCTTCAACGTATGCGTTACCGTAGTAAGCCGCTGTTAGCACATCTTTCAGCTCGCTGATCAGTGGGTAGCGTGGGTTCGCACCAGTACACTGGTCATCGAACGCTTCTACTGATAGCTCATCAACTTTCGCTAGGAAGTCCGCTTCTGGTACGCCAGCTGCCTGGATAGACATTGGGATATCAAGAGCCACTTTCAGCTCGTCCAACCATGCTAGTAGACGCTCAATCTTCTCTGCAGTGCGGTCGCCTGGCTGAGATAGGCCTAGGTGATCCGCAACTTCAGCGTAACGACGACGTGCTTGAGGACGGTCGTACTGAGAGAATGCAGTCTGCTTAGTTGGGTTGTCGTTTGCGTTGTAACGTACCACGTTAGAGATTAGCAATGCGTTTGCTAGACCGTGTGGTAGGTGGAATTCCGCACCCAGTTTGTGTGCCATTGAGTGACATACACCTAGGAAGGCGTTCGCAAACGCGATACCCGCGATAGTTGCTGCGTTGTGTACTTTCTCACGTGCGATTGGGTCGTTAGCACCGTTCGCGTAGCTTGAAGGTAGGTACTCTTTTAGCATCTTAAGTGCTTGTAGTGCCTGGCCGTCAGAGTATTCGTTCGCAAGAACAGATACGTAAGCTTCTAGTGCGTGAGTAACCGCATCGTAACCACCGAATGCTGTTAGCGACTTAGGCATGTTCATCACAAGGTTCGCATCAACGATAGCCATTTGTGGTGTTAGCTCGTAGTCAGCCAGTGGGTACTTAGCGCCAGTCTTGTCGTCAGTTACAACAGCGAATGGTGTAACTTCTGAACCCGTACCTGAAGTGGTAGTGATACATACAAGCTCAGCTTTCTTACCCATTTTAGGGAACTTGTAGATACGCTTACGGATGTCCATAAAGCGCATTGCTAGTTCTTCGAAATGCGTTTCTGGGTGCTCGTACATTACCCACATGATCTTCGCCGCATCCATTGGTGAACCACCACCAAGTGCTAGGATAACGTCAGGCTGGAAGCTCTGCATTGCTGCAGCACCTTTCTCAACAACAGATAGCGTTGGATCCGCTTCTACGTCGAAGAATGTCTGAACTTCAATGCCTTGTGCTTTCAGAAGTGAAACCACTTCGTCTGCGTAACCGTTGTTGAATAGGAAACGGTCAGTCACAAGGAATGCACGCTTCTTACCTTCTAAGTCGCTTAGTGCGATTGGAAGGCTACCACGACGGAAGTAGATAGATTTAGGTAGTTTGTGCCACAACATATTCTCTGCTCGCTTCGCTACTGTCTTCTTGTTGATAAGGTGCTTAGGACCTACGTTCTCAGAGATAGAGTTACCACCCCATGAGCCACAACCAAGAGTCAGAGAAGGCGCAACGTTGAAGTTGTAAAGGTCACCGATACCACCGTGTGTGGTTGGGATGTTTACAAGAATACGTGCAGTCTTCAGTTTGTCACCGAAGTACTTGATACGGTCAGCGTTAACATCTTGGTTTGTGTATAGACCAGATGTGTGACCGATACCGCCGATTTCTACCATCTTAACAGCTTGCTCTACGGCGTTCTCGAAAGAAGACGCACGGAACATACCCAGTGTTGGAGACAGTTTTTCGTGAGCGAATTCGTCTTCGTACTTCACTTCTACACCTTCACCGATAAGGATCTTAGTGTTAGCTGGTACTTTCACGCCTGCCATTTCAGCAATCTTAGTCGCTGGCTGGCCAACGATGTCTGCGTTTAGAGCACCGTTGATAAGCAGAACTTTACGAACTTTGTCTGCTTCAGAAGCAGTCAGTACGTAACCGTTGTGAGAAGCAAAACGTGCTTTCACTTCGTCGTACACTTCATCCATAACGATAACTGCCTGCTCAGACGCACACACTACACCGTTATCAAACGTTTTAGACATCAGTACAGAAGCAACCGCACGCTTAACGTCAGCAGTTTCATCGATAACAACAGGTACGTTACCTGCACCAACACCGATAGCTGGTTTACCAGAAGAGTAAGCCGCTTTCACCATGCCTGGACCACCCGTAGCAAGGATCAGGTTGATGTCATCGTGCTTCATCAGCGCATTTGAAAGCTCTACAGATGGCTGGTCGATCCAACCGATGATGTCTTTTGGTGCACCCGCAGCAACAGCAGCGTCAAGCACAAGCTTAGCAGCGTCGTTGGTTGAGTTTTTCGCACGTGGGTGTGGAGAGAAGATGATCGCGTTACGCGTTTTTAGAGAGATAAGCGATTTAAAGATCGCAGTAGACGTTGGGTTCGTTGTTGGAACGATACCACAGATGATGCCAACAGGCTCTGCGATAGTCATGGTGCCGAACTCTTCGTTCTCTTCCAAAATACCGCAAGTTTTTTCGTCTTTATATTTGTTGTAGATAAATTCTGAAGCGAAGTGGTTTTTGATAACCTTATCTTCAACAATACCCATACCAGATTCAGCAACAGCCTGCTGAGCTAGAGGAATACGTGCATTGTTCGCTGCAAGAGAAGCTGCGCGGAAGATCTTGTCAACTTGCTCTTGAGAGTAAGTCGCAAACTCTTTCTGAGCCGCTTTTACGCGTGCAATCATTGCATCTAGTTCAGCCACGTTAGTTACAGGCATAGTTAACTCCTAACTTAATATTGAAAACTTTTTAGTAAGGATACGTTCTACATCCTTTGAGTTACCGAAGAGCATCCCGCTCAAACAATTTGGTAACACACATTCTTAGTAAATTGCTTTCAAAACTGATTATATTCTTTCACACCGCGAAAAAAATTGATTTGGATCACTTTCGGCTATCGATGTGGCAATTTTGTCAAAACAAGAGCTTTATCATACAAAAAACAACGATTTGGCGTACATTTTGTGACCACGTCGTTTTTATGATGCACATAAGATGTAAACCGCTCTGCCCTTACGCCCTGTATTTTACGTAATAAACCTACATAAACGATCACAATTCACTGCTGTTGTGACATAAATCACAGTTGTTTTTCTGCTTGCACTGCTGTGAATAGTTTTTTGTAGCACAACATCTACCCAGATAAGAGTATGTGAAAACCCGCCCTTTTTACAGCCCAGTAACAAGAACATCATAAATAACTTTTCATTACGGGCTGGATAACTATTTTTAATTGGTCGATTTCATACAATTAGATTAAAGTATCGCCGATCAACAGTCGTGCGATGTAAACGTTCAATGGAAGGACACTCAATTTGTCGCGTTCACCGGCCTTTGCTGTCGACCCTGCCGCTATCCGTTCCCACTGATGCCTGTTGAGTAAGGACACGTCCTATCGTTTTTACTTACCGTCAGACCCGTTATCCCTATGCCATCACTTGAACTTGCTATTTTTTTACAGTTTTTCGTCGGCCTGATCGCCGCCGTAAACCCTGTCGGTATCATGCCGATATTTGTGTCCCTCACTAATCACATGAGCCCGGAAGAGCGAAACCGAACCGCTCTTACCGCGAACATCGGTGTGGCCGTGATCCTGACCGTGTCGCTGCTGGCCGGCCAATTGCTGCTGGATATGTTCAGTATTTCACTGGATTCCTTCCGTGTCGCAGGCGGTTTACTGCTGCTGACGATCGCGTTTTCCATGATGAGCGGTAAATTGGGGGAAGATAAGCAGAATAAAGAAGAACGCTCTGAGTCTATTAGCCGAGAGCAAATTGGTGTGGTGCCACTGGCCATGCCGTTAATGGCCGGCCCCGGCGCGATCAGTTCCACCATTGTGTATGGTTCTCGTCACCCGGATCTGGCCAGTACAGTGGGCATTGCCGTGACGATTGGGGTCTTTGCGACCTGCTGTTGGTTACTGTTCCGTGCCGCCCCTCTCATTGTGCGCGTATTGGGGCAAACGGGTATCAACGTGATCACCCGTATTATGGGCTTGATTCTGGCTGCATTGGGAATTGAATTTATCGCCAACGGCTTGCGCGCTTTGTTCCCTGGGCTGGCGGGATAACACGCTCAGCTCGGCAGGTTATATTGACGCTCACACCCTAACCGTGCGGGCGTCACCACCACCTTTGTGCTTTATCTTATTGCCGATCCTGTGCCCTTGCCCGAGAAATCCCGTGAGATAGTCCTCTATTCCCTTGCTTGCATTGTCCCTATCGTCAATCCTTTATATCCTATAGCGCTTCGATTTTGGCCTCGTGAATACATTTCAATTTCGCGTCTAACAAAGAAAAGGCAATCCAGTGGTCACACTCACCCGCAAACAGCGGCTTTACCAAATCATTTTCGGCACCCAGACCAAAGCCGGGCAGTACTTTGACATTGTTCTGATCGGTGCGATCCTCAGCTCAGAGTTGATCTTGATCCTCTCGTCCGTACAGACGATTGAGTCTGAATTCAGCACCCTGCTTACGGTATTAGAATGGACATTCACCCTGCTCTTTACTGCGGAGTACATCTTGCGCCTCTACTGCTCACCGAAGCCATGGGCGTATGCCAAGAGTTTCTACGGCATTATTGATTTAATCGCCGTACTACCGAGCTATTTGGCCTTCTTACTGCCGGGCTCTAACTATCTGCTGATTTTTCGCTTGATCCGCGTGATGCGTATTTTCCGTATCCTCAAGCTGGCGCAATTTTTGAAAGATTCCAACATCTTGCTGCGTTCACTCTTGATGGCACAGCGTAAAATCTTGGTGTTTTTCAGCACAGTGGCTATCTTGGTGACCGTGTTAGGCTCACTGCTGTACATCATTGAAGGGCCGGAAAATGGCTTCACCAGTATTCCAATCAGCATTTACTGGGCCATTGTGACCATTACGACGGTGGGCTACGGCGATATCGTGCCGCAAACGGATTTAGGCAAGGCACTGGCATCACTGACCATGCTGTTGGGTTACTCTATTTTGGCGGTCCCGACCGGGATCATCACCGCTGAATTGAGCCAAGAAATGAAAACCCAGCGAGATTTCATTCGCTGCATGAACTGCTCCACCAGCGGCCATGAAGCCGATGCCAAATATTGCCGAAAGTGCGGCACAGAGCTGCCTGAGCATTTGTAAATCTGAACAGGTAAAGCTTGGGCATTGGCAATCTGCAAGCATAAAAAAACCGGAGTCTAGGCTCCGGTTTTTTGTTTTCGCTTTTCAGCGCAGTGGCTGAAAACGGGCAATCTGACGATTACTTACGACGCCACGTCGTACCTTGTGGACCATCTTCAAGGATGATGCCCATCGCCGTTAGCTTGTCACGCGCTTCATCAGCTGCAGCCCAGTCTTTCGCCGCACGTGCATCCAAACGCTGTTGGATCAACGCTTCGATTTCTGCAACGTCGTCATCTTCACCGGCACCGCTCTGCAGGAAGGCTTCAGGCTCTTGAGACAATAGACCCAGAATGTCAGCCAGTTCACGCATACGTGCACCCAGTGCAGATGCTGCAGCCATGTCTTCGTTCTTCAGACGGTTGATTTCACGCGCCATGTCGAACAGTACAGAGTACGCTTCTGGTGTGTTGAAGTCGTCGTCCATCGCTTCTGTGAAGCGTGCAATGAATGCTTCGCCACCCGCCGCTGCCACGCTTTCGTCCAGACCGCGTAGTGACGTGTACAGACGCTCAAGCGCAGAACGGGCTTGCTTCAGGTTGTCTTCGCTGTAGTTCAGCTGACTACGGTAGTGACCAGACATCAGGAAGTAACGCACGGTTTCTGCATCGTAGTGCGCCAATACATCACGGATAGTGAAGAAGTTGCCCAGTGATTTTGACATCTTTTCACGGTCAACCATCACCATGCCGCTGTGCATCCACGTGTTCACGTACTTCGAACCGGTTGCACAGCAAGACTGCGCGATTTCGTTTTCGTGGTGCGGGAACTGTAGATCTGAACCACCACCATGGATGTCGAAGTGATCACCCAAAATCGCAGAGTTCATCGCTGAACATTCAATGTGCCAACCTGGACGGCCTGGGCCCCATGGCGATTCCCATGTTGGTTCACCCGGCTTAGACATCTTCCACAGAACGAAGTCCAGTGGGCTGCGTTTAGCGGTTTCGATGTCAACACGCGCACCCGCTTGTAGCTGATCCAAGTCTTGCTTAGACAGCTTGCCGTACTCGTCAAATTTGCTGACTTCAAACATCACGTCGCCGTTGTCTGCCACGTAAGCAAAACCACGTTCAATCAGACGCTCACACATGGCAATGATTTCTGCGATGAAATCGGTCGCGCGTGGCTCGATGTCTGGACGCTTCATGTTCAGCGCATCAAAGTCAGCATGCATTTCACCGATCAGACGTGCCGTCAGTGAATCACAGCTTTCGCCGTTTTCTGCCGCACGCTTAATGATTTTGTCATCAATATCAGTGATATTACGCACAAACGTCAAATCGTAACCTGAATAGCGTAGGTAGCGAGATACCACGTCAAATGACACGAAAGTACGGCCATGGCCGATGTGACATAAATCGTAAATGGTAACCCCACAGACATACATGCCTACTTTACCAGGCTGGATGGGTTTGAATTCCTCTTTCTGTCTTGTCAGTGAGTTATAGATCTTCAACATGTCTCTTAGATACTCATTTTCTGGGGTTACAATATAGAAAACTTATTATACCCAAGCCACCTCAATAAGCTAGTTTCCACCGGAAGATATTAACGCCGTTTACGCCCACAAAAGCGCCGTATAACCCGCATCTGGGGCGGATCTTCTATAGTTAGATCATCGGTGTGCTTGATACCGCCTTGACGTGATACCAAGCACAATACCGCGCGACAGTTTGGGCGAATATTTCAACGATATCGCCACAACCGCAAGCTCTGCGGCAGTTAATATTGACGGCTAAGACCAGTAAGATAGAATCCAACGTTTATAGCAATAAACATCCATTTAAAGGACAAGCTCATGGTAACGCTTCACACGACTTTTGGTGACATCAAAATCCAACTAAACACTGAACAAGCACCGGTAACTTGTGAAAACTTCCTGCAGTACTGCCGTGACGGTTTCTACAACGGTACGCTTTTCCACCGTGTAATCGACGGTTTCATGATCCAAGGTGGCGGCATGGCATCTGGCATGGAAGAGAAAGAATCTCGCGCACCGATCAAAAACGAAGCTAACAACGGCCTAAGCAACAAAGTGGGCACACTGGCAATGGCACGTACGATGGAGCCGCACTCAGCAAGCTCTCAGTTCTTCATCAACGTGAACGACAACAAATTCCTAGACTTCAAATCAGAAACACCTGATGGCTGGGGTTACTGTGTGTTCGCTGAAGTGGTTGAAGGCATGGACGTTGTGAACAAGATCAAAGCGGTTTCTACAGGCAACTGGGGTTACGTACACCAGGACGTACCTGTTGAAGAAGTGATCATCAACAGCGTAACCATCGAAGAGTAATTCTTCTCAAGGGGTGACCAGCGTGTCGCCCCTTTCTTTCTTATGACAACACTCTTTATTGCAGACTTGCACCTCAGTGCAGACCGTCCTGACATTACCGATTGCTTCCTGCGCTTTATGGCGCACGACACGCACGGCATCGATGCCCTGTATGTGTTAGGCGATCTGTTTGAAATGTGGATCGGTGATGACGATGACTCCCCCTTCCACCAGCAGATCAAACAGGCATTTCGTGCGCTGACCGATCGTGGCGTACCGTGTTATTTCATTCACGGCAACCGCGACTTTCTTATCGGCCAACGCTTTAGTCGCGAGACGGGTGTCCAACTACTGCCTGAACACACCGTGATTGACCTGTACGGTACCCCGACCCTGGTACTGCATGGCGATACGCTATGTACGCTGGATGAGGCTTACCAGAAGTACCGGAAAAAAGTCCATAACCGTTTCATTCAATGGTTGTTCTTCCGATTGCCATTACGCACTCGCCAGAACATTGGGCAGAAAATGCGTGGCAACAGCCATAAAAATAATCGCGCCAAAAGCCAAAGCATCATGGATGTCACGCCCGATGAAGTGCTTGCGAAGATGACCGAATATGGTGTGCATCAGATGATCCACGGCCACACGCACCGTCCGGACGTGCATGCACTATCTTTGCACGGACAACCGGCAACCCGCATTGTGCTGGGCGACTGGTACGATCATGGTTCGGTACTCGTCTGCACCCCCGCAGGCAATACACTGGAAACCCGTGACTTTCAGTAAATCATCGCTTTCTACGCAACACGCCAGACAAAAAAAAGGTACGCTCACACGTACCTTTTTTATTTTCTGCTATCGCTGCGTTTATACAACGCACGAAGGATTATGCGTCAGAACCGGATAACACCGGTGACGGAGCCGGCTCGTTTTGCGCCTGTGGGCGACCTTGTTGCCATGAACGGAACATAGTCAACGACGTGTACAACACCACGCCAATCACCAACCACGCCAATACATGCATATCCAGTGATTTCACCAAGTACGCCGCAATCACCACACCAATCGGGCCCGTAATCGCGACTACCAGCGCAGCTCGGCTATTAATGCGGTTACGCACAATAAAACCACCGGCGGAGAAGAAGCTCAGGAAGGCACACGAACACATCATGATCGGGAAAGCCGCTAATGGGTGCATACCCAGCAGGTACACCATGGTCATACACGGCGCATACAAACCTATCCCCACGGTCATCAAGGCACCAAACAGGAAATTACCGGCAATCGCAATCGCCAGTTTCCACCCTGTCAGCCCCAATGCCATACCGCCTAATGGCAACAGCTTCAACTGCCCCGCCAGCATCATGCCAGCAATGACGAGTAACGCACCACACATTACAATGCGGATCAGCTGACGATCCCAACCAGAGACCAAACGCGCACCAACCGTCGCGCCTAAACACGCCGCAATCACCATGCTCACCAAGGTGGTGGGATCCACGTCTACCGCCGTCAAAAAGATCAGGGATTGAAACACCGTCGCCATCACCGCCTGACAGTTCAATGTGCCGGGCAATAGCTGATCATCAACCAATTTAAATTGTTTATAACCTGCGGTTTTAATCGCAAAACTGCCGATACCCAAGGTATCACAGAAATTGGCCACCCCACCGATCAGGCCGATTGGGAGGATTTTAGTTTGTGCTTCCTGCTTACGATTTCTACGCCATGCCATCAGTAGCATGATCATAAAAACGCATCCACCTACAAGCAATCCCGCTTGTATGACTGTGAATACTGTCATGAGTTACACATTATTTAGCGAAAGGAAAAGAAATATCTATTAAGATTAAGGCGATTGCTATGCTTCCAATTAGCATAAAAAGGCTTAATCCGACTGTGAATGAGCGTCAATCACGGTAAGATGCGCGGGTATCATACCGATTTTGACGGGCCACTGGCAAATGCATGCCTGTCATTGACTTTGACCACGAGTAGCCACTTTGACAAATTCATACCTCGCCAGACAACCGATCCTTAACCGACGCAAAGAAACCATCGGCTACGAATTGCTGTTTCGTGATGGTCCCGATAATGCCTTTCCCGCCATTGAAGATGAGCAGGCCACCCATCGCCTGCTGACGGATAATTTTCTGGGTGCCAACGCGGCCGACATCTCTGCCGGCAAAAAAGCCTTCGTGAATTTTCCTTACAGCAGCCTCGTCAAACGCACGCCGCTGATGTTCGCCAAAGAAAGTTTCATCATTGAAATTCTTGAAACCTGCGAGCCTGATGATGCCCTGCTGGAAGCGGTGATTGAATTACACAATCACGGCTACACACTGGCGTTAGATGATTTCATGCCCGCCCCGCCGTGGCAGCGCTTTTTGCCGTATATCCACATTATCAAGTTTGATATCCGCGCCATTCCCATCAGTCGGGCCGGCTTCTTTATCCGACATCATCGGGAAAAAGGCAGCAAATTACGCTTTCTGGCGGAAAAAGTGGAAAGCCACGCCGAGTTTCTGGCCGCGCGGGATGCCGGGTTTGATCTGTTTCAGGGGTACTTTTTCAGCCGCCCGGAAATTTTGCGCCAGAAAACCCTGTCACCGTCGGTCATCACCACCTTGCGTTTGTACCAAGCGGTCAGCCAACCCGAGATCGATTTAGGGCTGATCGAACAACTCATCATTAACGATGTGACGCTCTCTTATAAACTGCTGCGCCACGTTAATACCATGACTGCATCGCGGGCAAAGCCGATTTCCTCGTTCAAACAGGCACTGGCGTTTCTGGGTGATGCCCGTTTACGCCGCTTTGTCACCTTTGTGGCGACCTCGCAAGCGACAGAAGACAAACCCCTGTCTTTGTATTTATTGTCACTGCAGCGGGCACGTTTTTGTGAATATTTGAGCCAGCACATCACCCCAAAAGTGAATCCGAACCAAGCGTTTCTCACTGGCTTGTTTTCGCTGCTGGATTCTATGCTGGATCAACCCATTGCAACGTTGATCAATCAACTGTCGCTGAACAAGGCGATCCGCCATGCGCTTATCGCCCAACACGGTGAACTCGGGCTCTTGCTACAACTGGCAATGGCTTACGATAATGCCGACTGGCCACGCATTAAACAGCTCAGCCAGATTTTACAGGTCAAAGAATCAGTCGTTGCAGAGCGGTATCTAGAGTCATTAAAATGGGCGGCTCATCATGAACAACAACACAATACCGAGTAAACCATGACCCAACGTCATTCCTCATGCCCGTGTGGCAACAAACGTCCACTGGCGGAATGCTGCCAACCGATCCACCAACATCCTGCACTGGCAACGCACCCAGAACAACTGATGCGCGCCCGCTACAGTGCCCACGTACTGGGCTTGGTGGATTTTGTCGTGAGCACCTACCACCCAAGTTGCGAAGCCGAGCAGCACCGTGAAGCCATTGCAGAGTCGGTCAACAGCAAATGGCTGGGTTTGGATGTAATTAACAGCGAGATCGCCGACAATGGTGAAGGCTTTGTGGAATTTCAGGCCTTCTACCGTGATGGCAAAGAAGAATACTGCCTGCATGAGCGCTCCCGCTTCCTGCGTGAAGAGCTAAACGGTGAACAACAGTGGTTCTATATTGATGGCGAATACCCAGAGCCTGAAGCCCCTGCGACGATCACCCCAGCAGTGAGCGATAAAATTGGCCGTAACGACCCGTGTGTGTGCGGCAGCGGTAAAAAATACAAGAAGTGCTGCGGCTAATCCGCACACTGCTCCTATTTTTAACCCAATGTTTTAGCCTCCACTTTCACGCCCACCTCTTCGGGCGTGAAAGATAAAACGAGACAAACCAAGCAAGAAAGGCAAAAACAAAAGACCACCGCGCTCACAAAACACACAATAAAGCCACTTTTCACTCAATGGATGACCTCCGTTGTCGATAAAACAAGCAACACCTGTCTTTGTTGAGTGAGGGCCACACCATGATCTATTCGCATCATCCCCGACCCACATCCGTGTCATCATCCAAATGCCATACGCCCGCATCAGATGATAACGATGCATCGGATCAACACCAGCCATCGGCTTTTCAGCCGGCAGATCCCGCTTCTCCCACCACCTCGGAAGCCACCACGGAAGACGCACTATCCCCACATTCAACACAGCACAAACCACGCCGACATCAAGGCTTCATTGATATTTATGTCTGACGCTCACTATGCACCGTTTCGATATGCAGCTCTGCGGCCAAACAATGCCTTGGCGCTCAGCACTATGGCGGATATGTTAACAAAATGCGTGCCCAGCTCTTGTGGCAAGCGGCCAAAACGCAAAAAATCGATGGCAACACAGGCAGATAATTGCAATACGTACATAACAATATCGACCTGGAAATAAATTTTAATATTTCCTTAAAAATCCTATTGCAAAATAAGCAGAGCTTCGATAGTGTGAATAACAAGCACCGCGTTAATAAAGATTTATACAGAGTACATAATTATGCGTATCAATTTGGTAAACCTACATCACCATCATCATCCTGATTAGTCTTTCGGGAGGATACGCCTCGCTCTGGAAGACGCACTCACTCTTCCAGCGGTCAGATAAGCACTCAAGCATTCAAGACCCTCGGGAGAGACATTTTCCGAGGGTCTTTTCGTTTTTAGGCTCAAACAAAAAATTAGCTCGACAGTGAGTAACAGGGATCAGAATTATGCAAACACAACGACTACGCATTGCAATTCAAAAAAAAGGACGCTTGAGCAAAGAATGCCAAGAGCTGCTAAAACGCTGCGGCGTGAAGTTCACCATGGTGGGAGAACGTCTCGTCGTACACGCTGAAAACATGCCGATTGATCTGCTATTGGTGCGCGATGACGATATTCCGGGCCTGATCATGGATGGCGTCGTGGATTTGGGCGTGATCGGTGAGAATGAACTGGAAGAAGTCTGCTTAGAGCGCATTGCACGCAGTGAACCGGCTAACTATGTCAAACTGCGTCGTTTGGATTTCGGCGGTTGCCGCCTCTCTATCGCTATCAACAAAGGTGACACCTACAACGGCCCACAAGATCTGCAAGGCAAACGCATTGCCACTACTTATCCGCAGTTGGTGAAACGTTACATGGATGAGCAAGGCGTACAGTTCAGCACCTGTATGCTCAACGGCTCTGTCGAAGTCGCGCCGCGTGCCGGTTTGGCCGATGCTATCTGTGACTTGGTATCCACCGGCGCCACGCTGGAAGCCAATGGCCTGAAAGAAGTGGAAGTCATCCTGCGCTCAAAAGCGGTACTGATCCAACGTACCGGCGACTTCTGTTATGACAAGCAAGCCCTGATCAACCGCCTGCTAACCCGTATGCAAGGGGTCATTCAAGCCAAAGAATCCAAATACATCATGCTGCATGCACCGACTGACCGCTTGGATCAAATCAAAGATCTGCTACCGGGCGCCGAAGACCCCACCGTGATGCCACTGTCGCAAGACAAAACCCGCGTTGCCATCCACCTGGTGAGCTCAGAAAACCTGTTCTGGGAAACCATGGAGCAGCTCAAAGAGCTTGGTGCCAGCTCCATTCTGGTTCTGCCAATTGAAAAGATGATGGAGTAACGCAATGAAAACGGTTGTTTGGCAATCACTGAGTGAAGCGCAACAAAATAGCGTATTGGAACGTCCGGCGATCACCGAAGGTGCCAATATCACGGCAGCAGTCTCATCGGTGATCACCCAAGTACAAACAGACGGCGATGCGGCATTGAAAGCCCTGACCGCCAAATTCGATAACGTGGTACTCGATGACATTCGTGTCTCACCTGACGCCATTGCTGAGGCCGCTGATCGTTTATCAGACACCATGAAAGACGCCCTGCAGGCAGCGTATAACAACATCAGTACGTTTCACCAGGCTCAACGTCCACAGCCTATTCGCGTGGAAACCCAACCGGGTGTGGTGTGTGAACAAGTTACCCGCCCAATCAATGCGGTCGGGCTGTACATTCCGGGTGGCAGCGCACCGCTGCCGTCTACCGTGTTAATGCTGGGCGTCCCGGCCAAAATTGCCGGCTGTAAGCGCGCGATCTTGTGCTCACCACCGCCGATTGCTGACGAAATTCTCTATGTCGCCCAACTGTGTGGTATCGAAGAAGTCTACCAACTGGGTGGCGCGCAAGCGGTCGCCGCCATGGCTTACGGCACCGAAAGCATCGCGAAAGTCGACAAAATCTTTGGTCCGGGCAACGCCTATGTCACCGAAGCCAAACGTCAGGTTAGCAATGACTTCCGTGGCGCGGCGATTGATATGCCTGCCGGCCCGTCTGAAGTGTTGGTGATTGCTGACAGCAGCGCCGATCCGGATTTCATCGCTGCTGATTTGCTGAGTCAGGCTGAACACGGTCCCGATTCACAAGTGGTGTTGGTCACGCCAGATTTCGCCTTGGCAGATCGCGTCGCTGATGCCATTCAAACCCAATTACAACAACTGAGCCGTGCCGACATTGCCCGTCAGGCGCTGGGTGCCAGTATCTTGATTGTGGCTGACTCCATTGAAGCGTGTGTCGCTATCTCGAACCGTTACGGCCCAGAGCACTTGATTGTACAAACCGAAGACCCACGCGCCCTGCTGCCGGAACTGGATAACGCCGGCTCCATTTTCCTCGGCCTGTGGTCACCGGAATCGGTCGGCGATTACGCGTCCGGCACCAACCACGTGCTGCCGACATACGGTTACACCCGTACCTATTCCAGCCTGGGCTTGGCGGATTTCTCCAAGCGCATGACGGTACAGGAATTATCAAAAGATGGCTTGCTGGCGATTGCGCCAGTGGTCGAAACCATTGCCGATGCTGAAGGGCTTGATGCCCACAAGCGAGCTGTTACCCTCCGCGTTGAGAAGTTAAAGGAGTTGTTATGAGCCAGAACATTGAAGCATTGGCCCGCAAAACCGTCAGAGAGATGACCCCGTACATGTCTGCCCGCCGTTTGGGCGGCAGCGGTGATATTTGGCTCAATGCCAACGAATCCCCATTCATGAACGAATACACGATTAAAAGTGATCGCCTGAACCGCTACAGCACCTGTCAGCCAGATACCCTGATTGGCGCTTACGCCAGTTATGCGGGCGTGGACCGTGATTACGTGCTGACCTCACGCGGGGCCGATGAAGGGATTGAACTGTTGATCCGCACCTTCTGTGAACCTAATAAAGACGCGATCCTGTACTGTCCGCCAACCTATGGCATGTACACCATCAGCGCCCAAACGTTTGATGTGGCCGCCAAGCAAGTGCCGCTGAAAGCTGACTGGCAACTGGACTTGGACGCCATTGCTGCCAATTTGGATGACGTGAAACTGGTGTTCGTGTGCAGCCCGAACAACCCGACCGGCAACCTGATTAACCGTGCTGACATTGAGGCGCTCTTAACCATGACGGCAGATCGTGCGTTAGTCGTCGTCGATGAAGCCTACATTGATTTTTGTATGGATGCCTCGGTGGTGGATCTGCTGAACCAGTATCCGAACTTGGTGATCCTGCGCACCCTGTCCAAAGCTTTTGCCCTTGCCGGTCTGCGTTGTGGCTTCACGCTGGCAAACCCGATGGTGATCGAACTGCTGCTGAAAGTCATCGCGCCCTACCCGGTTCCCGTACCGGTCGCAGACATCGCCGTTGAAGCCCTATCCCCGGCAGGCTTGGCCCGCACCAAGTTTCAGGTATTGGATCTCAGTGCCAACCGCGCTTACCTACAAGCTGGGTTGAGCATGTTACCCGGCGTTAAGGTGTTTGATGGCTACGGCAATTACCTGTTAGTGGAATTCCAGGACAGTGAACGCCTGTTCAAAACCCTGTGGGACAACGGGATCATTCTGCGCCGCAGCCCGATTGAAAATTGTATCCGCATCAGTATCGGCAGCCGTGATGAATGTGAGAAAACCCTCGCCTTCATCCGTCAACAACTCGCGTAATAAGGAAAGCAGTAGTGAGCAAGGAAAAAATTCTTTTTATCGACCGAGACGGCACCTTAATTGTTGAGCCGCCAGTGGATTTTCAAGTCGACCGTTTAGACAAACTGGCCCTTGAGCCGTTTGTGATCCCCGCGCTGCTTCAGCTCCAGGCCGCCGGCTACAAATTGGTCATGGTCACCAACCAAGACGGTTTGGGCACCGACAGTTACCCGCAAGCGGATTTTGATGCGCCACACAACATGATGATGGACATCTTCACCTCACAAGGCGTGCGCTTTGACGATGTACTGATCTGCCCGCACTTTGAATCGGATAACTGCACCTGCCGTAAGCCGAAACTGGGCATGGTCAAAGACTACCTGCAGCAAGGCCGTGTGGACTTCGAAACCTCTGCGGTGATTGGCGATCGCCAAACGGATCTGCAACTGGCTGAAAACATGGCCATTCGCGGCATTCAATACCACCCGCAAACCATGGGCTGGCAGCAAATCGTTAACGATCTCACCACCCAGCCACGCGTGGCCGAAGTGGTGCGCACCACCAAAGAAACCGACATCACGGTGAAGGTCAATCTGGATGAAACCGGCGGCAATGAGATCGCCACGGGGTTAGGCTTCTTCGATCACATGCTGGATCAAATCGCCACCCACGGCGGTTTCCGTATGATCTGTAAAGTAGACGGCGATCTGCACATCGACGATCACCACAGTGTGGAAGACACCGCGCTGGCCTTGGGCGAAGCGTTGAAAAAGGCCTTAGGCGACAAACGTGGCATCGGCCGTTTCGGTTTTAGCCTGCCAATGGACGAATGCTTGGCCCAGTGTGCGCTGGATTTGTCCGGCCGCCCTTACCTGAAGTTTGACGCACAATTTAGCCGTGACATGGTCGGCGATCTGTCCACCGAGATGGTGCCGCATTTCTTCCGCTCACTGACCGATACGCTGGCTTGTACCCTGCACTTGTCGTCCACCGGTCATAATGATCACCACATAGTTGAAAGCCTGTTTAAAGCCTTTGGCCGTACCCTGCGCCAAGCGATCAAGGTAGAAGGCAATGAACTCCCGAGCAGCAAGGGGGTGTTGTAATGGCTTTAAGCGATCAAAAGGTCGTCATCATTGATACGGGCTGTGCCAATGTCTCTTCAGTACGCTTTGCCATTGAACGTCTCGGTTATACCGTGACCGTCAGCAAAGCGCCGGACGTGGTACTGGCCGCCGACAAACTGTTTTTACCCGGTGTCGGCACCGCCAGTGAGGCGATGAAAAACCTGCAAGAGCGTGAGCTGATTGATCTGGTCAAACAGGTCAACAAACCGTTGCTGGGCATTTGTTTGGGCATGCAGCTGTTATGTCGCCTGTCACAAGAGCACGGCTCCGCCGGTGAAGATACCGTCGCGTGTCTGGGCTTGTGTGATGCGCCGGTTGAAAAAATGCAGCCGGGGGATCTGCCCCTGCCACACATGGGCTGGAATACGGTGACCCCAAAAGACGGTCATCCGCTGTTCAAGGACATTCCGACGGGCAGCTATTTCTACTTTGTGCACAGCTACGCCATGCCAGTTCATGCAGCGCACACCATCGCCCGTTGTGAATACGGCCAGCCATTCACGGCGGCGTTGCAAAGCGGTAACTACTACGGGGTGCAATTCCACCCTGAGCGCTCGAGCAAAGCCGGCGCACAATTGATTAAAAACTTTTTAGAGATGTGATGAAGGAACGTCAATGATTATCCCCGCACTCGATTTAATTGACGGTCAGGTTGTCCGTCTCTATCAAGGTGACTACGGACAAGTGACCGAATACCCGGTGAACCCGGCAGAGCAGTTTGCGCTTTACCATCAGGCAGGCGCCAATTGGCTGCACCTGGTGGATTTGACGGGTGCAAAAGATACCTCAGCCCGTCAGTTAGATCTGATCGCTACGATTTTAGCCAGCACCCCTGCCAACATTCAGATTGGTGGCGGCGTGCGCAGCGAGCAAGACGTGAAAGACTTGTTGGATGCCGGCGCGCAACGTGTCGTGATCGGCTCCACGGCGGTTAAGCAACCTGAATTGGTCAAAGGCTGGATGGAAAAATACGGCCCGGGGCACATCGTACTGGCGCTGGACGTCAATATCGATGACCAAGGCAACCGCAAGGTGGCGATTTCAGGCTGGCAGGAAGATTCTGGCGTGTCGATTGAAGCCCTGCTGGATGACTTCCTGACCGTCGGCCTTAAGCACGTGCTGTGTACCGACATCTCCCGTGACGGGACTTTAGCTGGGTCCAACGTCGATCTGTATCGCGACTTATGTGCCCAGTACCCTCAAGTGGCCTTCCAGTCCTCCGGCGGCATTGGCTCACTCGATGACATCGCCGCGCTGAAAGGTACCGGGGTACAAGGTGTGATTGTCGGCCGCGCTCTGCTGGACGGTAAATTCAGCGCGGATGACGCGTTTCGTATCTGGGCAGAATAAGGAGTTTCCATGCTAGCAAGACGTATTATTCCCTGCCTTGATGTCCGTGACGGTCAAGTCGTCAAAGGCGTGCAGTTTCGTAACCATGAAATTATCGGTGACATTGTCCCGCTGGCTAAACGCTATGCCGAAGAAGGCGCAGATGAACTGGTGTTCTATGACATCACGGCGTCAAGTGATGGCCGAGTAGTCGACAAAAGTTGGGTCGCGCGCGTGGCGGAAGTGATCGACATTCCGTTCTGTGTCGCAGGCGGGATCAAATCCGCCGATGACGCGGCCCGCATTTTGCAATTTGGCGCGGACAAGGTATCGATTAACTCCCCGGCATTGGCAAATCCGGCATTGATCACCGAGCTGGCCGACAAATTTGGCGTGCAATGTATCGTAGTAGGGATCGATTCCTACTTTGATGCTGATACCGGCAAATATCAGGTCTACCAGTTCACAGGCGATGAAGCCCGCACCAAAGCTACCCAATGGGAAACCCGTGACTGGGTGCAGGAAGTGCAAAAACGCGGCGCCGGTGAAATTGTATTGAACATGATGAACCAGGACGGTGTACGTAACGGTTACGATCTCGATCAGCTCAACATGGTACGTGATGTTTGCCGTGTGCCGCTTATCGCCTCTGGCGGTGCCGGTGAAATGGTGCACTTTGCCGATGCGTTTAACCATGCCAACGTAGACGGCGCTTTGGCAGCGTCTGTCTTCCACAAGCAAATCATCAACATTGGTGAATTGAAACAGTACTTGAAGCAACAACAGGTGGAGATCCGACTATGAGCCTACAAGCAAGAATTGACTGGGAAAAAGTGGGCGGCCTCGTCCCTGCCGTGGTGCAAGACCACACCAGCGGCCAAGTGCTGATGCTCGGCTACATGAATCAGGATGCGCTGGCGAAAACGCTGGATACCGAACAGGTCACCTTCTTTTCGCGCACCAAACAACGCCTGTGGACCAAAGGGGAAACCTCTGGCAATGTATTGGCGCTGAAAAATATCGCTCTGGACTGCGATAACGACACCCTGCTGGTACAAGTCGATCCGGTCGGCCCAACCTGTCACCTTGGCAGCACAACCTGCTTTGACGGCGATACCGTCGATCAGCCTGCCTTGGTGTTCCTTCATCAACTTGAACAGGTCTTGGCAGCCCGTAAAGGCGCGGATCCTGAGTCCTCTTACACCGCCAGCCTCTATGCCCGTGGCACCAAGCGTATTTCGCAAAAAGTGGGCGAAGAAGGCGTTGAAGTCGCGCTTGCGGCAACGTCGGGCGACAAGGCGGAATTAGTGTGTGAATCTGCTGATCTGATTTACCACTTACTGGTGCTGCTGCAAGACCAAGACTTGTCGCTGTCAGACATTACGGCGAAGTTGCAGGAACGTCATAAGTAAGCGTTATCTCGTATCACGCAGAAAACAAAAAGCCCGCAATGATATGCGGGCTTTATTATGTTTCAATTGGCAAGCGCGGTGCGTGAGCGATTAGCCTTCCAGCGCTTCTTTGTAGTGCTTACGGCATACCGACACATAACGATCGTTACCACCGATTTCCACCTGATCCCCGTCCGCAATCGCTTTACCGCTTTCGTCCTGACGGATCACCATGTTGGCTTTACGGCCACAGTGACAGATGGTTTTCAGCTCAACTAACTTGTCAGCCCATGCCAACAAATAACGGCTGCCGTCAAACAACTCACCACGGAAATCACTACGCAGGCCGTAACACAATACCGGAATGTGCAGCTTATCCACCACTTCCGTCAATTGGTACACCTGTGCTTTGGTCAGGAACTGGCATTCATCAATTAACACACAGTCGATTTTGGTCTCTGCGTGCATCTGGCTCAGACACTGAAACAGATCGTCGTCCACATTAAACAGTTCGGCTTCTTCTTGCAGACCAATACGAGAACTCACAACCCCTTTACCGTAGCGGTCATCAATCGCAGCAGTAAAAATCGCAGGGTTCATACCACGCTCACGGTAGTTAAATGAAGACTGCAACAGCGTTGTCGATTTACCCGCGTTCATTGCAGAGTAATAGAAATACATCTGGGCCATGGTGTTTCCCTAGTAGTAATACGTGGAGGCTTGGAAAAAACTGCCGAGATGCTACAGAAAAGCCCCTCAGATTGAAAGCAGCAAGCGAATATCTCACCGAGAAAGCCATTCAGCCGCACAAAAAAAGCAAGCCTGCACAATTGGCAGGCTTGCGGGTGTTGAAACACTGTACAGCGTTATGGGCGACGCGCTAACCACGCCAAGCCAGAACACACTAACAGGAAGGCCACGCTCGCCGCGATAAAGCCCACAGCTAACGAATCGGTAAAGCCCAGCGCCAGGAAGCCCACGGTAGAAACCAGCGCCATTGCAAAGGCATACGGCAGCTGTGTCGATACGTGATCCATATGGTGACAACGTGCCCCGGTAGACGACAAAATCGTGGTATCAGAAATCGGTGAACAGTGGTCACCAAACACCGAGCCGGCCAGTACGGCGGCCAACATCGGCAGGATCAAGGCGATGTCTGTTGCGCCCGCCAAATCACCGGCAATCGGCAACATGATACCGAAGGTGCCCCAAGACGTACCGGTTGAGAACGCCATCGCACCCGCCAGCAAGAACAGGATCGCCGGTAACAGCATTGGATTAATGTTGCCTTCAACCAATGTCGACAAGTAACGGCCGGTCGCCATATCATTGATCACGCCACCGATGCTCCACGCAAACAGCAAGATCAAAATGGCACCAAACATCGACTTCGCACCAATCCACAAGGTGAAACCGATGTCTGACATAGGCAGACGCTGACGGAACACAGAGATCAAGGCTGAAATCAAGCCAACAGAGCTACCCAGCACCAGTGAAGCGCCCACATTGGTATTTTCAAACGCCCCGAGCAAGTCAAACGGCTTACCGTCTGCTGCCAGTGTCTGGTTACCGGTGAACAGCATGAAGAACAGGGTCGCGAAAATCAGCACCAAAATAGGCAATACCAAATCCATCACACGGCCATGCTCACTTTCGTTGATTTCCAGCTCGTCGTTAATGTCTTTGGCACGCTTATCGCTGTCGCCTTCATCGAAACCACGGCAATGGCTGGCTTCCAGCTCATGATGCTTCATTGGGCCCACATCCAATTGGAACCACGCCACCACAAACACCATCAACAAAGCAAAGACCGCGTAGAAATTCATTGGCGCTAATTGCATAAAGGCGCCTAAAGGGGTGTATTCGGTCACGCCATGTGACACCAGAATGCCACTGATCACGGTAATAATGTACGCGCCCCAACTCGATGCTGGCATCAACACACACATCGGCGCAGCGGTAGAGTCAAGAATATAAGCCAGTTTGGCACGGGAGACATAATAACGGTCGGTCACGGGACGAGAGATCGAGCCCACCGCCAGACTGTTAAAGTAGTCATCGATGAAAATAAACACACCAAGGAAAGCAGCCAGCAATTTTGCGCCACGCTTGGTTTTAATTTTGGTTTGCGCCCATTCAGCAAAGGCGCGAGTCCCGCCTGAAAGGGTCAACAATGCGGTCGTCATGCCCAACAAAATGAGGAAAGCCAAAATGCTCATGTTGGAACTGTTAATCGCACCGTCTTCAATAAAGAGGCCTTTGGCGGTACTGGTGATATATTCGCCCATAGTGCCGAGTGAGTCTGTCAGCAAAAAGGCGCCGAGCAGTACACCCACCCCAAGGGACAATAAAACGTGACGAGTGATGATCGCTAATCCCAGTGCCACAAGGGGCGGAAGTAACGATATAGCGGAATGTGAATAATCTAAAACGTTCATGATCTCTACTGCAACCGTTCCTGGTTGGAGATCTACTGCTGAACATGGCGAGGTACCATGCTAGTTGAGTATGAGGAAGAGAAGTTACCCTGTTCCGACTCCACAGTAGCGCTCCATAGTTAATAATCTTTAAATATATACTATGGCAGTGTTGCCCCTGTTTGGTGACAACCCCAGCAAGAGGGTGTGATAAACCGCTTCTTACTTCGGCATCGGCTCCTTTTACAAACCCTCATCGGTATCACCCTACGGTTTGTGACTCTTAGACGATGCAACCTCTACCCTTTAGTCAAGGAATAACCAATTCTACGGAGAGAAATATTAATTGCAACAACTCAATGCGTGATTTTTAACACAATTGGTGCGCCTTGTTACCAATCTGACGCAAAAAACGTCAACTTTTACCCCTTTGCAATATGCAACTCATCTCAAAATATTCTCTTGTTAAGGCGTAGATCCTCCGTTTATTTCTGTTATCGGAGGTTTCAAAAATATTACAAATGAGAAATGCGTCCGCGAATTAGGGAAAAAAACTAAATATAACGATGATTTTTTATTTGGCATCTGCCAACTAAACGTATTAATATTGCAATTATTGAATTGTCACTGCTATTATTATTTTATAGTTTTAGAACAACAGGAAATAAAAAAATGTCTGATGCAATGAAAGCACTTTTGAACCTTCGTAGCCTTCGTGCGCTTTCTCGTGAATATTCACTAGAGCAACTAGAAGAAGCGCTAGAAAAACTACAAATGGTTGTTTCTGAGCGTGCTGAAGCGGAAGCTGAAGAGCTAGCGAAAGAAAAAGAGCGTACAGAGAAACTTGCTCAGTACCGTGAAATGCTTCTAGCAGACGGTATTGACCCAGAAGAACTACTAGCAACGCTAAACAAAGCACCAAAAGCAAAACGTGCTCAGCGTCCTGCTAAATATAAGTTCATCGATGAAAACGGTGAAGAAAAAACGTGGACTGGCCAAGGCCGTACACCAAGCGCACTGAAAAAAGCACTGGATGAAGGCAAATCTCTAGAAGATTTCGAAATCTAATTTGCTTACATATAATGCATTCAAAACCCGGCTTATGCCGGGTTTTCTTTATCTTTCAGAAAGATAAAGAAATATAATTATGGGATTAACGTCACACTTTCGCTTCCATTTAATTCAATCATTCCCCCATTTCTCCCTTCAGCCTATATTCAGACAAGACTATTTTTCGCAGACGGAATAGCAATAAAGTGTAACCAGTCATTACCAATATCACGTTAAAATAACCCGTCCATCATTCTGCCTATCACAATGACAAACATATTAAGCACAAAAAGCCAGACACAAAGGTCTGGCTTTTTGGTTATTCATTCCCACTGAGTGAGAAAGGATATTAACGGATCTTATCGGCCAAATGGCTTACCGCCAATGCAAAATAATGCGAGCGGTTCCAATCCAACAATGACTGATAGTTACCGTAAACTAAATACGCTCTGCCGTGATTATCATCTGGTTGAATAAGCCAGGCATCTATCTCTACTTCAGGCAAATCTTTTCCGTTTAAACGGCGTACACCGAGTTTCTGCCATTCACTCAACGGACGGGCTTGCTCCGATTTGATACCCATCAACCCGCTATCGATGTTAGCAGGCAACGACACTTGGCGTCCCCAGGTGTATTCATCATCCCACTTGGCATTCTTGAGATAGTTGGCGGCTGACGCAAAGACATCGGCTTCGGTCTGCCAAATATCAATTTTACCGTCGCCATTACCGTCTACGGCATAAGATAAAAATGAAGTCGGCATAAACTGAGGCTGACCCATTGCCCCCGCCCATGAACCTTTCATATCTTTCGGAGCAATATGGCCGGCATCCAATATTTCCAGCGCCGCCATCACCTGATTACGGAAAAACGCTTCTCGACGACCTTCATAGGCCATGGTTGATAGCGCTTCAACCACATTGTAATTGCCCATTAAGCGGCCAAAATTACTTTCCACGCCCCACAAGGCAACAATAAAGCGTGGCTGCACACCGTATCGCTGACCAATTTCTTCCAGCGCCGCTTTATGTTTCTGATAAAGCTGATTGGCTTGCTTTACTTTCCAATCCGGCACTGCGCGAGGAATATATTCATCCAGCGTTAACTTTTTCTCTGGCTGATTTTTATCCGCCTTTACCGCACGCTCGGTAAATGTAATGCCATCAAAAGCAGAGTTGATAATCGACTCTGAAATTCCTTTTTCCCGGGCTTCACTTTTCAGCCCTTCCACATAACTGTCAAATCCTTCATCTGCGGCCCATGCCGCCGTTGACAACCCTAATCCTAAAGCCACAAAGGCCGATACCAATCGCTTATGCATAATTTACCCTTGGTTTTTTTCTGCTTTCTCAGCTTTATACTGTTCCAGCAAATTGGTCACTGGCGGTGGCACCTGCAAATAAAAGCCGGTGTCAACTAACGCCAATTTGACTTTCTCTACATCTGCTTGTGCTAATTTACGTCCCTCCTGCAGCTTCAATACCATCACAAACTGCGGGGTACCAAAGGTGGTCATCAAGGCTTCTGGAACAGCAGAAAAATCATCTTTCTTATTGATATAAAGATAGGTGCCTTCTTTTTTCGGACTTCTATAAATGGCGCACAACATGTTTCGGTAACCTTTAAATACTCTTTGATTCTCAATTCAGACCACAAAACGAAAGGAACATTCCCTTATACGCTGCTTCATACGCCAAACAGATGAGACGCTTGTCTGAATTTCCAACGCTAAAGCAAGGATAGCTTGCTGATATAAGCTTTGGAATATAACATGCAACTACCCAAGAGATAATGTACCTGAACGGCTAATTTAGCGACAGTCAGTCAATGCCCATGACCAAATCTGCAGAACTCAAGGGAGGCTCTTACACCCTCTCGGCCCTCCATCTTGTGGACGGTGACATCCCCAAGGCTGCCGACTTTCTTAAACAGAAAGTTGATCAAGCTCCCCATTTTTTTGCTGCCGCGCCAGTTGTTATCGATATTAGTCAAGTCAGTGATACTATCGATTTTGAACAACTGAAACACAGCGTCAGCGAAGCGGGTATGATCCCAGTGGGGATCAGCGGCTGCAAAGCGGGCCCACTGCAACAACAAGCCAAAGCCGCAGGCTTTGCCATTATGAATGCCGCGCGCCAGGCCAAAGCTTCTGAACCCGTGATGGAGCCAACACGCATCATCCGTAATCCGGTTCGCTCTGGCCAGCAAATTTATGCAAAGAATTGTGATCTTGTGGTCATGAACAATGTCAGCGCAGGCGCGGAAATCATCGCCGACGGCTGTATCCATATTTATGGTACCCTGCGAGGACGTGCCATTGCGGGTGCTAACGGCCACGGTGAAGCGAAGATTTTTTGCCACAACCTACAAGCAGAGCTAGTCTCGATTGCAGGCAGTTATTGGTTGAGCGATAAGATCCACCCTGAGTTCTGGGGTAAGAATGTAGTTATCTCACTTGCTGAAAACAATTTGAACATAGAGCAACTGGCTCTGTAACGTTTAATAAGGAATTAAATAATGGCACGTATTATCGTGGTTACCTCAGGTAAGGGGGGCGTTGGTAAAACTACCTCTAGTGCAGCGATTGCCTCTGGCCTTGCACTGTGCGGCAAAAAAACCGCTGTAATTGATTTTGATATCGGCTTACGTAACCTGGATTTGATCATGGGTTGTGAGCGCCGCGTGGTTTACGATTTTGTCAATGTCATCAATGGCGAAGCAAACCTGAACCAAGCGCTGATCAAAGACAAGCGCGTTGATAACCTTTACGTGCTACCGGCTTCCCAGACTCGTGATAAAGAAGCGCTGAGCAAAGATGGCGTAGAAAAAGTCCTTCATGATATGGCGGATATGGGCTTTGAGTTCATCATCTGTGACTCCCCGGCCGGTATCGAAACAGGCGCATTGATGGCGCTGTACTTTGCTGATGAAGCCATTGTTACCACCAACCCGGAAGTGTCGTCAGTACGCGACTCTGACCGTATTTTGGGTATTCTGGACTCTAAGTCTCGCCGCGCAGAAACGGCTGGTGAGCCTGTGAAAACTCACCTGTTGCTGACACGCTACAACCCAGCACGCGTAACATTGGGTGAAATGCTTAGCGTGGAAGACGTGGAAGAGATCCTGCACATTCCACTACTGGGTGTGATCCCAGAAAGCCAGGCGGTATTGAATGCCTCTAACAAAGGCGAACCGGTGATCTTTGATAAAGGTTCTGACGCAGGTCTGGCTTATGAAGATACCGTTGCTCGCCTACTTGGTGAAGAACGCCCATTCCGCTTCCTTGAAGAAGAGAAGAAAGGTTTCCTTAAACGTCTATTCGGAGGGTAATGCACCATGGCACTGTTAGAATTCTTCCGCCCCAAGAAAACAACGACAGCCAGCGTTGCCAAAGAGCGACTTCAGATCATTGTGGCCGAGCGCCGTTCGGCCGGTCAGGGTGCACCAAGTTACCTGCCTCAGCTTAAGCAGGATATCTTGGAGGTGATCAGCAAGTATGTGGCTATCAGTCCCGATCAGGTGACCGTTCACCTTGACCAGAAAGAAGAAGATCTGGCCGTATTAGAACTGAATGTAACGTTGCCTGAAGAAGACAAGTAACGACGTTAGCGAGAATAACGAAAAGTAAAAAGCCCTGTTTAGACAGGGCTTTTTTATATCCGTAGACACGTACTGTTGGGGATAATAAACGCGATTAGCGATCCAACAATGGCAGCACTTTGGCTTCAAACAGCGGTTTACGCCACGTTTTCAACATGTCTGGCAGTTTGTCTTGCGGGCGCTGTTTTTTCCACGCCCACGAAATCAACTCATTCACCTGCTTTTTCGAGGCCAGAAACTCTGGCATCAGGCCGGTTTGCGCTTCCACTTCGGTGACCACGTCTTTCAGCACTTTGACCATCTGCTTGTAGCCCATCACATCCACCAAGCGAACGATTTTCTCTGGGTACTGCTGCGGCGACAGATCGTCCACGTCGTACACCATTTTCAACAAACGGTTACCGTGACGCTGAATTTCCATGTTGTCGAAGCCTTCTTTGGTCATCACCGCTTTCGACTTGATGCCATAGCGCGCCAGTTTCCACAGGTTCAGCTCTTTCACCACAAAGTTCAGGGCTAAATCACGCTTACGGGCTTCTAACAAACGCCATTTCGCGGCTTGCTGCAAAATCGCCAACTGCTTAGGATTCAGCTGCCACGCATTTTTGATGTCTAGGTAGGCTTTGTCCGGATCCACGGTCTTCATGCGTTTTAGCATCAAACCGGCACACTCTTGCTCTAGCGCTTCTTTCCAGCCTTTCGCTTCTACCAATGGCATTAGCTTTTGGAACAACGGCATCAGGTAGAACACGTCTGCCGCCGCATAATCCAGCTGACGGTCTGTCAGAGGACGCGCCATCCAGTTGGTACGCGCTTCGCCTTTATCCAGCTCCACGCCAAGGAAATCTTTCACCAGCGTACCGAAACCTGCGGATACACCGTAGCCCAGGAACGCGGCCATCACTTGGGTATCAATCATCGGTACCGGCAAGCAACCCGCGTAGTGCTGGAACACTTCTAAGTCTTCACCACAGGCATGCAGTACCTTGGTGACTGACTGATCGCGCAGCAAGTCCCACAGTGGCGTCAAATCGTCGATTTCCAACGGATCAATCAAGGCCAGTGCTTCACCATCAAACAGCTGGATCAGGCCCAGTTTCGGGTAAAGCGTACGGGTGCGGACAAACTCCGTATCCAACATCACCGCCTGCTGACGGCGCGCGGCCAAACAGATCGTTTCCAGGCGCGCGGTTGTCGTTACAATTTCAAAATTCACAATAGCTTTCCAATAAAATGCCGGCATAAAGGCCGGCATTGGATATTCTCATTCAGTGAAACGCTTAGGCGTCCTGAGCAGGTTGCTGAGACTCTTCACGCAAAGCGCGACGCAGGATTTTGCCGACATTGGTCTTTGGCAATTCCTCACGGAACTCAACAATTTTCGGGATCTTATAACCTGTCAGATGCTGACGACAATGACTCAGCAATTCTTCGCGAGTCAGGCTGTCATCACGCTTCACAACACAAATCTTCACGATTTCGCCAGACACTTCGTGCGGCTCACCGATGGCGGCTACTTCCAGCACTTTACCGTGCAGGGCTACCACATCTTCAATTTCGTTCGGGTAGACGTTAAAGCCAGATACCAGAATCATGTCTTTCTTACGGTCAACGATGTGCAAGAAGCCTTCATCATCAAAACGGACAATATCCCCCGTTGATAGCCAGCCATCATCCGTTAACACTTCTTTGGTCGCTTCCGGACGCTGCCAGTAGCCTTGCATCACTTGCGGGCCACGTACTTGCAATTCACCCACCTGATCATAGCCTACCACGTTACCTTCGTCGTCGACCATACGCACTTCTGTCGATGGAACCGGCAGACCGATAGAACCATTATAGTCAACCAAGTCGTACGGGTACGCCGCCACCAGCGGTGAACACTCGGTCAGACCGTAACCTTCCAGCAGGTAGTTACCGGTAATTTGTTTCCACTTCTCAGCCACAGCACGCTGTACCGCCATACCGCCGCCCACAGACAGGCGTAGCTGGCTGAAATCAACATCACGGAAGTCCGCATTGTTCACAAGCGCATTAAACAGGGTGTTCACACCGGTGATTGCTGTGAACGGGTAACGCTGTAGCTCTTTGACAAAAGTAGGAATATCACGTGGGTTGGTGATCAGTAAGTTACGACCACCCATTTCAATGAACAACAGGCAGTTTACGGTCAATGCAAACACGTGGTACAGCGGCAGTGCCGTCACGATCAGCTCACGGCCTTCGGTCAGAACCGGACCGTAGGCGCCTTTCGCCTGCATCACGTTTGCCAGCATGTTGCGGTGGCTCAAAATCGCGCCTTTTGCCACGCCCGTTGTACCACCGGTGTACTGCAGGAATGCCACGTCTTCACCGTTCATGAACGGTTTCACGTACTGCATACGACGGCCTTTACGCAATGCCATACGCATAGACGTTGCGTGAGGCAAGTGGTACTTCGGCACCATCTTCTTGATGTATTTCACCACGAAGTTTACCAGCGTGCCCTTTGGACGAGACAGCTGATCACCCAGGCTAGTCAGTACCACATGCTGCACACCGGTGTTTTTCACGATACTTTCCAGCGTGTGGGCGAAGTTCGATACAATCACGATCGCTTTCGCGCCCGAGTCATTCAACTGGTGCTCAAGCTCACGCGGCGTGTACAGCGGGTTCACGTTTACCACCACACAGCCCGCACGCAGAATACCGAACAGGGCAATCGGGTATTGCAGCAGGTTTGGCATCATCACTGCAACACGGTCACCTTTTTTCAGGTGCAATTCGTTTTGCAGGTAAGCAGCGAAGGCACGGCTGCGCTCTTCCAGCTTGCGGAAGGTCATGACCTGTCCCATGTTGATGAATGCAGTCTGATCGGCATACTTCTGTACCGATTGCTCAAACATTTCAACTAATGACGGATATTGGTCCAGCGTAATTTCAGCTGGTACATCTTCCGGATAGCGGTTAAGCCAAACCTTATCCACGTTGCATACTCCTATTCATGTGGCTTGATGCCTCTGCACTGTATTTATTGTTAATTCAGACAATTACAGCACAGGTAACAGACAAGTAACACTGACCTCAACGGATCAGTTTATGTATTTTTGAACTGAACGACAGAATCTGTTCAGTCACTGCATCAGGGTGCTCAAGGTGGCAATGGTGCCCACCGGCCACCTCATGCTGAATCAATGTAGGCCAGTCTTGCTGTGCAATCTGGTCCTGTTTCAATTGCGGGTACCCTTGCTGACCCACAATCGACAAAATCGGTGCGCTTATCGCACGGGATAACGCATTGGCGTGCTCACGGCCCATGCGATAAAGCGAATCACACCGCAAACGCGGATCGTGTCGCCAATGCCAGCGGCCGCGATCTTCGTAGACACCACGTTCAATGATCGGACGCAGTTGCTCTGCACGCAGTCCGTTCACCTGACACCGTAAGGCCAGTGCCTGTTCCAACGAAGCCATCGAACGTGGCGGACGCGACTCACGCTGCAACGCCCTCGCCCGGTATCGTTGCCGGCTTTCTATGCCTTGTCGTAAACGCGTGGCAGCCTGCATCGGCGGCTCAGATAAGGGCGCTAACCCTTCGATCAGCACCAAGCCGTCAACCCGTTCCGCAAACGCGGCGGCATAACAGGTCGCCACCAGCGCACCGAGCGAATGACCAACCAGCATGACACGCGATGGCATGACACACGCGTTCGCCAGCGTAGTCATCAACTGCGCCAGATCATCCACATAATCGACAAAGTGATAGAAATTGTCAGCTGCGCGATGGGGTGATAACCCATGCCCTGGCCAGTCCACGGCCAACAGCGAAAAATGATCGGTCAACGCAGGAAACAGCGGCGTAAAACTGGCCGCGTTATCTTGCCAACCGTGTAACATGACCAGCAGCGGCTTCTCAGGGGGAAGCACCTCTGGTGTACCGGCAGAAAAATCCGGTGGTGTAAACGAACACAAGCCCGCTAAATGCGAGCCTGCTGTCGGTATCTCAATGTGAACCATGATCTGACATGAACCTCATGGCATTATTGGGTCACCCGCTCTCTCACTTCACCGCGTGACCACGGGTTAGCGCGATACGGTGAGCAATGCAGCCCCCAACAAGGTGGGAACGGATCGGTTTCCATCATCCAGAGTTCCTTTTTCACCTGCCACAACTGGCTGCCAGTGACGGTCACGACCGGATAGGTATACGGGAAATCCCCGACAGTGCCCTGCTCTTGACCGGTGACACGTCCAGCCACGGTGATCAAACGTCCACTGTGGTAGGCCATCGGTTCAACAAAGCCATCAATATAAGCAATGAAGCGCTGCTCAGGGTTGGCGCCTAATTCCGGCTTACCGCTGGCACTGATGGGCAATGCCACAATCTCTAAGCGCGTTTTATCAGCGTCATTACGAATACTGGCAATCACCCCGCCGAGCCGCACTTCAGGCTGTTCGGTTGGTGATGACGCCTGCTGTTGCGTGATTAACACGATGTCTGTCAGCGGGTTATCACTTTCTGTGCGCAGACTTTCAGGCACTGCCGCGCAGCCTACCATAATCGCAGCAAGCAACCCAGCAAATAGCTTTCTAAACATTCATACCCCTTGTCAACTGATGAAGAAGCATACAATTGCTTATCGTCGTCGATGTTACCGGTACGCGTGTTAGCATGGCTTAAACGTAAATATCCACACCGACCAACGCAGAGAGATCATCACGCCGTTGCTGATGCATCACTCCCATGTACGACGCCAGCGCATCACGGTGCTTGCCGACCGGTTGGTCATACTGCACGCGGGCGTGCGCCGCTTCTAACTGGGCAGGATCGGCCGATAATGTCACCGCCTGTGCCGCCGTTTTAACCGGCTGCGGCGTGACATCTAACGTCACCGGCCCCTGAGGTTTTGCTTTCGGGGCCGACGAGGTGTGGGTAACGGGAAGACGCTGAATTGAAACCATGGATCACTCCCTAAACCGACAAGATGCCGTCTTGTGCTGTCGCCATGACTCGCGCCTTGGCCTGTCACCCATCTTACTCAGACAGGACATACAATACGGCATCGTACTTGGTCGTTATTCGCGACCTGGCAATTTCTTCCAGGTCACGGTATCACGCACATACACCGGGCTTGCGACTTCTGCCGATACCGCTTCACCGCGCGCAAACGCGTATTTCGCCAAGTGTACCATATCCATAGAATCCGGATACAGAACAGTACCTTGGACCAACTCAACAGGCAATTGTGCTAAGACTTCAGCATAGCTTTCCCAACCTGTACCCGCCGTAAACCAGCGACCGGTTTCAGCGCTCAGTTGCGTCACCAATTCAGCAGGTTTCACCACGATTTCACTGCCTTGTACCAACCAATCACCGTCAGCCTGACGCACATATTGACCCCAGTACACTTCGTCCATACGGGCATCAATCGCGGCCATCACCTGCTCAGCCTGATGTAAACGGTAAGAACCTTGTGCCATTGCCGCCAAAGTAGAAACACCTACCATCGGCAGATCTGCGCCAAACGCCAGACCTTGTGCAATACCAATACCGATACGCACACCGGTAAAGCTACCCGGACCGCGACCATACGCCAGTGCGTCCAGCTGGCTCAGGCGAATGCCGCCTTCAGCCAACACTTCATCCACCATTGGCAGGATTTTTGTGGTGTGTTCACGCGGTGCATATTCACAACGTGAAATCACTTCATCACCCATCAATAGGGCAACGGAACAGTTTTCTGTGGCAGTATCCACTGCTAGGATTGTGTTGCTCATTCAAGCCTCTGAATGCTGTTCTTCGCAATCATCCGGTGTCTGTGCACCGTTGATGGAAGATAAAAACTGCCCAACGCCTTCCACATCGCGAGTACGAGGGATCGGCGGCAGACTGCGTAAAAAGACCGCGCCATACGGACGCGTCACTAATCGGTTATCACAAATCACCAAGACGCCTTTATCTTGCTTGTCTCGGATCAAACGCCCTACCCCCTGCTTTAAGGTGATCACCGCATCAGGGATTTGGACTTGTGCAAACGGATCGCCACCACGCAGGCGACAATCTTCTATTCGCGCTTTTAGCAACGGATCATCCGGTGCAGTAAACGGTAATTTATCGATAATAACACAGCTTAGGGCCTGGCCTCTAACATCGACCCCTTCCCAGAACGCACCGGTCGCAACCAACAAAGCATCACCGCGCTCCAGATATTCAGCCAACAGCTTCTGTTTGGTGGTTTCCCCCTGCACCAGCACGGGCAAATCCAGCTTGGCACGGAAACCTTCGGCCAAATCGCGCACCATTTGGTGAGAGGTGCACAGGAAGAAACAGCGTCCGTTGTTGCTGGCAATCAGCGGTGCCAGCATGTCCACCAGCCGATCGGCAATGCCCATGCTGTTGGGTTCAGGTAAAAAGCGCGGCACACAGAGCAAGGCCTGCTGCTGGTAATCAAACGGACTTTCCAGTGAAAACTGCTGTTTCGGCGTTAACCCGAGTCGCTGACTGAAATGGCTAAAGTCATCGTTCACCGCCAAGGTAGCTGAAGTAAAAATCCACGCGCCGCCCTGCTCGGTGATCTGCTCGTGGAATTTTTCCGCCACCGACAGCGGCGTAATGTGCAAACTGAAATGGCGCGGCGTACATTCATACCAGTAGGAATAACCGGTGATCGTGGTGTCACACACCCGCTGCAGGCGCGCTTTCAGTAACGTGGCACGCTCAAAAGCGGTATCCAGCAACTGGCTGCGCCCCAGAGCCAATTTCAACACTTCATGAGTAAGATCCAACGCATCGGTCAAACGGGTAATTTCACGCTGAATCGATGGGCTGGTGATCGCCTCTCGCCAGTTACCCCGAAAGCCGGGCTCGCCCAGCACAATGCGCATGTCTGCCGCCGCCTGAAACAAGCGATCGGCGGTTTTCTGCAGCTGGCGCATGTCTTTGGCTTCGGTGCGGTAACCAATTTCGACGTCTTTGGCGAGCTCTTGGATCTGACGACTGGTCAGGCTCTGGCCAAAGTACTGGCTGGCAATGTCCGGCATCTGGTGGGCTTCATCAAAGATGAACACTTCCGCTTCCGGGATCAGCTCTCCAAAGCCGGTTTCTTTAATTGCCAAATCCGCCAGAAACAAGTGATGGTTCACCACCACCACATCGGCCTCCATTGCGCGACGGCGGGCTTTCACCACGAAACACTCGTCATAGGCGGGGCATTCTCGGCCTAAGCAGTTCTCATTGGTGGAGGTGATCATCGGCAGCACCGGACTGTCTTCAGCAATCGCATCGCAATCGCCCAAATCACCGGTTTTGGTGGATGATGACCAGCTTCTGACTTGCACCAGTTGGCTCAGTAAGGTGGGATCGCTGTGCACCCCGTGACTTTCCGCAATCTGACGGCCTAAACGGTCAATACACAGGTAGTTGGCCCGCCCTTTTAGCAGCGAGACACGTCCGGTAAAGCCCAGGGCATCGGTCATGAGCGGCAGGTCACGGTGGAAAAGCTGTTCTTGCAGGTTCTTCGATCCGGTTGAGATGATCACTTTCTTACCACTGACCAGCGCCGGCACCAGATACGCGAATGTCTTACCGGTTCCTGTGCCCGCTTCTACCACCAGCTGGGTTTGTGACTGGATGGCATCTGCCACGGCTTCTGCCATGTCTATCTGAGGCTGACGAGCCTGAAACCCGGGAATGGCTTTATCGAGCGCGCCACCGGCGGCAAAAAACTTGGCAATCATCGCTATCTGAACATACAAGAAATAAGCGCCACATTATGCCAATATTCCGGTTCGGCGACCACGAGAAATTGGCGTTCGCCCCTGCCCAGACAATGCCACCTTGCTGCGCTTGTCACACGACAGGCATGCGTTACTGCTCAAATTGTGATCCAGAAACCTTTTGACCCGACACAGATTGCGAGGTAAACAATAGGGATAGGGGAAAAATAGACCCCATCATTTCAAGGAAGAATGTGCACATGGAAAAGAAAACACTGCTGACCGACTGTCAGGACAACATGGGGTTGATCAGCAAAATCACCAATATCTGTTACAAACACCAACTCAATATCATCCATAACCGTGAGTTTGTGGATCACGGTAATAACCAATTTTTCATGCGCACGGAGCTAGAAGGCTATTTCAATGACAGTACCTTTCTGGCCGATCTGGATCGCGCCCTGCCGGAAAACAGCCGCCGCCGTTTGATCAGCTCCGATCGCAAACGCATTGTGATCATGGTAACCAAAGAAGCCCATTGTCTGGGTGATATTCTGGTGAAAACGTTTGATGGGTCGTTAGATCTCGAGATCGCCGCCATTGTCGGTAACTATGACACTCTGGGCAATCTGGCGGAAAAATTTGATGTGCCATTCCATCACGTGAGCCACGAAGGCCTGAGCCGTGAAGAGCACGAAGCCCAACTGCTGGCCGCCGTACAACAATACCAGCCAGATTACGTGGTACTGGCGAAATACATGCGTATCCTGACGCCAAACTTTGTGGCGCAATTCCCGAACAAAATCATCAATATTCACCACAGCTTCCTGCCTGCGTTCATCGGTGCCAAGCCGTACCAGCAAGCGTTTGAGCGTGGTGTCAAAATCATCGGTGCTACCGCGCACTTTGTGACAAACGATCTTGATGAAGGGCCCATCATCACCCAAGACATCTCACCGGTGGATCACACCTTCAGTGCGGCAGACATGGCCAAAGCGGGCCGTGATGTGGAAAAATCGGTACTGAGTAAGGCACTCGGACTGGTGATTGACGATCACGTCTTTGTATACGGTAACCGGACGGTAATTCTCTAGGTTCGAGGAGAATCGTACAACGAAATAGCGCGAGACAATGCCTCGCGCTATTTTTTTGCAGATGCTTTGCCGATACTTTGCCTATACGTACGTTTGTCGAAAGCAGCACCAAAGGCAACCTTGATTACGCGTTTTCGCTGGCAATCACGGCTTTCAGTGAACACGGGTGCAGTTTGATACACACACCCGCTTTTTTAAACGCATAGGTCGGGTTAGCCAGACGCTCATGCTCACCTGAGGGTGAACTGGCTTTCACTTTGATCCCCTGCTCACTCAAGCGATCCCACGCCAACGTCGGGAACGTCTCATCCAACACGGTTTTCAGGCTGTCGGTGTCGTTCACCGTTGATGGGATCACAAACTCCACATGCTCCCAGCCTTCCTGCGGGTACTGTTTATCCCCTGGGTACGGCAACTCCAGCGCTTCAATGGTCCATGGGCCGACTTTCAACGGTTCATGAAAACCAATCACGATGATAGGACGGCCATTGATTTCATTGTTTGACCACTCTTCCCCGTAAGCCAACCAGGCTTGGTGCAGCGCTTCGGCTTCCTCACGGTCGTTTACACGCAAAGCAATATGGTCGGCTTGGTAATCTGCCAGCGCCAGCCCCAACTCTGCCGCCAAAGCGTCAATTTTTGCCATAAACGTGGGCAGTTGTGCCAGCATCTGAGCCGGTAGCAATCCCTTCTGTTCGAGTGCCTGCATTTCTTTCTCTCCTATCGACATCGCGGTCGACATGTTGGCCGACTTATTAGCCGTTTTATTTAGCTTAGGCCGCATAATTATACATTCTTCAGAAAAAAGAAAACGCCGCTCAGCGTTCCCTTTCCTTCTTGTGTGGCCCCTAAAAAGGGTCGCCACATTTTCCACAACTTCGCCCCGGAAACAACCAGATAGTTTTTCTCACCCACCCTCATCATGCCCCCGTTATCCCCAACCCTTTTCTGTCGCGTGATGGCATGTGGTTTGCACGTTGACGAACAATAAAAAAAATTCATCAACTATCCGCTTTATACCTTGCCAAACGACCTAAAATTGTGGGTATTATTAGGGCAATGCAAGCAATGTATTCAAGATGCCCCACCTCCTCCCTAGCGAGGCGGCCCCGTCAAAAATACTCACGTTAATCAAAAGCCCTTAAGGACTATCTCGCATAGGCCTGTGCTCGTGACTATTTTTGACGGTTACACCTTGAATACGTTGACGCTTTTGCCTCGCCGGCATCGACGGGCGTAACGAACGATTTAAAGGATAAGCGTGTGAATATTCAAGCACTCATTAATGATAAAGTCTCTCAGGCGCTAGAAGCCGCTGGTGCCCCTGCTGGAAGTCCAGCTGCGGTTCGCCAATCAGCCAAAGCGCAGTTTGGTGACTACCAAGCAAACGGTGTTATGGGCGTGGCCAAACAGCTGGGCACTAACCCTCGCGAATTCGCACAGAAAGTGATTGACCAACTAGACCTAGACGGCATTGCTGAGAAGGTAGAAATTGCTGGCCCGGGTTTCATCAACATCTTCCTAAACAAAGCATGGTTGGCTGAACAAGGTGAAGCGGCGCTGACTGATTCACGTCTTGGCGTGAACAAAGAAGCCGAGCAAACCATCATTGTTGACTACTCTGCACCAAACGTTGCGAAAGAAATGCACGTTGGCCACCTACGTTCAACCATCATCGGTGATGCCGTTGTACGTACCCTAGAATTCCTAGGCCACAACGTGATCCGTGCGAACCACCTGGGTGACTGGGGTACGCAGTTCGGTATGCTTATCGCGAACATGGAGCGTAAAGAGAAAGAAGGTGGCGATGTTTCCATGAACATCAGCGACCTGGAAGGTTTCTACCGCGAATCTAAAGTGCTTTACGATGAAGACGCAGAGTTTGCTGAAACCGCGCGTAACTACGTAGTTCGTCTACAAAGCGGCGACGAGTACTGCCTAGAGAAGTGGAAGCAACTGGTTGCTATCACCCTGAAGCAAAACCAGCGTAACTACGACCGCCTGAACGTGTCTCTGACTGACGCGAACGTAATGGGTGAGTCAATGTACAACGACATGCTGCCAGGCATCGTTGCTGATCTGAAAGAAAAAGGTCTGGCAGTCGAAGATGACGGCGCGATGGTTGTTTACCTGGATGAGTACAAGAACAAAGACGGCGAGCCTATGGGTGTGATCATCCAGAAGCGTGACGGCGGCTTCCTGTACACCACCACTGACATCGCGTGTGCGAAATACCGTTACGAGCAGCTACATGCTGATCGCGTACTGTACTTCATCGACTCACGTCAGCACCAGCACCTGATGATGGCTTGGTCTATCGTGCGTAAAGCGGGCTACGTGCCAGAGTCTGTATCTCTTGAGCACCACGCATTCGGTATGATGCTGGGTAAAGACGGTCGTCCATTCAAGACCCGTGCAGGCGGTACAGTACGTCTTGCTGATCTGCTGGATGAAGCGGAAGAGCGCGCGAAGCAGCTGATCGAAGCGAAGAACCCTGAGCTTGACGCGGAAGAGAAAGCGAAAATTGCGACCACGGTTGCGATGGCTGCGGTTAAGTATGCGGATCTGTCTAAGCACCGTACTACTGACTACATCTTCGACTGGGACAACATGCTGGCATTTGAAGGCAACACTGCGCCTTACATGCAGTATGCTTACACCCGTGTTGCGTCTATCTTCAAGCGTGCGAACGTTGAGCTGTCTGAACTGACTCACCCAATCGTGATCACCGAAGAGAAAGAGCAGGCACTACTGTCTAAACTGCTTCAGTTTGAAGAAGCGGTACAGACCGTTGCTCGTGAAGGTCACCCACACGTGATGTGTGCATACCTGTTCGAACTAGCGGGTCTGTTCTCAAGCTTCTACGAAGCATGTCCAATCCTGAACGCAGAAGAAGCAGTGAAGCAAAGCCGTCTGAAACTGGCTAACCTGACTGCGAAGACTATCAAGCAGGGTCTGGATCTTCTAGGTATCGAAACCCTAGAGCGTATGTAATATCACTCGCTGATAATACGACGTAAAAGACAAAGCCTTCTCAATGAGAAGGCTTTTTTATTGCGCATCTCTTGAACGGTTCTGGAAACGTTCAACAGCCGCGTAATAACGCTTCCCTTACTGTCCGAAACGCTGCCCGCCGTCTAGCAACCAATGCAACTCTTCTTCGGTTGATAATCGGCCATACACCGCATTGCGATGCGGGAAGCGGCCAAAGCGCTTGACCACTTCATGGTGACTAACCGCATACTGGTAAAAACCGTCAAACATCTCGCTATTTACCGGGGTCACCGCTTGTCGTAACCGCTCAAAACGAAAGACCGCCTCTTCCTGATCTTCCAGTGCTTCTGAATGCTCCAGTGGCAAATAGAAGAATACCCGCTCAATCGGTGACAACTGCAAGTCCTGATTTTTCGCCAACCCGCGCTTACACAGCGCCAACGCCAGTGCGTCATACCGAAACGCCGCACTGAGTCCGCGATAAATATTACGAGAAAACTGATCGAGCAAAATAATTAATGCCAGCGTCCCTTTTGGGGTCTCGCTCCATGCGCTCAATGCCCCAGTCCCCGCCAGACTCACCAGATGTTGAAAACGGCGCGCAATCAACGCATCGGTCTCCGTATTGCCTTGAAACCACAATGCATTACGGTCAGACAGTGGGACTTCCTCATTCATGTCACCGAACCAAAAGTCCAGCACCTCTTGATATTCCGTTGTCATCAGCATGCTCCTTACATTGAAATCACGCTCTTCATCTCGTATCAGCTTCGCTCGATTAGCCAGCCGATCCCCGCCACGGCGCCTATCCTATTCCTGTAAGCAATACCCGTTTCCTATTCGATGCCCTTACCTGACCGCAAAAAGGAGAAAACATTGCTACTGTGCGTTATTCACACTATCTTACTGACATCCATGCAGTTCCTGACTGTTATATCCTAACCCACCCTGCGATTCCTGTAGGGAGTAATGTCCCAGCCTGTGAGCTGAATAATACAATTTAGGAATACTACGATGCACTTTACACTCCATCCGAGACTGGCCGCAGATACCACGGTACTGGGCAATTTCCCTCTTTGTCAGGTACTCCTGTCAAAAGAAGCATTAGGGCCATGGTTAATTTTGGTACCGCGCAAAGCCGATTTAAAGGAAATCCACCATTTGCCTTTTGAAGAACAGTGCCAGCTTATGCGCGAATCCAGCGCCGTTGCCGCGCTGTTAGAGAACGACTATCAGGCAGACAAGATCAATGTGGGCGCACTGGGCAACTTGGTGCCACAGTTACATGTTCATCATATTGCCCGTTTCCAAACCGATATCGCATGGCCGGGGCCGGTATGGGGCAATACCGACGGCACGCAACGCAGTGAAGAGGTGCAGCAAGCTCTCGCCGAAGAATTACAGGCAGAACTGAGCCAGATTGAAGGCTTTAGCGCCGCCTAAACGCTGCTGTATAACGCTGACAGGCCGTTCTCAAACGACAATCAGCAGACACAAAAAAGGCAACCCGCAGGTTGCCTTTTGTCTTGAAGCCCAATGGTTAGCCACGCATCACGGTGACTGACAGTTCGTTCTCTTGTAAGCAACGATACCAGATGTCTTTCGCGCTTTGGCAGCAGCCATCACTCCCGCAGCCAACCAGTTCGCGTCCGATCTTCCCCTTGCGGATCCAAATCTCCAACATCGCTTCTACCCCGTCTTCCGACATCCCAAAATGGTGCGCCAATGAGGAACGGCTGATACGACCTTGTTGCTCAATATACTGTTTTAGCTGCTGTAAAATCATAGTGATGTCACCAATGTGTTTGCTTGTTTACGGCCTTGCTGTTTGAAGATCACGATCAGTCCTAGGTTCAGCAACACAAAGAAGCCAATCCACAACATGCTGGTCATCGGGTGATCCATGAAGTGTGCTAATTGGTAGAACAAGGTCGCAAAGGTGTAAGCCAACAGCATGGTCCAGCCCGCAATGAATGCAGAATACTTCTTACCAAACTCTCGTACATAGGCCCCCATTGCCGCAGCACACGGTGTGTACAGCAAAATGAAGATCAAGTACGCCATGGCCGCCGCTGAACTCACAAAGTGCGCCTGAATATTACCAAACAGCGAAGTATCCACTTCTTGCTCAGCTGCCGCTTCATCCAAGTTTTTCAACTCGCCCACGGTGATCCCCAAAGGATCAGAGTAGTTGATGTCTGCCAAGTTCTGACCAATTGAGCTCACCGCTTCGTGCAGGCTGGCTGACAGATCATACTCTGCGCCGTCATCTTCGGCTGCCGGAGCGTACAGGCTGTTCAGTGTACCCACGACGGCTTCTTTAGCGAAGATACCGGTGATGATACCCACAGTCGCTGGCCAGTTATCCGCTTTCACACCGATAGGCGCCAACACCGGTGTCACCACTTGTGCCGCTTTCGACAATACCGAGTTTGCGCTGTCTTCGTTGCCGAATGAACCATCCGTACCCAACGAGTTAAAGAAGCTCAAAATCGCCACGACCACGACGATGGTTTTACCGGCACCCAGCACGAATTTCTTCAGCTTCTGCCAGGTTTTGATCCCCACGTTGCGCATGGTTGGCAATTCGTAATCTGGCAACTCCATAATGAAGCTGTCACTGCTGCCCGGATAAAGGGTATGACGCAAAATCAGCCCCGTCATCACGGCTGCCACAATACCCAACAGGTACAAGCTAAAGACCACGTTCTGACCGTTCTCAGGGAAGAAGGCAGCAGCAAACAAAGCATACACCGGCAAACGCGCACCACATGACATAAACGGTGCCATGGCTGCCGCCAATTTACGCTCACGCTCTTGCTCTAGGGTACGGGTTGCCATGATCGCCGGTACGTTACAACCAAAGCCCAATACCAACGGCACGAAGGCTTTACCCGGCAAACCGATCTTCTGCATCACTTTATCGAGTACAAACGCCGCACGCGCCATGTAGCCCGAGCTTTCCAGCATCGCAAGGAACAGGTACAGACACGCAATCACGGGAATAAAGGTCGCGACGGTCTGAATACCACCGCCAATGCCGTCAGCCAGAATCGTCACCAACCAGACCGGTAAATGACCATCCATCAGGTAATGACCACCATCGACCAAGATGGCGCCCACACTGATATCAAAGAAATCAATGAATGCGCTACCAATGTTGATGGAGAACATGAACATCAGGTACATCACGACAAAGAAAAAGGGAATACCAAAAGCACGATGTAGCAATACCTGATCGATTTTGTCACTGAGGCTGCGGCTTAATTTGCCTTCCTGACGACGTACGCTCTGACACAAGTGGTGCAGATACGTATAACGCACATCCGCCACTTGGATATCCGGATCCACATCCACCATTAACTGGTTACGCACATTGCAAGCGATGCCTTTGTCTTCATCCGACAAGGCATGAATGATCAATGTGTCGTTTTCAAGAATACGAATGGCTTGTGCACGCGCCTTCAGTTCACGGTTGCTGACCAGCGGCTCAAGCTGCTTGATCGCCTGTTCAAATGCCTCACCGTAATCCAATGACAAGTCATGCACAGAAATCCCCTGCACCAGCATTTTGTGCAGATGGGTTTTAAATTCTTCGACTTTCTGTTGGTTGTGCGCCGACAAAGTCATCACCGGACAACCCAGTGCTTTTTCCAGCCCTTTCACGTCCAGCACCTGACGCTGGCGCTCCAGCACATCCATCTTATTGAGTACCACCACCATCGGGCGGCCCAACTCACGTAATTGCAACGTCATGTACAAGCTACGCTCAAGACAAGACGCATCCACCACGTTGATGATCACATCCGCTTCCGTGGTCAGAATCGCACGCGAGGCAATGGCTTCATCCAGGCTGTTAGCATCATTGGCGCTGTCGAGGTTATAAATGCCCGGCAAATCGGTCAGGGCAAAGCTATCGCCCGCACACTCATAACGACCGGTTTTCTTTTCTACCGTTACCCCAGCCCAGTTACCCACCTGCTGTTTAGCACCTGTCAGGCCATTAAATAGTGTGGTCTTTCCGCTGTTCGGGTTACCCACGGTGAGGATGTTGTACTGCATTATTTGATCTCCACCTCAATGCTGTCTGCTAACGTCTTACGCAATGCCAAATCGACACCGCGCACGCGTACCTGAAGTGGATCGCCCAATGGTGCGACACGCACCACACTGATCGGCGTATTCGGTAATACCCCCATCACCATCAATTTTTTACGTGTAGCGGAGGTCAGCCCGGACATTCCGGTTACCACACCTTCTACACCGCATGACATATCTGACAGTTTCATGCTTAAACGCCACCCTAAATAAGAACAATTAGCATTTCCCTTAACGATGTTACAGATTGAAACACATTCATTATTGTTTGAGATCAATTTATTACACCCATAAATGGGATCTTTGTTTACGTTATTGACAAACATCTCGTTTAAGTTGCAATTTCGTTGCATATCAACAATTTTGACAATATTAACGTCAATTAAACGTCAATATATTGAATGACTTATAAATTATGGCGAGAAATCACAGCAAACTGGCGGCAATTTAATAACTATCACAATCAGATAACGTTACTATAAGCAACATCAACGTTTGACCGCATTTATAGACATCTATAGGTGCTCGATGATGATAGACCCTATTCCAATGGTTGGTGGTTCCCCCATCAACCAGCAGCAAGCGAAGGTGTCCTTGACACCCGTGATATGGTCGAGAGGCCATATCACGTCATTTTTTTTCGCCCCTCTCTGACGTATTTCCCTGCCCGTTTCTACACACATATTCCTGTTTTTCATCTGTCACTGACTTTGTCACATCACGCTTTGTCAGGCCCGCACGCCTTATGATGTCACCTTTTTCTCGCGCTCCTTGATGCTCCTTTGTGCCACGTTCTGACAGCGCTAAGCCATCACACAGATTGCCTCCCGCATGCGACAGGCATAAAAAAGCCCAAGCATATTCGCTTGGGCTGTTTATTCACGCTTCGCTATCACCAGCTGGCTGCAATCAAGACACGTAACCTTCTAGGATACTTAGCTTTCCGTGATATCGTGGTTTACAAAGCCACTGGCGTATTGCGTAGGCGTTTGGCCGGTGTGCGTTTTAAAGCGCACACTGAAGTAGGCCGGATCTTTAAATCCACACGCCAAGGCCACATCCGCGACACGGTCACCTTGCTTCAACATTAAGGCCGCCTGCGTGAAACGGAACTGGGTGACGTAATCCTTAAAGGCAACACCGAACTCCTGCTTGAATTTACGCTGCAGACTGCGCTCAGACATAAACAAAGCTTTTGCGGCAGCAGAGGTACCAAAGTCCGGATGGTGGAAATGTTCCGCCACCAAGGCTTTGACAGAATCACGCCAAGCCGTATTCACCGGCTCTTCACCATGGTCTTCTGCATTGCCAGCTTTCAGACTGTGTAACAATCGGCTCACTTCGACAAACGCCTGACTGGTATTGAGCGGTTTACTCAATACCGCGTGTGCCCAGCCCGCCAAAAGCACTTCACCGTGATCCACATCGTTTTCTTCTGCCACCAGCATCAGACGCGGTTGGTAATCGGCAGGTAACTCTTCCACCAGGCGCTGTAACAACTGCGTCCCACTCAAGCCCGGCAAGCACATGTCAGCGATCAACATATCTGGGGCCTGATCGGACATGGCAATCAAGGCCTCATACCCATCCGCCACAAACACAACGTGGTAATCGGCTTTCAGCAACGATGCCCACGTCTCTTTCATCATGTCATCAGCCGTGGCAATCAAAATGTTTTGTTTGGTTTCAGCCCCATCGGCATGCTCTAACGCGGTGTCTACCCCGACAAACTCAGAGCGATAGATCGGCAGACGAATAATGAACTCACTGCCGACGCCCTGATAGCTGATCACCGAAATATCCCCTTCGTACAGCTCCACCAATTGCTTCACGGTACTCAAGCCCAAGCCAAAGCCCGCTTCTGGGCTGAAGACCGGATCTTCTTGGTAATAACTTTCAAACAGATGGGCTTTGGTCTCTTCTGTCATCCCCCGGCCGGTGTCGCTGACAGAGATCACCAGCTGAGATTTCATTTCTCGCACATTGACCGTGATCCCGCCTTTACGGTCGGTATATTTCAATGCATTAGACAGAAGGTTACCCAGCATGATTTCCAGATGATATGGCGCAAGGAACACACTGACCTGAGAGGTGTTATCTTCCAAACACAAGGCAATCTGTTTCTTCTCGGCTTCCACCTGCCAACTGATACAACAGGCCTGAATGATCGGTGCCACCCGTTGTTCACACCGTTTTTCCGGCTCAATCAAGGCCAGTGCGTCACACGACAGCAACTGCTCGGCCACATGCAGGGAATGGGCAATATTTTTTTCCACCACATCAAACTGGCTCATTAGCGGCATTTTGTCTTTCAGTCCCGCCAACATGCTTAATGACAAGCTCAACGGGGTACGCAATTCATGAGACAACTGCGCCATCACATTCTGGCGGATCTCCAAGATACGTTGAAGCTGCATGTTACTGGCGTTGAGTTGCTTCTTCTGCAATTCAATTTTGGCCGTCTTCTGATAAACCGCTTGCTTCAATTGCAGGTTCTGCTCATTGAAGGTGCGACTGCGCCAATACAAGGCGGCTAGCAGCACACCCCCACCCACCAGCACACCGCCGGCGATCAGCAAGGTCGATAAGAACCACGGCCGTTCAACGCTAAAGGCATAACGAATCACTTCTCCGCCATCAAACTGGCTGTCTTTCACTTCCAGCAAATAGTTACCCGGCGCCAAGGGTTCTAACAGCAGGAAACGGCTATTGATGGTCGTCCATTCTGTTGGCACATTACTTTCATTCACCAACCGGTAATCAAAGTGCGGCTGGCCTTTTAAGGCCGTGATATTAAATTCAAAACTCGCCATCGCACCATATGGTAGGATCAATGGCTTAGTCGCGGTGCCCCCCAACTGGTGCAAGGTATTGTTGACCCGTACTTCACTCAGCGCCAACGGTGTCACGGCAGCTTTACTGCTCAGTAAGGTCTCCGGCTCAATATCCACCAGCCCTTCACGACTACCAAACAACAAACTGCCCGTATCATTACGATGACACGCCTGCCCGGTAAACTCATTCGGTACCAAGCCTTCGGTATCGGAAAAATGGCGGCGTGGGTGGGCATTGAAGGACAAATAACTCAGACCACGGGTCGTACTGACCCACACGCCGTTATTGTCACCCACAATACAGAATGGGTAGGCGCGGCCACCCAACAACGGCACGCTTTGTAGCGCCAATGGGGATAACGTCTGGGAGTACTGCAAACCAAAGTGGTTCGCAATCCACAGCTGGCCCATGCGGTCTTCATACAGATCCCGTACCCCGCCCTGCGACACACTGTTATTGACCAGATAAAGGTGACCGGCTTCAAACTGGTACAGACCATAATCTGTCCCCACCCAAATCTGGTATTCACTGTCTTCAAAGATCACCGTGACGTTTTCATCACCCATAGGATCTTTAAGCCAATGCTCCCCAAACGAGATCCACTCTTTCGTATCCGGCCAGTAGCGATACAACTGGGACCTCATACCTAACCAAAGCGACCCATAATGGTCTACTTTCAGGCTGGTAATAGGATGTTCAGCCGATCCATGCGGCAATCCCAATGGGCGCCAGGTGTGCTTTTTGCGAGAGTAAATGCGAATCTCACCCTCTGCCAGTAACCACAACTCTTGTTGCCACACACTGATTTTATCAACATTCCCGAGCGTGGGTTCATGGCGCAAAATCTCTAACGAGCCGGATAACTCAAACAAGCCATTATCCGTCGCCAGCCAATACGTGCCGTTGCTGGTGTAGACAATATCATTAATGCGGTGCGCTTTAATCTCATCCGGACCGCCACCAAAGCGAATGCGGTGAAACAATTCCGCCCCTTGCGGTAAGTAACTGATCCCCTCTTCTGTCGAGATCCATAAACCGCCCGCTTTATCACGCTCTAAATCAATGATCCGCTGACCGGGCAGCGCATAATCGTTGTGTTTAGACGGCATAAAGTGCTGTTGCTGCTGTGTGTCGAGCTCGATGGCAAACAAACCTTGCTTGGAGCCGACCCACAGGGTGTCGGCAGTTTGCTGAAGCGTCGAGATCGGCAAATCATAACGCCCGCCGATGAACTCAACCCGCTCACCATCACGGCCTTTGTACAGACCATTCAGACTACCAAACCAGAAGGTGCCGGTATTATCACGGAAGACGTCAGTAATGTGTTGCTTAGGAAAATGCAGCTGGAACTGAGACGGGCCATTAAAAGCCAATTCATACAAACCGCTTTGCGCGGCCACAAACACGGATTGCCCTTCAATATGCAGGCCGCGTAGTTTGAGCGGGTGCTGAAAAGGAATGAACGCCGGCTGCAGATCATCCTCTTTCATTTTGTACAGGCCACGGCGGTTAGCAAACCAAATCGTGTCCCCTTCGCTGGCAACAAACTCCATCGGCACTTGGCTGATGGTCAGACGCAACAGTTCTGTCGTCGCAGGCGCATAATAGTAGGCGTGCTTACCGCGCACCAACCACAATTTATTGCCGGCCATGGCGGCATCATTGACGTTATCAATCGCATGGCCATGACTGTCTAAGGCAAGCTTTAACGACAAGCCGTCATAGAAATACAGCGTGCCTTGCGCATCAACAATCCACAATCCGCGCTGCGTATCTTGCAACACTTTACTGGCTACCACCGCGCCCCCCGGTTTTTCTACCGGTAAAGGATAAAATAAAGGACTCGAAGCCAACGCGTTTCCTGCACTCATGAGGAGTGCCAGCGTCAAAACAATGGATGCAGTAAACCGTGTGAACATAGCCGTTGAATAAACTCAGACCCGGACGTAGATAAGATATGCTCATTATGCAATATCAACGGCTTGAATTTAAGTTGGCATTTATAAAATGAGGGGGAATGCATAAAAAAACGTACCGAAGTACGTTTTTCGCTCAAATAATAGCGTTAAAAATGCTTTTAAGTCAGCGGGTTACTACAAAGAAATGTCTTATTTTCCCGACAGGCACACGCTTATTGTGCTCAAATGCGGGTCACATCGCATTCCGGTGGTGCGCAAAACCCGTTTACGCACCATCCTGAAGGGTCTTACTGCAAGCAGTCTACAAAATGCTGGCCTAACTGACGCAAGTACTGCGGGTAGCCATTTGGCCCTTCGGGAATGTCTGTTGCCATCGGATCCAACACACCCACTTTTACATCAGTACCGCGTACCACGCTGTTGACCACGGCAGGGGTGAACTGTGGCTCACTGAACACACACTGTGCCTGTGCATCTTTCAATGAGGCACGAATATTAATCAGGGTTTTCGCGCCCGGGCGACGATCCGGCTCGACGGTGAAATGCCCCAGTTTGTTCAGCTGGAACGCCTCTTCAAAGTAACCATAGCCATCATGGAAAACAAAGTAGCCGTGATCCGCCACCGGTTTCAGGGAGGCACTGATTTCCGCTGTGGCTGATTTCACTGCCTTCGTGAACGCAATCAGGTTCGCTTCATATTGCGCCTTATACTCAGGATCCAATGACACCAACTTATCGGTGATCACCTTCGCCGCTTGCACAGCCGATTCAGGGCCTAACCACACATGCGGGTCAATACCGTGGTGACTGTGACCATGGTGGTCATGGCCGTGGTGCTCATGCTCATGCGCATGGTCATGGTCAGCATGTTCGCTGTGCGTATCGGCAGCATGATCATCGTGTGTCGCTTCATTCGCTTCACCGTAATGACGGAAATCGATCCCTTTTTGTGCCGTCAATGCCATGGCATTACTCTGACCATCCAAAATTTTTGTCAAAAAACTTTCCAGCTCAGGGCCGACCCAAATCACCAGATCCGCATCATGCAATTTACGCGCATCAGACGGACGCAACGCATAATCATGTGGCGAGGTGCCCGCAGGCAACAAGGTCTCACTGGTCGTCACATCTTTCGTCAAAGCTTGTACGATCATGCTCAACGGTTTCACCGTGGTCACAACATTCAGCGCTTCTGCCTGCACTTGTGTGGAAAATAACAACCCCAACGTGCTGCAAGAAAGAAGTAAACGGCGCATAATAGATCCCCCAAATTTTGTTATGAATGACAACAAGAGCGAAGATGTTATATTATAACATCTCACTTTGGCAAATCTCGAAAGCAAAGAAATCATGACTACCTTAGTTGAATTACAAACGGTCACCGTCACATTCGGCGAACGCCATGTGCTCGATCAGGTCTCGCTGAAACTAGAACGCGGGCAAATCACCACCCTGATCGGTCCCAACGGTGCCGGCAAGTCGACCCTTGTCAAAGTCATTACCGGGCTTCAAAAACCCACCGCAGGTAAAATGTTACGCCAGAAAGGGCTACGTATCGGTTACGTCCCACAAAAACTGGCGTTAAACAACGCCCTGCCTCTGAACGTTGATCGTTTTATGCGCTTGGCGGGCCGTTACAGCAATGACGACCGCTTAACCGCCCTTGAAATGGTGAATGGTAAGCACCTGCAACACAGCAACATGCACTCCCTCTCTGGTGGTGAGATGCAACGCGTCCTGCTCGCCCGTGCTCTGCTGCAACAGCCGGATCTGTTAGTGTTGGATGAACCGGTGCAAGGGGTCGATGTGAACGGCCAACTTGAACTGTACAGTTTGATTCAGTCGCTGCGCGATTCGCTTAACTGCGCCATTTTGATGGTGTCACACGATCTGCATCTGGTGATGGCGAAAACCGACAACGTAATTTGCCTGCAACACCATGTGTGCTGTTCCGGTGAGCCGGAAACCATTGCTAACCACCCTTCTTACGTGGCGCTGTTTGGTTGCAGACAAACGGAACAACTGGCGTTGTACCACCACCATCATAATCATGAACATGCCATGTCAGGTAGCCCGATTGGCCCTTGTCAGCATGATCATCACACCGATCATCAACACGAGAAACACGATGCTTGAGTTTTTATTGCCGGCCCTGTTGGCCGGTGTCGGAATCGCCTTGCTGGCCGGGCCATTAGGCTCGTTTGTGGTTTGGCGAAAAATGGCCTACTTTGGTGACACCTTATCCCATGCCTCTTTGCTGGGTATCGCGCTGGGCTTCCTGTTTAATATCAATTTAAATCTGGCGCTGATCATCTGCTGTCTGGCTTTAGCGGTTATTTTGGTTACCCTGCAAAAACAAAAAGTCGTGGCCACCGATACCCTGCTCGGTATTTTAGCCCACAGTGCCTTGTCGCTGGGCCTAGTTGCAGTCAGCTTCCTCGATAACGTACGCATCGATTTAATGTCGTACCTGTTCGGGGATTTACTGGCAGTGACCACTCACGATCTGTACTGGATTTATGGCGGCGGTGCCATTGCACTGGCGATGCTGGTTGTTCTGTGGCGTCCCTTGCTCTCCATGACCATCAATGAAGATTTAGCCCAGGTAGAAGGCGTTAATGTCGATTTAATGCGTCTGCTATTGATGCTGATGGTGGGCTTGGTGATTGCGGTGGCGATGAAGTTCGTTGGCGCGCTGATCATCACCTCCCTGCTGATCATTCCTGCCGCAACGGCTCGCCGTTTTGCGCGCAGTCCAGAAGTGATGGCGGTTATGGCATCGATCATTGGCATTCTGGCGGTCTTTGGCGGCTTGGCAATGTCTTGGTATTACGACACGCCTGCCGGCCCGTCAGTGGTGGTTGCAGCAGCCGCGATTTTCATGCTGAGTCAGTTTAAGCGCTCTGAAGCCTAAAGGCTTTTATTTAAATCGCCGCAAGTACTCTCCACCAAAAGAAAACAAAACCCGCTATTTAGTTAGCGGGTTTTTTATTGCAGATTCACGTTAAGCGATAATCACAGCCAGAGACTTACCAGCCAGTGGCTTCGCGCAACGCTTTACCGATGTCGGCCAAACTTTTCACGGTGCGAACACCTGCAGCTTCCAGTGCTTGGAACTTATCTTCTGCGGTACCTTTACCGCCAGAGATAATCGCACCCGCATGACCCATACGCTTACCCGGAGGCGCTGTCACCCCCGCAATGTAGGACACAACGGGCTTGGTCACGTGCTCTTTAATGTAGGCTGCCGCTTCTTCTTCTGCCGTGCCGCCGATTTCACCGATCATCACAATCGCTTCGGTTTCCGGATCGTTTTCAAACAGCGCCAGAATATCGATAAAGTTTGAGCCCGGGATCGGATCACCGCCGATACCGACACAGGTCGACTGACCAAAACCTTCGTCCGTCGTCTGCTTCACCGCTTCATAGGTCAGCGTACCCGAGCGAGACACAATACCGACTTTACCCGGCTTGTGAATATGGCCTGGCATGATACCGATCTTACACGCATCCGGCGTGATCACACCCGGACAGTTCGGACCAATCATACGTACGCCCGCTTCGTCCAGACGCACTTTTACATCCAGCATGTCCAGCGTTGGGATACCTTCTGTGATGGTCACAATCAGCTCAATACCCGCATCAATGGCTTCAAGGATCGCATCTTTACAGAACGGTGCAGGCACGTAGATCACAGTGGCTGTGGCGCCCGTGACTTCAACCGCTTCACGTACAGTATTGAACACCGGCAAGCCCAAATGCGTGGTGCCGCCTTTACCCGGCGATACACCGCCGACCATTTGTGTACCGTAAGCAATCGCCTGCTCAGAATGGAATGTGCCCTGTCCACCGGTAAAGCCCTGACAGATCACTTTGGTGTCTTTATTGATAAGTACCGACATTATTTACCCTCCGCAGCAGCAACCACTTTTTCCGCTGCTTCCGTTAGGGAAGTCGCAGCAATGATATTCAGACCACTTTTCGCCAGCGTCTCGGCACCCAGTACCGCGTTGTTGCCTTCTAGGCGCACCACAACAGGCACTTTCACGCCGACTTCTTCCACGGCACCAATGATGCCTTCCGCGATCAGATCACAACGGACAATGCCGCCGAAAATGTTGACCAGTACCGCTTTCACGTTGCTGTCAGAAAGAATGATCTTAAAGGCTTCGGTAACACGCTCTTTGGTTGCGCCGCCGCCCACATCAAGGAAGTTGGCTGGCTGACCGCCGTGCAGGTTCACGATGTCCATGGTACCCATGGCCAGACCGGCACCGTTAACCATACAGCCGATGCTGCCGTCCAGTGCGACGTAGTTCAGCTCCCACTGCGCCGCATGGGCTTCGCGCTCATCTTCCTGAGACGGATCATGCATTTCACGCAGTTTTGGCTGGCGGTATAACGCGTTGGAGTCGATGTTGATTTTGCCGTCAAGGCAAAGGAGGTTACCCTCACCGGTAATGACCAGTGGGTTGATTTCTAGCAGCGCCAGATCGTAATCAGCAAACATGGTTGCCAATCCGAGGAAAATCTTAGTGAATTGCTTAATTTGATCGCCTTGCAAACCCAGTTTGAAGGCAAGTTCACGGCCTTGGTAAGGCTGTGGCCCCACGAGAGGATCAATCGCGGCTTTGTGGATCAATTCAGGAGTTTCTTCCGCCACTTTTTCAATTTCCACGCCACCTTCTGTGGAGGCCATGAAAACAATACGCTGTGAAGCACGGTCAACAACGGCGCCCAAGTAAAGCTCATTGGCGATATTGGAGGCTTCTTCTACCAGAATTTTTGTCACCGGCTGACCGTTCGCATCCGTCTGGTACGTCACGAGGTTTTTACCCAGCCATTTTTGTGCGAATGTCTTCACACCGTCTTTGGTGTCGTGCAGTTCAACGCCGCCCGCTTTACCGCGACCGCCTGCGTGAACCTGACATTTTACGACCCATTTATCACCACTAATTTTACCTGCCGCTTCCGCTGCTTCTTGCGGCGTATCACAGGCATAACCTTCAGGGACCGGCAAACCGTACTCGGCGAACAGCTGCTTCGCCTGATATTCATGCAAATTCATATGTTCTATCCATTTTATACCCCTACGGGGCTTGTTATATCCATATGAAATACTCTTGGGTATTTCCTCTACGTGTACAGGTGTACCACCAAGGCCGGGTGTTGAGCCGACCCGACCTTGATGCCGTCTTACTGTTGGTTGACCGACGTGCGTATTTACACGTCAGGTCGATTACACATCCAGTAGCAGACGGGTTGGATCTTCAAGTAACTCTTTGATGGTCACCAGGTAACCCACTGACTCACGGCCATCCACCAAGCGGTGATCGTAAGACAATGCCAAATACATCATTGGCAGGATTTCCACTTTACCATCTACCGCCATTGGACGATCTTGAATTTTATGCATGCCAAGAATCGCTGATTGCGGCGGGTTAATGATCGGCGTCGACATCAGCGAGCCAAACACCCCACCATTGGTGATGGTGAAGTTGCCGCCGGTCAAATCGTCAACGGTTAACTTGCCGTCACGACCTTTAATCGCCAGATCTCGAATACCTTTTTCAATTTCAGCCAAGCTCAGCTTGTCACAGTCACGCAGTACCGGCGTCACCAGACCACGAGGCGTCGACACCGCAATGCTCACATCAAAGAAGTTGTGATACACAATGTCGTCACCATCAATGGACGCATTCACTTCTGGGTAACGCTTCAGCGCTTCGACCACCGCTTTCACGTAGAAAGACATGAAGCCAAGACGGATGCCATGGCGCTCTTCAAAAATGTCTTTGTACTGCTTACGAAGATCCATGATCGGTTTCATGTTCACTTCGTTAAAGGTGGTCAACATCGCTGTGCTGTTCTTCGCTTCCAGCAGACGCTCTGCCACTCGCTTACGCAGACGTGTCATTGGTACGCGTTTTTCGCTACGGTGTGCCAATGGCGCTTCCGCTTTCGCTTCAACCACAGGCGCTTTTACTGGCGCAGCGGCTGGGCCTTCTTTCACGAACGCTTCCACATCTTCACGGGTAATACGGCCACCGACACCGGTGCCTTTCACTGCCGCAGCGTCAATATCGTGCTCACTCAGCAAGCGGCGCACTGCAGGGCTAAGGGCTTCATTGGTTTCTTCACCCAATGCCGCCGTGTTACGTTTATTCGGAGACGCTTCGGCTTCGGCTGGAACATCTTGTGTTGGCTCACCCGCCACTGCACCCGCTTTGATTTTGCCAATCAGCTGCTTGGTCAATACGGTGGTGCCTTCTGCTTCAAGAATCGCTTCCAGAATACCGTCTTCCGGTGCCGGTACTTCCAACACCACTTTGTCTGTTTCGATATCAACCAGAACTTCATCACGCGTCACGGCATCGCCTGGCTGCTTGTGCCAAGTCGCTACGGTCGCATCTGCAACGGATTCAGGTAAATCGGGAACCAGAATTTCGATCGTCATATCGGTTTTGTCCTTTTTGTTCCAGTTCTTACTGCGTTATTGTTAATGCGTCTTCTACTAACGCTTTTTGCTGTTTCAAGTGAACCGACATGTAACCTACTGCCGGTGAGGCAGAGGCTGGGCGACCGGCGTATTCCAACTGCGCACCCACTGGCAACGCGGAACGGAAGTTATGCTGGCTGGAATACCATGCCCCTTGGTTCTGTGGCTCTTCCTGACACCAAATAAAATCAGTGACATGCTGGTAGTCGGCAATGGCCGCTTCTACCTCTTCTTTCGGGAATGGGTACAGTTGTTCAATGCGGACAATCGCCACATCGGTCTGCTCATTCTTACGACGTTGTTCTAACAGGTCGAAGTAAACTTTACCTGAACAGAACACCACACGTTTCACCTGCTTCGGATCCAGGGCATCAATCTCACCGATAGCCGGCTGAAAGGTTCCGTTTGCCAACTCATCCATTGACGACACACACAACGGGTGACGCAACAAGGATTTCGGCGACATCACGACAAGCGGACGGCGCATTGGACGCACCACCTGACGACGCAGCATGTGGTAAACCTGTGCCGGTGTCGATGGGATCACTACCTGCATGTTCTGCTCTGCACACAATTGCAAGTAACGCTCTAAACGTGCCGAGGAATGCTCTGGGCCTTGTCCTTCATAGCCGTGTGGTAACAGCATGGTCAGGCCACACATACGACCCCACTTCTGCTCACCGGAGCTGATGAACTGGTCAATCACCACCTGCGCACCGTTGGCAAAGTCACCAAACTGTGCTTCCCATACGGTCAAGCCGCCCGGTTCTGCGGTGGCATAGCCGTATTCAAACGCCAGTACCGCTTCTTCTGACAACACCGAGTCAAACACCTGGAAGGTGCCTTGCTTGTCATGAATGTTAGACAGCGGGATATAGGTGCTGGCATCGCCTTGGTTATGCAGAACCGCATGACGGTGGAAGAACGTGCCTCGACCCGAGTCCTGGCCCGTAATACGAATACGATTACCTTCATCCACCAGCGTGGCGTAGGCCAAGGTTTCCGCCATACCCCAGTCGAGCATTTTCTCGCCTGATGCCATGGCTAAACGATCGTTATACAACTTCTGAACACGGCTTTGCAGCTTGTGACTTTCCGGGAACTGACACACACGTTGCGCCAATTCTTGCAGGCGGTTGGCATCAAACTGATTGGCCCAATCAACTATCCAGTCGTGGCCCAGATACGGTGACCAGTCGACAGAATGCAGCTTCATTGGGCGCCATTCTTTGACCACGCATTCACCGCGATCGAGTGCATCACGGTACTCATTGATCAACGCCGTTGCCGTTTCCAGTTCAATGGCACCTTTGTCGGTGAGGGCATCAGCATAAATCTTACGCGGCGTCGGATGCTTTTTGATTTTTTGGTACATCAGTGGCTGAGTCGCATTCGGCTCATCCGCTTCGTTATGGCCATGACGGCGATAACATACCAAGTCAATCACCACATCACGCTTGAAAGTGTTGCGGTAATCCAGCGCAATACGCGTCACGAAAGCGACCGCTTCCGGATCATCGGCATTCACATGGAAAATCGGTGCCTGTACCATTTTCGCAATGTCAGTACAGTACTGGGTTGAACGGGTATCGTTCGGGTTCGACGTGGTAAAACCAATTTGGTTGTTCACCACAATACGTACGGTACCGCCCACGCGGTAACCACGTGATTGCGACATGTTAAAGGTTTCTGCCACCACGCCCTGACCCGCAATCGCCGAGTCACCGTGAACGGTAATTGGCAGCACTTGTGAGCCGTCTTGATCGCCCAAACGATCCTGACGGGCACGTACTGAGCCCACCACCACAGGATTGACAATCTCAAGGTGTGACGGGTTAAAGGCCAATACAAGGTGCACATCCCCACCTGGGGTGGCAAAGTCCGCCGAGAAACCTTGGTGATATTTCACATCCCCCGTTCCCCACGTTTCATCGTGCTTACCGGCAAACTCATCAAACAAGTCTTGTGGCTTTTTGCCTAATACGTTAACCAACATATTCAGACGGCCACGGTGCGCCATACCAATCACAACTTCGCGTACGCCACTGTTACCCGCATAACGGATCAGCTCTTTGACCATCGGGATCATGGCATCGCCGCCTTCCAGCGAGAAACGCTTCGCGCCCGGGAATTTGGCGCCCAAGTAGCGCTCAAGCCCTTCAGCGGCCGTTAACTCGTCCAGAAACGTCAGTTTTTCTTCTTGGCTGAAGCTACCTTGCCCAACAACCGACTCAAGACGCTGCTGAATCCAGCGTTTTTCTTCGGTGTTAGTGATATGCATGTACTCGGCACCGATCGACCCACAGTAGGTCTTTTTCAGCGCATCATACAGCTCAGAGAGTTTCATGGTTTCTTGCCCGATGGCAAAAGAACCCACGTTGAAGGTTTCGTTGAAGTCGTCTTCTGTCAGGTTGTGGAACTCGGGGTCGAGATCCGGCACACGCTCTTGTTGCCATAAACCTAACGGATCGAGATTTGCGTGCTGATGCCCACGGAATCGGTATGCGTTGATCAACTGCAAGACCTTAACCTGCTTGGCATCCACGTCTGGATCGCTGACGGCAGCACTTAAGTAGGTTGTTTCTTTCGCGAGACGTCGGAAATAGTCACGAACCCGAGAGTGAGGCTGCTCCACAACATTCTCACGCACGACCGGCAAATCACTGAATACGTGACGCCATTCTTCGTCTACTAATTCTGGGTCGCTTAGATACAACTCGTAGAGATCCTCTACATAAGTTGCATTGGCGCCAGCCAGGTGTGAAGACTCAATCCAAGTCTTCATAACGCCGTTCTGCATTGTTTTCCCTTAACCACTAGTTATCGCCATTCTTGCCCGAAATCGGACTTAAAGCCGGCTCCTCGCAGGGCTTCAGAGCCAGCATATCGATAATGCTTTAAATTATACTGCGCGCTTGAGTAACATCGATTTGATGTGACCGATCGCCTTTGTTGGATTTAACCCTTTAGGACAAACATTTACACAGTTCATGATGCCATGGCAACGAAAAACGCTAAATGCGTCATCCAAATCAGATAAACGGGCGTCTGTTGCGGTATCACGACTATCTATTAGCCAGCGGTAAGCGGCCAATAAGCCAGCCGGACCAATAAACTTATCCGGATTCCACCAAAATGAAGGGCACGATGTGGAACAACACGCACACATAATGCATTCATAGAGGCCGTCTAAATGGGCACGATCTTCCGGTGACTGTAGGTTCTCACGCGCCGGAGGCGTCGCACCATCGTCAATCAAGAAGGGTTTGACCTTGGCGTAATTGGTATAGAACTGCTCCATATCAATGATCAAATCACGAATAACCGGCAGCCCAGGCAACGGACGGATCACAATCGTACTTTCGCCCGTTAACGCTGACAGTGGCGTGATACATGCCAAGCCATTCTTCCCGTTCATGTTAATCCCGTCTGACCCACACACCCCTTCGCGGCATGAGCGACGGAACGACAAACTAGGATCTTGCTCTTTGAGCAGAATGAGGGCATCAAGTACCATCATGTCAGAACCATCCGGCACTTCAAGGTGGTAACCTTTCATGTGAGGCGCGTTGTCGACATCAGGGTTGTAACGATAAATCGAAAAATTCAAATTCATTTTCTTGTCCTCCCCTAGTAAGTACGCGCTTTCGGCGGAAAGGCATCACGATGAACCGGTGTCATGTTAACGCTACGCTTCGACATGGCTTCGGTTTCTGGGTTGTAGATGGAGTGACATAACCAATTCGCATCATCACGCTCAGGGAAATCAAAACGGGCATGCGCACCACGACTCTCTGTCCGGTAATTCGCAGCAACCGCCGTCGCGTAAGCGGTTTCCATCAGGTTTTCCAATTCCAGACATTCGATACGCTGGGTATTAAATTCGGTGGAGGTGTCATCCAGGCGGGCTGTCTGCAAACGCTCACGGATCACTTTCAGCTCTTCCAGCCCCGTCGCCATCGCTTCCCCTTCACGGAAAACCGAGAAGTTATTTTGCATACAGGTCTGCAAATCTTTGCGGATTTGAACCGGATCTTCCCCTTTCTGGGTGCTGTTCCAACGGTTCACACGCGCCAGAGAGGCTTCAATGTCAGACTCAGTCGCCGGACGGGCTTCCGCTTGCGCCAACAGGGTTTCCCCCAAATGCAGACCCGTTGCTCGGCCAAACACCACAAGATCAAGCAATGAGTTGCCCCCCAGACGGTTCGCACCGTGTACTGAGACCGATGCGATCTCTCCACAGGCAAACAAGCCTTGTACTTCCACATCATCGCCCATGGCATTTTGCTTGATGGCTTGGCCCGACACCTGCGTCGGTACACCGCCCATCATGTAGTGACAGGTTGGGATAACCGGGATCGGCTCTTTGACCGGATCGACATGGGCAAAGGTACGAGAAAGCTCACAGATCCCGGGCAGACGCGATTCCAGCACCTCTTTACCCAGATGATCCATTTTCAATTTAATGTGTGGTCCCCATGGGCCGTCACAGCCGCGCCCTTCGCGGATTTCTACCATCATGGAGCGTGCAACCACATCACGCCCAGCCAAGTCTTTAGCATTCGGTGCGTAACGCTCCATAAAGCGCTCACCGTCTTTATTGAGCAAATAGCCCCCTTCACCTCGGCACCCTTCGGTCACCAAAACGCCCGCACCTGCAATGCCGGTTGGGTGGAACTGCCACATTTCCATGTCTTGCATTGGCACGCCAGCACGCAACGCCATACCGACACCGTCACCGGTGTTGATGTGGGCATTCGTAGTAGAAGCATAAATACGCCCTGCACCACCGGTGGCTAAAATCGTCGCTTTCGATTTGAAATAGCAAATTTCGCCGGTTTCCATGCACAATGCCGTACAGCCTAGGATTGCCCCGTCTTGGTTTTTCACCAAATCCAATGCATACCACTCGGAGAAGATGGTGGTTTTGTGTTTAATATTTTGCTGATACAGGGTGTGGAGTAAGGCATGCCCGGTACGGTCAGCGGCGGCTGCCGTACGTGCGGCCTGCTCGCCACCAAATTCTTTCGACTGACCACCAAACGGACGCTGGTAGATAGAGCCATTATCAAAGCGGGAAAACGGCAGTCCCATTTTCTCCAGCTCAATCACGGATTTCGGTCCGTTTTTACACATGTATTCAATGGCATCCTGATCGCCAATGTAATCTGACCCTTTGACGGTGTCATACATGTGCCATTGCCAGTTATCCGGATGGGAATTTCCTAACGCCACAGTGATCCCGCCTTGCGCGGAGACCGTGTGAGAACGGGTTGGAAACACTTTAGACAGCAGCGCACATTTTAGGCCCTGCTCAGAAATTTGCAGCGCGGCACGCATCCCCGCGCCCCCCGCACCGATCACGACGGCATCAAACTCTCGAACGGCAATACTCATTTACACACCCCACACAATAAAGAAACCTGAAAACAGGTACACAAACAACAACGCAACCACACCAAATTGCAGGCCTGCACGCAGTGCCGCTGGCTTGATGTAATCGGTCAGTACCTGCCACATACCAATCCATGCATGGATCAATACGGACAACAGGGCGAGAAGGGTGAACACTTTTGTACTGAGTTGTCCCCAAAAGGCTGTCCAGGTGGCGTAAGTGATATCGGGTCCAAACGCAAAAAAGCCCACCAAATAAAGGGTGTATAGAGTGAGAATGATGGCTGTTGCACGGATCAGGATAAAATCATGAATACCGTTACGCCCAACGGTAGATACGTTATTTACCATACTAAACCTCCTGCAAAGAGAGACAGGACGGCCACAATGGCGAAACTGATTTTCGCACTGGCGATACCGGTTTCCATCTCTTCAAAGTATCCCATGTCCATCAGTAAATGACGGATCCCCACCACAATGTGATAGAACAGCGCCGTGAGGATGCCCCACAGCACAAACTTCACAAAGAAGCTATCAACAATACCTTGCGCACTGGCAAAGCCTTCAGGGGAAGATAAAGAGACATTCAGCAGCCACAAAAGGATGGCTACTGAGACGAAGGTGATCACGCCCGAAACGCGATGAATGATCGACGCGATCGCTGTCAAAGGAAAGCGAATCGTCTGTAGGTCGAGGTTGACGGGTCTTGGCTTATTTACTTTCACGGTGATTGCCCACTCAGCTCCGTTGAAGGAAGCAATTTTATAGTTATGACTCTCCGTTTCTTACTCAGGCCGTCAACTTAACATTTCAACAACATTATGTTGCATATTTGTTTCTCACCCCGATGAGCAAAGCACTTTTTTTCACGCACTTACTCGATGAAAAACACTGTGTAATCGCATCAGGCATCAGCAGAATCAGAGACCTAACGCGAGTATACGCCCCGTAACATTCAAATACAAACGCCGTTACATGACCGCTAACACGCTTTTAGAAATTTATACTTTTTTATTCAAAGTTATTAACAAGCGCACGTATTGGTGTACAAAAATTGACATTTTCAAAGTCCAGCGGTACAACAATCATACATCCGCCTTGGATTAGGATTATAAAAATACAAAGGAGATTGTTATGGCAGACAAGAAAGCTACTCTTCACATTGAAGGGAAAGCACCCGTCGAACTGCCGATTATCGGGGGCACAGAAGGGCCTGAAGTAATTGATGTACGCCAATTAGGCGCTAACGGTTATTTTACTTTTGACCCTGGTTTTCTCGCCACAGCATCTTGTGAATCTCAAATTACCTACATTGATGGTGATAAAGGTATTCTGCTCCACCGTGGCTACCCGATTGACCAACTGGCTAATAACGCTGATTACCTCGAAGTCTGTTATATCCTGCTTTACGGCGAAGTCCCTACCCGTGAGCAATATGAAACGTTCCGTACTACGGTAACGCGTCATACTATGGTGCATGAGCAGATTTCCAGCTTCTTCCACGGCTTCCGTCGTGATGCTCACCCTATGGCCGTTATGTGTGGTGTGGTGGGTGCACTTGCCGCCTTCTATCACGATTCACTGGATATCAATAACGATACCCACCGCGAAATCACTGCATTCCGCTTGCTGTCTAAAATGCCGACACTGGCTGCAATGTGTTACAAGTATTCCATCGGTCAGCCATTCATTTTCCCACGAAATGATCTGGACTACGCCGAGAACTTCCTGCACATGATGTTTGCGACACCGTGTGAAGAGTACGAAGTGAGCCCAGTGGTGGCGCGTGCTATGGATAAGATCTTTACCCTGCATGCGGATCATGAACAGAATGCCTCTACCTCAACCGTACGTCTTGCGGGCTCTTCGGGTGCCAACCCATTTGCCTGTATCGCGGCAGGTATTGCCTCGCTATGGGGTCCGGCACACGGTGGCGCCAATGAAGCGTGTCTGAAGATGCTGGAAGAAATCGGCAGCGTAGAAGCGATTCCTGAGTTTATTGAGCGCGCGAAGGACAAAGATGATCCTTTCCGTCTAATGGGCTTTGGTCACCGCGTGTACAAGAACTATGACCCACGTGCAACGGTGATGCGTGAAGCCTGTCACAGCGTACTGGATGAGATGAACATCCAAGATCCGCTACTGGATGTCGCGATGGAACTGGAACGTATTGCCCTATCGGACGAATACTTCATTGAGAAGAAACTCTACCCGAACGTGGACTTCTACTCCGGTATTATCCTTAAAGCGATCGGTATTCCAGTCTCTATGTTTACCGTGATCTTTGCGATGTCACGTACGATTGGCTGGATTGCCCACTGGGCAGAAATGCATGACGATCCGGCAAACCGTATCGGCCGCCCTCGTCAGCTGTACACCGGTTACACGCAGCGTGAATTTAAGCCACTGCACGAGCGTGAATAACTCGCTGACACAGTCTCACTAATACAAAAGGGCCACATCGGCCCTTTTGTTTTTTTGCTGCTTCATCATCATCCTGAATGCGACATCATAGCGAAGACAGGAGCACAAAGAAGACGATTTCACGACCCTGTTATACCGGGTTATCGATATCAATGAAGGTGACATCAAAGCCATGCTCAGCCGCCAGGTGCTCACCCAGTGATTTCACGCCATAACGTTCGGTCGCATGGTGACCCGCGCTGAAGTAATGGATCCCCAGCTCACGCGCCGTGTGTACGGTACGCTCTGAGATCTCCCCTGAGATAAACGCATCCAAGCCTTTCTGCGCCGCCAGCTCAATGAAGTCCTGACCGCCACCGGTACACCATCCCACGGTTTTAATGTCAGCCGGCCCATTGTCACCAATGTGCAACGGCTCACGCTGTAGTGTCATCGCAATACGCGCGGCAAAATCTGTCCCGCTCATCGGTTGTGCCAGCTGGCCGTAAATTGCCACAGAATTGCTCTTACCCGGCTCCAGCCCCCCTAAGACTTCCAGCCCCAGCAGCTGCGCCAGCATCGCGTTATTGCCCAGTGTCGGGTGAACATCCAGCGGCAAATGGTAAGCGTACAAGTTAATACCATTTTCAATCAGGGCTTTAATGCGGCGGAATTTCATGCCACGGATTTCCGCCGGCTCGCCTTTCCAGAAAAAGCCGTGGTGCACCAATAAGGCATCTGCTTTTTCTTCAATGGCACGATCAATCAGAGCCTGACACGCCGTGACACCGGTAATGATTTTTTTAACTTCCGATTTGCCTTCCACTTGCAAGCCGTTCGGGCAGTAGTCGTTGATCAAATGCGGGCTCAATAGTTCGTTGAGCACCGACTCTAGTTGGATGTTGTTCATTGTTCTGCTTCCTTCTCGCGGGATCTTTCTCATTCTAACCGGAAAACAAAGGGAAAAAAGCCCTAATCCGTAACCCGTGATCCCTTTCATTCGGTGATAAGCCTCTGACATCTTGCCGGTATCGGTGCCCAGCGAATCCGCGTCCTGTTATTATCTTATTCACGATCACCCACACTCTCGATCAGATAACAACGGCTATCACCTCACACACAGGGAGATCCCATGACGCAAGCACCGCCACATTTACCGCTACCGCCTTGCTTACGCCACTACTTCGAAGCGGTACTGTCCCTGCCGCCCCTCTTACACAGTACGCATGACACAGCCCCCATTGCCGATCAGGCCTGGCTGAACGCATTTCGGCACGCCGCCGTGATCCCTGAGCAGGTCACCTATAACGGCAATACCCGGCTGGGCTTTTTCTACCAATGGCTATGGCAGCAATTAATCACACACCACCCCGACTATGAGATGGTTGCCGAGGAAATTCAGTTGCATGACGCGGGACGTACCGTCGGCGCGATTGATTTTTTAGTAAAGAATAAATGCAGTGGTGAGCTTGAACATTGGGAAGTGGCGATCAAATTTTATCTGGCCAGGGAACAACAGTGGCCGGGCCCCAATGCCAAAGATAACTTGGACAAAAAAGCCCAGCGCATGCTGAGCCACCAGCTGCCGTTGTCTGATTCGTCGACCTATCACTCCCAATTCGCTCATCAGTTTGGGCAACCGACGGTAAAACGCCTGATCATGCAAGGTCGCCTGTTTACGCCGGCTTATCGTAACGACACGGGATCGAGCATTGCCATTAATCCGGCGGCATCATTCGGGCAATGGTGTTATGCCAACGAATGTGAGGGATTGGGTCTGCGTGCTATCACCAAACTAGATTGGATTGTCCCGCCACGTTACGCCCATTTATCACCCACCCCGTCGCTTTCTACTGTGACGCACCCGACCATGGCCGTCGCACCGGATGAACAGTTATGGTTTGTGATGCCTATGCACTGGCCGCAGAGACGCTCCGAGGCATAAATAGCAGGCATAAAAAACGCCCGCAAGCGGGCGTTTCTCATTCAAACAAGGCAGACCTTACAGGCCAGCGTCAGCAAATACCTTACTCACGATTTCCTGCGCTTCTTGCTCGATCAACGCAAGGTGATCTTTGCCTTTGAAGCTTTCACAGTAAATCTTGTAGATATCTTCTGTGCCTGATGGACGCGCCGCAAACCAGCCGTTTGCCGTCGTCACTTTCAGGCCGCCGATCGCTGCACCATTACCTGGCGCATGGGTCAGACGCGCCGTAATCGCATCACCGGCCAGCGTTTCTGCCGCGACCATCTCTGGAGACAGTTTGCTCAGGATCGATTTTTGCTCACCGTTCGCTACCGCTTGCAGACGGTTGTACTCAGATGCGCCGTGTTTCGCTGCCAGCTCTTCGTAGTACTGCTGCGGGTTTTTACCCGTTACCGCCGTAATTTCTGCCGCTAGCAAACACAGTAGGATACCGTCTTTGTCGGTAGACCAAGGCGTGCCGTCCATGCGAAGGAACGATGCCCCTGCACTTTCTTCACCACCGAAGCCCAACTCACCGCTGTACAGACCATCAACAAACCACTTGAAGCCCACAGGTACTTCGCACAGTTCGCGACCCAGATCAGCCACCACACGGTCAATCAGAGCGCTCGATACCAAGGTTTTACCCACGGCAACCTGCTGGCTCCACTCCGGACGGTGACGGTATAGGTAGTCAATACATACCGCAAGGTAGTGGTTCGGGTTCATCAGACCTGCAGGCGTCACAATGCCGTGGCGATCGTAATCCGGATCATTACCGAACGCTAGATCGTACTTGTCTTTGTGTGCCAACAGACCCGCCATCGCGTAAGGCGATGAACAGTCCATACGCACCACACCGTCTTTGTCCAGTGACATGAAACGGAATGATGGGTCAATCGATTCATCCACCAGCGTCAGATCCAGGCCGTAATGCGCGGCAATTTGACGCCAGTATTCAATGCCAGAACCACCCAATGGATCTACACCGATTTTCAGGTTGGCTTGCTGGATAGCCGCCATGTCGATCACGTTCACCAAATCGTCCACGTATGGCGCTACCAGATCACGCTCTTCTACCAAGTCGCTGGCAAATGCGTCAGCAATAGACACGCGCTTCACATCCACCAAGCCCGCAGCGATGATCGCATTGGCACGGCTTTCAATCGCCGTTGTCAATGCACCTTCTGCTGGACCACCGTGCACAGGGTTGTACTTAATACCGCCGTCCTGAGGTGGGTTGTGAGAAGGCGTGATCACGATGCCGTCTGCTTTATCCGCATTCACCACGTTGTGGCACAGGATCGCATGCGACACACCCGGCGTTGGCGTATAGCCACGACCTGCCTGGATCACCACTTTCACACCGTTTGCCACCAACACTTCCAGTGTGGAAGTAAAGGCTGGCTCAGACAATGCGTGGGTGTCTTTACCTAAAAACAGCGGGCCCGTCACCCCATTGGCAGCGCGCACTTCCGCAACGGCTTGTGCAATCGCCCAAATGTGATGCTGGTTAAACGTCCCTTTATCCGCAGTACCACGGTGGCCGGAAGTACCAAAAGCTACTTGCTGCTGAGGATCCTGTGGATTAGGTTCAATCAGGAAGTAGTTAGCCACTAACGCGGGGATATTATGCATATCTTCTTGCTGAGCGCGCTGCCCAGCTCGAGGATGAATCGCCATTAACCTGTCCTTGTATGAAGTAAGGCAAAACTGCCTATTTAGATTTCACCGCAAACTTTTTCGATGATGTCAGAACCGAAACGCATTTTAACCATCAGTTGCTCGATCATCTGGCGTTTACGATCTGTATTTGTATTTGTTATTACCCAAAATGGGGTCTCTGGAATCGACTTTGGTTTCGTCGTTTTACCACTCGCCAGCAGCGTCTCTGCGCTGTCAGCAAAATAAACGCGTGTGCGCCCTTTGATGGCCGCCGCTTCAGTAAAGCCTTGCGGATCGATACGATAAAGCGAGGACAACACCAGCATAAAGCGACCAATCGCCTTTTCTTGTGCTGCGAATTCATCTGAGATCAGCAGTGAACGCATTTCTTTCACACGATCGGTATGAACGACATTACCTGCATCTTTGCTTACCACGATCCCTTTCGGACGCACTGGCATAACCACGTCATGCTGAAGCGTTTCTACGGTTTGATCGGGCATCATCAATAAGCGACGCAGAATGTCAGATGCGCTTTCGCCAATATGTTGAGTTTGGCTAGCGATATAACGATATAGCTCGTCGTCTACCTCAATAGTCTTCATCGTAGTGTTCATTATCGTTCCGTTTAAAAATCACGGTGAGATTATAACGTGATCCGAAGGTATACTCTACGATAAAGCGTTAACAACAAGAGAAAATAGTCAGTGAATCTTCATTACCACGTCGAAGGAGAAGGCGATGCGATCGTCTTGATCCATGGCCTGTTTGGCAGCGCCGATAACCTGGGGTTACTCGCTAGATCCTTGAAAGAGCAATACAAAGTGATCAGTGTGGATCTGCGTAACCACGGTCGTTCCCCGCACAGTGACAGCTTTACCTACCAAGCCTTAGCGCAGGATGTACTCAATGTGGTTGATCAGTTAGATCTGCCAAGCTTCTCGCTGATTGGTCATTCTATGGGCGGAAAAGTGGCCATGGCTGTCACCTCACTGGCCGCCTCGCGCATTCACCATCTTTTGGTACTGGATATCGCGCCGGTCACCTATCACGTGCATCGCCATGAAAATGTGTTTGCCGGCCTGCAAGCGGTCAATCAACACACCTTACACAAACGCAGTGACGCAGAAACCTACCTGTCACAGCATGTGATAGATCCCGGCGTACGCCAGTTCTTGCTCAAGTCCTTTGCCAAGCTGCCAGAAGGCCACTACGGCTGGCGTTTTAATGTTGATGGCCTGATTGCCAATTACGCCACCATTATGGGCTGGGAAGAGATCCCGCCTTTCCATGGCCGCACATTGTTCATGAAAGGCCAGCAATCTGACTATCTGCTGCCAGAGCACCGCGAGGCGATTCAACGTCAATTTCCGACGGCCAAAGCGCATCAGGTGGCAAATACGGGACACTGGCTGCACGCGGAAAAGCCAGAGACCGTCAATCGCATCATTTTGAACTTCTTACAGACGGCTTAGCGTTAACAGGCTGGTATTGTCTGTGCTATAGTGCGCGCCTAGCTCAGTGTTAACACCGGCGGTAGGGAGACTCACATGTTATACGAGCATATGGACTTGCTGGAATCCATCGGATTGGATTTATTGTTTGCTGCGATATTCTTCTTTATCGGTATGGCGATCCGCGATGTCCTCAAGCAAGGTAATGTTCCCCCTTTTGGTCGTAAAATTGTCTGGCTCGTGCTGTTTCTAGGCTGTGCGGGCTTTATCACCAAAGGGCTGATCCAGATAAGTTGGGAAGGCGCCGGTATTGGCTAAACCGCCACAATGCGGTACAACAGAGCCAATGGGTTAACACTGAAACCGATTTATTTGTGCGTATGACGCGTATACGTACAAGATGCCGGGACTTGCTCCGGGCGAGACATTCTGTCTATCGTTAACACTCAAGTTAACGGTCAACAATTAATACGGGTAATTTCTACTATGGCGAGTGTAGGACTCTTCTTTGGTAGCGACACAGGTAACACTGAAGCAGTCGCTAAAATGATCCAGAAACAACTGGGCGAGAAGCTTGTTGAAGTTAAAGATATTGCGAAAAGCAGCAAAGAAGATATCGATAACTTTGACCTGTTGCTTCTGGGTATCCCAACGTGGTACTACGGTGAAGCACAGTGTGACTGGGATGACTTCTTCCCTGAACTGGAAAACATCGATTTCTCTACCAAGCTAGTGGCTATCTTTGGCTGTGGTGACCAAGAAGACTACGCAGAGTACTTCTGTGATGCGATGGGTACAGTACGTGACATCGTTGAAGGCCGTGGCGCAACCATCGTAGGTCACTTCTCTACAGAAGGTTTTGAATTCGAAGCGTCTAAAGCGCTTGTGGATGACAACCACTTCATCGGTCTGTGTATCGACGAAGATCGCCAGCCAGAACTGACTGCTGAGCGTGTTGAAAAGTGGGTCAACCAAATTTATGAAGAGATGTGCCTGGCTGAACTAGCCGACTAATTGCACACACTCAATGTAACGCCAGACACCCCGTCTGGCGTTTTTTTATCGCACAACCGAAGTGAGTACGATTAGCATTTTTATTTCACCCTTTTAACGTTTATCTTCTCCCCTTACGCCCCTTTCCACACTCTATTTGAGTGAAAACTGGCTGCTATCTGCGTTGAAAACCTTACAAAAATGATGCCTATTTCTCATTTATTAGGTACACCTATGCACTTCCTCTCTTTTCATTCTCACTCAGTAAAAACAAGATCAAAAAAGCGGCAGTGATCGTGTGCTTTACTTGCAACAACGCACACTTAAGTAACATCTACATAACAAAAAGAAAAGTTAGATATCAGCAAGATTGACCTGTTTTAAGGTTTATTGTTACCTTGTGGTCACTTATAATGAGGAAAGAAGAGAAAGACTACCGCATCATGTGGGTGCGGGTAGCCAATAGGAAACTCGAATGTCAGATAATAATCACGCACTCAAACAAGCAGGCCTAAAGGTTACGCTTCCACGCCTTAAAATTCTGGAAGTTCTCCAGCAACCTGACTGCCAACACATCAGTGCTGAAGATCTTTATAAAAAGCTCATTGATATCGGTGAAGAGATTGGCCTAGCAACGGTTTACCGCGTCCTTAACCAATTTGATGATGCCGGTATTGTGACTCGCCACCACTTTGAAGGTGGTAAATCGGTTTTTGAACTGGCGACCCAACATCACCACGATCACCTTGTTTGTCTAGACTGTGGCAAAGTGATTGAATTTTCTGATGAAGTGATTGAAAAGCGCCAGAAAGAAATCGCAGCCAGCTTTAATGTTCGTCTGACCAACCATAGCCTGTACCTGTACGGACACTGCATGGAAGGTAACTGTAACGAAGACGACACCCTTCACGATCGCAAGTAATACCGATGACCGCATAACAGGTGGTTTGCTCGCTGTCTGTTGTGGCGTCATTACCACGAAAAACTTGCATAAAAAAACCAGCCTTTCGGCTGGTTTTTTTGTTGGCATCATACTGCGCGATTACTCGTCAGCCATTTTTGCCCATGTGTCACGCAGACCAACTGTACGGTTAAAGACCAACGCATCCGCGCTTGAATCTTTGCTGTCCGCACAGAAGTAGCCCATACGCTCAAACTGGTACGCTTTTTCTGCTTCAGCGCTTGCCAATGCAGGCTCAACAAAGCCACGTAGAACAGTTAGCGATTCTGGGTTGATCACTGACACGAAATCTTCCGCTGCACCTGGGTTTGGTACCGTGAACAGACGATCGTACAAACGAATTTCCGCTGGGATGCCCTGCTCTGCAGATACCCAGTGAATCACACCTTTCACTTTACGGCCGTCAGTTGGGTTCTGACCCAATGTTTCGTTGTCGTAAGTACAGAAGATCGTTGTGATGTTGCCTTCAGCATCTTTCTCGATACGTTCAGCTTTGATCACGTACGCGCCACGTAGACGCACTTCTTTACCTAGCACCAGACGCTTGTACTTCTTGTTCGCTTCTTCGCGGAAGTCTTCACGCTCGATGTACACTTCACGAGTGAACGGTACTTCACGCGAACCCATTTCTGGCTTGTTCGGGTGATTCGCCACGTTCAGCATTTCCGCGTCGCCAGTGAAGTTTTCAATAACCACTTTCACTGGATCCAGAACGGCCATCGCACGTGGTGCGTTTTCGTTCAGATCATCACGGATACAAGACTCTAGTGAGCTCATTTCGATCGTGTTGTCTTGCTTAGTCACACCGATACGCTTACAGAACTCACGGATAGACGCAGACGTGAAGCCACGACGACGTAGGCCAGAGATAGTCGGCATACGTGGGTCATCCCAACCAGATACCAATTTCTCAGTCACTAGCTGGTTTAGCTTACGCTTAGACATGACCGTGTATTCCAGGTTCAGACGGCTGAACTCGTACTGACGTGGCTGGCAATCAATGGTGATGTTTTCCAGAACCCAATCGTACAGACGACGGTTGTCCATGAACTCTAGCGTACAGATAGAGTGAGTAATGCCTTCTAGCGCATCTGAAATACAGTGCGTGAAGTCGTACATTGGGTAGATGCACCACTTGTCACCGGTCTGGTGGTGTGACGCAAAACGTACACGGTACAACACAGGATCGCGCATAACCATGAATGGTGATGCCATGTCGATCTTGGCACGAAGACACATCTTGCCTTCTTCAACCTCGCCGTTCTTCATTTTTGCGAACAGCTCAAGGTTTTCTTCAACGCTACGGTCACGGTACGGGCTGTGTTTACCTGGCTCGGTCAACGTACCACGGTACTCGCGCATTTGCTCTGGACTTAGCTCATCAACGTACGCTAAGCCTTTATTAATTAATTCAATTGCAAACCCGTGTAGCTTATCGAAGTAGTTTGATGAATAGCAAATCTCACCGCTCCACTCGAAGCCCAACCAGTTAACATCGTTCTTAATAGACTCAACGTACTCGATGTCTTCTTTCTCAGGGTTCGTGTCATCGAAACGTAAGTTACATTGACCCTGATAGTCCTGAGCAATACCGAAGTTCAAACAAATAGATTTCGCATGGCCGATATGCAGGTAGCCATTTGGCTCCGGCGGGAATCGGGTATGTACGCTGGTATGTTTGCCACTTGCTAAATCCGCATCAATGATCTGACGGATAAAGTTTGATGGACGAGCTTCAGATTCACTCATCTAGTTACACCTCGTGTGCTGACAGGATTTTTAAGTTCTCTATCATCCATAAATCGGGGGCACTACTCAACAAATAGTATGCATTGTTTGTCGATATGGATAAAAAAACCCCGCAAAAAGCGGGGCTGGAATTTCTTGGCCAGTAAGAATGGCCGCCTTGCTCACTGACATTCCATCCATCACCGTTAAAAACGGTAATGGATCGTGTGCCGATGGCGATGGCCACCGACACAACAAACCGTCAATTATAGGCTGATCACGCGGCTGTAACGCTCGCCGTTCGCACTTACTGCACGTACTGAAACCTTACCAGAAACGGTTGGTTTCGCGTCAGCGTTGTACGTAGACCATGTCTTACCACCGTTGGTTGAGTACTGAAGTGGTAGACCCGGCATGCTCACGTTCATGTGCAGTACGCCATTTTCGATCTTCGCACCCGGTACTGGTACACGGTATTGAATACCCGCTGCATCCAGTTTAGCCAATTCACGCTGACCTAGCAGGTTCGCAAAACGAGACCAGTCGTTATGCAGCGCCACTTTGTTCACGTGGTTAGTGTCTTGTGAGTACTCTAGGCCTGGCTGGTAATCACGTTCCCAATCCGCTTTGTGCCATGCACGCTCAGCAGCTGCCAATACGCGAGGGAAGACCATGTACTCGTACTGGTCGTCTGTACGTACTGTCTCACTCCACAGCTGTGCAGACAGGCCGTAGAAACCTTTACGTGGCGATGCTTCACCCTTACTGGTGAAACCGTTACCGTCACGGTCAACAGACGTTTCTGCGTTCTGAGGCAAGTTTTCTGGTGCAAAGCCGAACATCTTACGCGTATCGGTTGCACGGGTTGCCCAGTAGTAACCACGCTCTTCTGGATCCACTTCGTATGGCATGTCCATGTACACGTAATCTGGGTTAGAGATCACCATGTCGTAGCCTTTCGCTGCCCAGTCATACGCTGATGCACCGCCGCCCCAGTACAGAGTATCCCAGAAGTTAACGCGTACGTTGTCTGTCGCGAACGCATCCGCATCTTTCGAGTACTTCAGACCGTCCTGCCATGCCTGGAAGTTTTCGATGCCTTTCGCCGCGACAACTTTGCTGACTTTCTCTGCAAAGTAGCTTGGCAGGTGGCCGTAGTCAGACACGACACCCTTAGCGATAGCTTTCTGACACATTGGAGACTGAGCAAATGGCTTGTCTTGTTTAGACAGATCCAAGTCACCTTTCCACTCTACCTTGTCAGCCGCGTTCGCATCTTGGAAGCCTGCGCCCAGTTTGATGTTTTTCGCTTCATCACCACCGAAGTGCCAAGTGTTTAGCGGCATGCCCGCAGCACGGTGCATCGCTGCCACTTCTGTGATCACTTTGTCTACGAAGTTCAGTGACGAATCCATACATGGGTTGATGAAGCTACGCTTATCGTAGAACTGTACAGTTGTTACGTTAGACGTATCCTGTGGATCCATCAGACGGTATTCGTTCGCTGCCGCCAAGTCGCCCGCTTCTGCCAGACGCTTGTAACGCGCTTCCATCGCCACAACCGCTGCACGTGAGTGTGCTGGCATGTCGATTTCAGGGATCACTTCGATACCGCGTGCTTTTGCATACTTCAGGATATCCAGGTAATCCTGTGTGCTGTAGTAGCCAGAACCGAAGTTGTTGTTATCCGGACCTGAACCCAACTGTGGCAACAGACACGTGGTTTCAGACAAATCGTGACAACGCTGGCTACCGATGTCTGTCAGCTCTGGCAGACCCGGGATTTCAATACGCCAACCTTCGTCATCGGTCAGGTGGAAGTGGAATTTGTTCATCTTGTACGCCGCCATTTGGTCTAGCGTACGTAGGATCGCTTCTTTTGAGTGGAAGTTACGGCCAACATCGACCATTACGCCACGGTAGTCAAAGCGCGGTGCATCCACCACTTTCAGAGTTGGGATCGTCTTCTCTGCACCGGTGCTCGCCAGTGACATCAGAGACTGAAGACCGTAGAACGCACCTTGTGCATCGTAACCCACGATCAGGGTTGAACCGTCACGTACGTCAAGCTGGTAAGCGCCTGACACTTTGGTGTCTTTGCTAAAGCGGCTTGGGTCCAGGATCACTTTTACCGGGTACTGACCGTTGGTGTTGATGCCCAGTGTCGCCATACGGCTGACCACTGAATCCAGCATGGCTGCTGACAACGCTTTGTTGTCAATCTTGATGCCTTGCGCCAGTGATACTGTCTCACCCGTCAACGTCGTGCTCAGAGGGGTTGGAACAATAGTACCCGCCAGAGTTTCAGAGGCAATCAGGTCTACGTCACTGTTCTTCTCAAAACGAGACTGCGCCGTGGCCAGAATGTTGTTATCCGTTGGGGTACGTTTCCAGTTGTCGCCATCAATCGGATCCAGGTAAGCCGAAGGATCTTCATGGTCTAGGCTTTGTAGTGTTTTTGGTGTCGAGTCGCCTGCGATCACATAAGCACGCGGCATGAAGTCGTTTTCAAACAGCGTCCAGTATTCACCGATGTAAGGGATCACCACTTTCTCGCCTGCCGCGAAGCCTTTGAACTTCTCGGTTGGCTCAAGCGTGTGAAGGTCACCGGTAATGTGTGTCACTTTGAACTGATCATTCTGCACGTCCAGGATCATACGGATGCTGTGGAAGTAAATTTTCCAATCCGTATTAGTCACTGCCGGACCGTTATTGGTCAGCGTCAGGTTGATCACATCACACGATGCCCATTCAGCCGCCAACTGACGGCATTCCAGACCTTCGTTCGCACCATGGTTCGTGATCACTTTGTAATTCACATCCAGGTTTGCTGCTAACGTGTCAGCCACTTGCTGATCCGTCATCACTGATGGACTCGGTGCGTTTGTTGCACAGCCTGTCGCCACAAGGGCCACAACTGATGCCAATAAACTCAGTTTAAATGTTCTCACGCGTAACTCCTTTCCCGAATACCGTCGGCCAGAAATAAAAGGACTGGACCGAGGCAAAATAAAAAATAAATAACAAACAAAACAATAATCTGAAACTGCAGACACAGCGAAGCGCCCTTTCTATTTCAGGCAAGCCTGAAAGGGTCGTTATGCAATGGAAGTGTTGTAGTGACAGATGATTGTTCAGTCGAGGGGATCATCGGCCTTCGCGAAGAAGGCCGATGTATTACGATTAATTATTTAGCGTGAAATAATTAAGGCAGTTTTACTGAAGATAGGTCTTCTGATGGAGAAACTTTCTTCATCTCACCCGCTACGATTTCAGCCAGTGGGCCAAGAATCACCTGCAGATTGTTAGAACCTAGTTTCACCACACCCATCGCACCCAGTGCTTTTAGGGTCTTCTCGTCAGCTAGGCTGCTGTCTTTCAGAGTCAGACGTAGACGCGTGATACATGCATCGATGTTTTCTAGGTTAGATACGCCACCCAGAGCTTTGATGTATTGCTTCGCTAGTTCGCCTGTTTCTTTCGCGCCTTGCACGTCAGAAGCAGTGTCGTCTAGGTCTTCACGGCCAGGAGTCTTCAGGTTGAACTTCACAATCGCAGTGCGGAAGATGAAGTAGTACAGTGCGAAGAATACTAGACCTTGAACAATCAGCATGTACCAGTTCACAGCTAGTGGGTTACGCGTTGACAAGAACAAGTCAACCAGACCCGCTGAGAAACCGAAGCCAGCCATCCACTGCATGCTTGCTGCGATGTATACAGAGATACCAGCAAGGAATGCGTGAACAACGTATAGGCCAGGTGCTAGGAACATGAATGAGAATTCTAGCGGCTCAGTTACACCGGTGAAGAACGATGCGAAACCTGCTGCGATCATGATAGAAGCAACTTTTTCTTTGTTCTCTGGCTTAGCAGTGTGGTAGATAGCCAGTGCTGCACCTGGTAGACCGAACATCATGATTGGGAAGAAGCCCGCCTGGTACATACCTGTTACACCAACAGTTGCTGTACCTTCAGCGATAGACTTCGCGCCACCTAGGAAGTTAGGGATATCGTTAATACCTGCAACGTCAAACCAGAACACTGAGTTCAATGCGTGGTGCAGACCAACAGGGATCAATAGACGGTTGAAGAACGCGTAAACACCCGCACCCAACTCACCCATACCTTGGATACCTTCACCGAAGCTCACTAGACCGTTGTAAACACTTGGCCAAACGTACATCAGTACAAAAGAAACCAGAATAGCGGCAAATGAAGTTAGGATAGGTACTAGACGCTTACCAGAGAAGAACGCTAGTGCTTTGTGTAGTTCTACGTGAGAGAAGCGGTTGTACAGCTCAGCTGACATTACACCCACTAGGATACCCACGAACTGGTTTTGGATCTTGCCGAATGCAGCAGGTACTGCGCTTGGGTCGATACCTTGAATTTGAGCAACCGCACCTGGAGACAGTAGCGTAGTCACTACGTACATACCTACCAGACCGGCTAGCGCTGCAGCACCGTCTTTGTCTTTAGACATACCGTAGGCAACACCTACTGCGAATAGCCAAGACATGTTGTCGATGATTGCCGCACCCGCTTTGATGAAGAAGGCAGCAAGGATGTTATTCGCACCCCAACCTGTTGGGTCAATGAAGTAACCCACACCCATCAGGATCGCTGCTGCTGGCAACGTCGCTACCGGCACCATCAGTGCCTTACCTATTTTTTGCATATATCCAAGAATGTTCACCCTTAGTTCCCCCTATGGTTTTCTTAGACGCGATGTTGAGTCACTTTTTTTAGTCACTCGATTAAGTTATTTGCAGTTTAAGAAATTAATTTCGCCCCGCAAATTAAAAGGTCATCATTTGTGATCTTTATCACCTGTAAGGGTAATAAACAGGCGATTTTGCTAGCTCGATCATAAAACTTATTTTATTATCCAAAACAAAGGCGATAACACGCTAAGATTTTCCCGTATTTTAAACTTGGAATGAGGTGTCACCGTGAGACTAATCCCACTCAATGAAGCTAAAGATGTAGGTTTGTGGTCTGCTCGCTATATTGCTGATCGTATTAACAAATTTGAGCCAACTGCCGAGCGTCCATTCGTGCTAGGCTTGCCAACCGGTGGCACTCCACTAGCGACCTACAAGCGTCTTATCGAGCTTTATCAAGCAGGTGAAGTAAGTTTCAAACACGTTGTGACTTTTAACATGGATGAATACATCGGCATTCCTGCTGATCACCCTGAGTCATACCGTAGCTTCATGTATAACAACTTCTTCAATCACATTGATATTCAAGAAGAAAACATCAACCTTCTGAACGGCAACGCAGAAGATCACGTGGCAGAATGTCAGCGTTACGAAGACAAAATTAAGTCTTACGGCCGCATCAACCTGTTCATGGGTGGCGTGGGTAACGACGGTCACATCGCGTTCAACGAGCCGGCTTCTTCTCTGGCTTCTCGTACTCGTATCAAGACGCTAACTGAAGATACACGTATCGCGAACTCTCGTTTCTTCGACGGCGACATGAACCAAGTACCTAAGTACGCACTGACTATCGGTGTGGGTACACTGCTTGATTCTGAAGAAATCATGATCCTGGTTACAGGTCACAACAAAGCATTGGCACTAGAAGCCGCTGTTGAAGGTTCAGTGAACCACCTATGGACAGTATCTGCCCTGCAGCTACACCCTAAATCACTGATCGTTTGTGACGAGCCTTCTACTCAAGAGCTAAAAGTGAAGACAGTTAAGTACTTCCAAGAGCTAGAAGCAAAGAACATTTCGCACCTGTAACGAAGGATTGATCCATGTACGCACTGACCAACTGCCGTATTTTTACCGGTAGCGATGTGCTGAATAACTACGCCGTCATTATTGACGGCGTCAACATTCATGCCGTATGCCCTGTGGCTGAGCTACCTGCTGACATTGAAACTCGTGACCTTGACGGTGCCAATCTGGTACCGGGCTTCATCGACCTACAGCTAAATGGCTGTGGTGGCGTGATGTTCAACGACGAAATCAATGCCGACACAATTCACACCATGCACCGTGCCAACCTGAAATCAGGTTGTACCAGCTTCCTGCCTACGCTGATCACCTCTTCTGACGAAGACATGAAGGCGGCGATTGTCGCACAGCGTGAGTACCAAGCCAAATACCAAAACCAGTCACTGGGTCTGCACCTTGAAGGTCCTTACCTGAACGTGATGAAAAAAGGTATTCACTCGGTTGATCACATTCGTCGCTCTGATGACAACATGATCAACACCATCTGTGAAAACGCGGATGTCGTGACCAAAGTGACGCTGGCGCCTGAGCAAAACCCACACGCCCACATCGAGCAACTGGTTGACGCCGGTATCGTTGTCTCTGCAGGTCACACCAACGCAACCTACGTGGAAGCACGTGAAGGCTTTGCTGCTGGTATCACTTTCGCGACGCACCTGTTCAATGCCATGACCCCAATCGCGGGCCGTGAACCAGGTATGGTCGGCGCAATTTATGATACCCCTGAGGTTTACACGGGTATTATCGCAGACGGTTTCCATGTCGATTACGCTAACATCCGTATCGCTCACCGTATAAAAGGCGACAAACTTATTTTAGTGACTGACGCAACTGCACCTGCAGGAGCTGACATGGATCACTTTATTTTTGTCGGTAAGAAAGTATATTACCGTGATGGAAAGTGTGTGGATGAAAACGGCACACTTGGTGGTTCGGCACTCACGATGATTGAAGCAGTTCAAAACAGTGTCGAGCATGCAGGTATCGCCCTGGACGAAGCGATTCGTATGGCTACCCTTTACCCTGCTCGCGCCATTGGCGTGGACAAGACATTGGGTGCTATCAAAAAAGGCATGGTGGCTAACCTGACTATTTTTGATCGTGACTATCATGTTCGGGCGACTGTTGTTAACGGTGAATACGAGCAAAATTAATTATGACTGGCGGACAAATTGGTAATGTAGATCTGGTAAAGCAGCTGAACAGTGCAGCGGTTTACCGGCTCATTGACTTACAAGGCCCAATCTCACGTATCCAGGTTGCTGATGTGAGTCAGCTTGCGCCTGCAAGCGTTACTAAAATTACCCGCCAATTGCTAGAACGCGGCCTCATTAAAGAGGTCGCTCAGCAAGCGTCTACCGGTGGCCGACGTGCGATCTCACTGACCACAGAATCGGCCCCGTTCCATTCTATTGCGATCCGCTTGGGTCGTAACTACATCGAAATCACGCTCTATGATCTGAGCGGTAAATACATCGCCGGCACCGCCCACCCTTTCAGCTACCACAACCAACAAGTGTTGGTGGATGGCCTGCTTGAACACATTCGCCAGTTTATCAACGAACACCAAAGCGCAATGCGCGAATTAGTGGCGTTCGGTATCACCCTGCCAGGTTTGATTGACCCGGAAAAAGGCATTGTCGAATACATGCCAAACATTGAGGTCGATAACCTGCCGCTGGCGGACATCATCACCGACAAATACGGCGTAGCCTGTTTTGTGGGTAACGACATTCGTGGCCTTGCGTTGGCAGAGCACTACTTTGGTGCCAGCCGCGACTGCAAAGACTCCATTCTGGTCAGTGTGCATCACGGTACCGGTGCGGGGATCATCGTTAACGGCCAAGTCTTCTTGGGCACAAACCGCAACGTCGGCGAAATCGGCCACATCCAAATTGATCCGCTGGGCGACAAATGCCAATGCGGTAACTTTGGCTGTTTAGAAACCGTGGCCGCCGATCCGGCTATCATGCGCCATATTCAAGACTTGCTTGATCAGGGCTACCCAAGCAGCCTACAAGATCTGGAATCACTCACCATGCCGGCCATTTGTGACGCCGCCAATAAAGGTGATGAGTTAGCCAGTCAGGCCTTAATTAAGGTCGGCAATCAACTGGGCAAAGCCCTGGCGATGACCATCAATTTATTCAACCCGCAAAAAATTGTGGTGGCGGGTAACATTACCCATGCCAAAGACGTGGTGTTCCCGGCGATCCGTCGCTGCGTGGAAACCCAATCGCTGTCTACCTTTAACAAAGATCTGCCGATTGTCGTCTCTGAGCTCTACACCCAGCCAACCATTGGCGCGTTCTCGATGATTAAACGTGCCATGCTGAACGGTGTACTGCTGCAGCGCTTATTGGAAGAATAACGCGACACGATCTATTTTGTTACGGTAAGTCACTCAATTTGTAACAATTTCAAGGGGCATGTTCCGGACAGGAACATGCCCCTTATGCTATATTCCTGCATCAATGCGCAGAGGTTCCCCCCTCTCTACTCAGTAAAAGGACGTCAACCTGCAATGGAACTTGTCTACATCATCGCGGCCTTTCTGGCCGGCTTTCTTGCCCTTCGTTGCAAACTTCCCCCACTCGTCGGCTTCTTAGTCGCGGGCTTTGCACTCAACACTGCGGGTTACCAATCGACAGCAACCTTATCGACCCTTGCCGATCTCGGTGTGACCTTACTGCTGTTCTCTATCGGCCTTAAGTTAGATATTCGCACCCTGCTGGCCAAAGAGATTTGGGGCGGTGCCACACTGCACAATGTCCTCACCACCGGATTATTCACCCTTGCCCTACTGGTACTTAAACAATTAGGCATTGGCATGATGGCCGATCTGGACATCAGCCAGTTGGCCTTAATGGGCTTTGCCCTGTCCTTCTCCAGTACCGTGTTTGCCATTAAAGCCCTGCAGGAAAAAGGTGAACTCAATGCCACCTACGGCACACTGGCCATCGGTATTTTGGTCATGCAGGACATCTTTGCCGTTATCTTCCTAACCGTCTCGACCGGGAAAGTACCAGAGATCACCGCCCTCGCCTTGTTTGCGCTGCCGCTTCTACGTCCTTCTCTGTTCCGTATTCTCGACCGTGCCGGCCACGGGGAAATGTTGGTGCTGTACGGGATTTTCCTGGCACTGGTGGCCGGCTCCGGTCTGTTTGAAGCCGTCGGTATGAAAGCGGACTTGGGTGCCTTGATTGTCGGTATGATGCTGGCAGGCCACCCGAAAACCTCTGAAATGTCCAAATCCCTGTTCAATCTGAAGGAGCTGTTACTGGTCTGCTTCTTCCTCAACATTGGCCTGTCAGAGAAACCAACCTGGGACGGCTTATTCATGGCATTGATATTACTGGTACTGCTGCCGCTCAAAGGCATCCTCTACTACGTGATCTTCAATCTGTTCCGTTACCGTGTACGTACCTCACTGCTGGGTACCCTGACCCTGTTTAATTACAGTGAGTTTGGCCTGATTGTGGGCGGACTGGCCTATAACATGGGTATGCTGCCGGGCAGTTTTCTGGTGGCCATCGCCATTGCGGTCTCGCTGTCGTTCCTGATCGCCGCTCCGCTCAACAGTCTCGGCCATCGTCTCTACAAAGATGCCGCCAAATGGCTGAAAGAATTTGAACCTGATCGCCTGAACCCGAACGATCGCTTAATCGACTTGGGCGATAAGAAAGTGCTGATCTTAGGCATGGGCCGTATCGGCAGCGGCGCGTACGATGAATTGGTCAGCCGTTACGGCGAACAAGTGATCGGGATTGAAACCCGTGAAGAGTCCGTGGCCTTACACCGTGAGCAAGGCCGCTGCGTGATCCACGGCGATGCTACCGACCCCGATTTCTGGGCACGGGTGATATCCAAACACAACACACAGCTTATTTTGCTCGCCATGCCACACAGTCAGGCCAACAGCTTTGCCCTTGAGCAAATCCGTGAGCGTCACTATAAAGGTCAAATTGCCGCCATTGCCAAGTATGAAGATGATGAAGACGCCCTGTACGCCCTTGGAGTGGATGCCGCTTTCAATATCTACAACGAAGCAGGCAGTGGATTTGCCCGCCACGTGTGTGATCACCTGATCCCGAATATTCAGCCGTTACACTGCCAATCGGCAAAAATACCGGCCACTAAGATCTAAACGGACTGACCGGGTCGCAGCTTATAACGGCAACTTATGACTCGGTATCCCCCCATGGCGGTCATTTTCTTCACGCCCCCTCACCTCAACGGCAGCTTCGGCTGCCGTTTGTTTTTCTGCGTAAAAAACCGACCTACCATAGAAAATATTCAGTTAAATCTAGATTTATTAAATAATATTCATCGCAAAGCCTCTTTGTATATTGAATTGCGGTTTTTGGTTGCATTTCATTGTTGGATACGCAATTTTAACAAACAAGGAAACGGTGAGTCTGTTGTGGCCAAGTTGTATCTGTTTACAACCCTTTTTCAGCCACATGCTGTCAGCCACCACAGTGAGCCATTCATAATCATAACGTTTGGGGTAGGAAGTATGTGTTCAGTATTTGGCATCTTAGACATCAAGAGTGATGCAACCGCATTACGCGCTACCGCGCTGGAAATGTCGAAAAAAATGCGTCATCGCGGTCCGGATTGGTCCGGTATCTATTCATCTGACAAAGCCATTTTGGTGCATGAGCGCCTTGCGATTGTCGATCTGAACAGCGGTGAGCAGCCACTGTATAACGCTGATAAGAGCCATGTGTTGGCCGTCAATGGTGAGATCTACAATCACAAAGAACTCCGCGCCGAGTTTGCACCCGATTACCCGTTTCAGACCGAATCTGACTGTGAAATCATTCTGGCGCTGTACAAAGAAAAAGGCCCTGAGCTGCTGGATTACCTGAACGGTATCTTCGGTTTCATTCTGTATGACGAGCAAGAAGACGCTTACCTGATCGGTCGCGATCATATCGGTATCATTCCGCTGTATCACGGCTATGACGAGCACGGTAACTACTACGTCGCCTCAGAAATGAAAGCCCTAGTGCCTGTGTGTAAGAGCATCAGTGAATTTCCTCCGGGCCATTTCCTGTGGAGTAAAGCGGGTGAACCCGTGCGTTACTACAAGCGTGACTGGATGGAATTTGACACGGTGGCCGACGCCCAGACCGATAAAGTGGCGCTGACTGATGCCCTTGAAGGTGCGGTAAAACGCCAGTTGATGACTGACGTGCCTTACGGTGTGTTACTGTCTGGCGGTCTGGATTCCTCGGTGATCTCTGCCATTACCAAGAAATTTGCCGCCCGTCGTATTGAAGATGACGAGCAATCACAAGCCTGGTGGCCAACCCTGCACTCTTTTGCCATTGGTTTAGAAGGTGCACCAGATCTGAAAGCCGCCAAGAAAGTGGCTGACCATATTGGTACCGTTCACCATGAACTGACGTACACCGTACAAGAAGGCTTGGATGCAATCCGTGATGTGATTTACCACATCGAAACCTATGATGTGACCACCATCCGAGCCTCCACACCGATGTACCTGATGTCACGTAAGATCCGTGCGATGGGGATCAAAATGGTGCTCTCTGGTGAAGGCGCGGACGAAGTCTTTGGTGGCTACCTGTACTTCCACAAAGCACCGAATGCCAAAGAGTTCCACGAAGAAACCGTACGTAAGCTACTGGCACTGAACATGTTTGACTGTGCCCGTGCCAACAAATCCATGGCAGCTTGGGGGATTGAAGCCCGCGTACCTTTCTTGGATAAAGAGTTCTTGGAAGTGGCGATGCGCCTGAACCCTGAAGACAAGATGTGTGGCAACGGCAAGATGGAAAAACACATTCTACGTGAATGCTTTGGCCATTACCTGCCAGAATCTGTGGCATGGCGTCAAAAAGAGCAATTCTCTGATGGTGTGGGCTACAGCTGGATTGATACGTTGAAAGACGTGGCGGCAGAGAAAGTCTCTGATCAGCAATTGGAAACGGCTAAGTTCCGCTTCCCGTACAACACGCCAACCACCAAAGAAGCGTATGTGTACCGTGAGATCTTTGAAGAGCTGTTCCCATTGGAAGACGCAGCAAAATGTGTACCGGGCGGCCCGTCTATCGCCTGCTCCAGTGCCAAAGCGATTGAGTGGGACGAGAGCTTTAAAAACAGTGCCGACCCTTCAGGCCGTGCGGTAGCCGCGGTGCACAACGAAGCATACGCAGCCGGCAAATAACATGCAGTGAAATGCGAACTGACTGAATTTACGACTGTCTTAACGACGTGTAGAAAGCACTCTGACAAACAGAGGCAACAATAAAAAGTACAGAAAGTACGAACAACAACATCACTAACGACAAACAGCGAGTGCCTAGGCCCTCGCTGTTTTTTTATGCGTCATAGGATGCGATTAAAAGTAGAAACGGGTACCAAACACAAAACGCGTGAAGCTGTCTTCCAGCCCGTCTTTGCTGACATTGATATCATCGGTTGAGATGTTGTAGTTCACCTCTGCACTGATGGCGACATGCGGGTTAATGAAATACTTCACCCCGCCGGACAGTTTGATGTTTAGTGCGGTCACGTCTTCCACATCAAAATCCAAATCGTCACCATCACCCGACAGGTTCGCTAACTGTGCGGCAGCCCCAAGGTACGGCACCCAGTTCGAGGTATTGGTGAAGTTGTATTCGGTGAAACCACCAAACTGGAATTGTTTGTTGCTGTCACTCATGCTGACATCCAGCACCGCACCAATTTCCCAGTCATCGTAGATGAAGTACCCATACGAGGTATTTAAGACAAACAAATAGTCATCGACGTAATCCAGATCGAGACTCCCCTGCAAACCAAACTCTTGCGTCCCTTCAGGCAAATCCACACCTGCCCAAAGTGCCGGCGAAAACATCATCCCAGCTAATGCGATTGCCACTGCATTTTTCTTCATATTCTTCTCCATGTCCTTATTGATGTAGCAAAATAAGCGTAGATGCGGAAAAGGTATTTTTCTAACTATTGGCAGGACAAATAATTACTTTTTTTTGCTAAAACGATCACAAGAAGAGCAAAAAAACACATGCAGGGGGAACGAGGAAAAGCAAGAAAGAAGAGAGGAAAACGTGACTTTGCCGCACTTCGCATACAGAAATGCCAACCAATAGACATAAAAAAAGAGAGCCACAATGGGCTCTCTTTCACGGTATACCTTGTGTCGCGGAACAAGCCGCCGGGCGAATTAACGCTCCCAGTATGCCTCTTCCAGGCTGTCTTCACGCTCAGGCAGACCACGAGACAAACGTGGTGAGTGCTGTGCCAGTACTTCGTAACTTACACGGTTCGAGTACAGACAGATCTGAGAGAATGAAGAGTACGTCAGGAAGTCAAACTGATGCTTGCTCGACTTTGGCACGTTCTCGCGGTGGTAACGATTTGCAGACATGTCGTGCAGCAGTGCAGACAACGCACCGTCACCGGCACCGTTGGTGTTCTTGATACGCTCAGGACCACCCATGTACGGTGAAATGTGTGAGTACACTTTAATCGGTGTCGTACAGTCTGCTTTTAGCATCGGACGGCTGAATTCGTAGCGGTTAAACTCAGGAATGTCACCTGGTAGCAGGTGCAGACTGGTTTCACGCTTCGCTTCATCTTCGGTGTAACCGGCGGTGTACAGACCCACAGGGCCTGCCGTGCACAGTACCAAATCAACCCACTCAAGGGTCTGCTCAGACGCCAATAGCGGATCACTTTCACCGGTTAGGGCTTCAGCCTCGTCTTCGTTCATCGCAACCACAGTCACGTGATCACGCAAGAAGTCACGCCACCACTGTGGATCGTCTTCAATCACGAACTTGGTACCCAGTGTCAGTACCACTGGCACGTCGTATTTTTTCGCGTATTCGATCGCTTTCATGGTCGCTGCAGGCATTGGGTCGCCTTCTTTACAACGAACCAAGTAAGCCGTCAGTACCAATGCCGACGCACTTTCAAACACCGCTTCAGGGATGCTTGATGGGTCTAGCTGGTTCATACGCCCTTCGTTGATCGCAAACGTACGCTCACCTTCTTTCGAGATCAGCGCGAAACAACGACCAATTGGACCTTCTACCGGTTGCAGGTAGTTCATGTCCATACGGCTTGATGTGTTACACAGGTAACGGTATGCGTAGCTACCGATCTCAATGTCTTTACTCATCACGCCCAATAGCACGGACTTGTCATCAGCCAGTACAGAGTAGTTGTGCAGTGTGTTACCGATCGTACCACCTGCAAACTCATGGCTGATCAGATCATTCTCTTTCAGCTCTTGGTACAGTGCTTCAGCTTTTTCATCAGTGATCACCAATGAATGGCCTTTGCTCAGCCCATAGCGCTCCAGGAATTCATCATCCACACAAGCTTCAATATCAACCAAAGTCTGATCAATACCGACAATGTGCGTGCGTGTTAGTCGCTTTTCTTGCTTGGTTTGACTAATAAGTGGATCACGAGCATGTACTGGGAAGTAATGCTTGGATTTGCGTTGGCCTGGAAATTTCATGTCAATGCGCTGTCAGTTGAGAAATTTTTGCGAATTCTATCACAGAATATAGAACAGAAAAGCAAAAGCTCTCATCGAGAATGAGAGCTTAAATGCCAAATTCGCCGTTTACGGGACACTTTTAGGTAATTTGTCCCGTCTTCACAAACGGTTACCAGCCTTGGGTATGCTGTTCTACCAGTTGAGCCATCAGGGCAATATGTGCCGGATCATCGTTCAAACACGGGATCAGATTTAAGCGCTCGCCCCCTGCTGCCAGGAAGACCGCTTTGCATTCTTCGGCGATTTCTTCCAGCGTTTCCAAACAGTCCACCGAGAAAGCCGGGCAAATCACATCCAAGCGTTTAATGCCTTTTTCTGCCAGTGCTTTGATGGTGCCTTCGGTGTACGGTTTCAGCCATTCTTCACGGCCGAAAATAGACTGATAGCTCATGCTCATTTTATCCTGAGGCAAGGCCAGTTTTTCCGCCAATAACGCCGTGGTACCGCTACAGTGCTCCGGATACGGATCGCCATTATCCGCGTAGCGCTTCGGGATCCCGTGGTAAGAACACAGCAGGTAATCCGGCTCACCGTGCTCCGCCCAGAATGCACTCACCGACCCCGCCAACGCTTCAATGTAAGCCGGGTGGTCAAAATACTGATTCACAAAACGCAACTCTGGAATATCCGCTTGTGCTTTAAGCACCTTGGCGACCTTATCAAACACCGCCGCCGTGGTGGTGCGCGAATACTGCGGGTACAGCGGCAACACCAACACTTTTTCACAGCCTTGCGCTTTTAGCGCGGCTAAGCCAGAAGCAATACTCGGATTGCCGTAAGTCATCCCCAGCTCGACAGGCACATCCAGCATCTGAGCTAATTGCTGCTGCTGACGTTTTGAGTACACCATCAATGGTGATCCCTCATCCATCCACACCGCCTGATACAGTTTGGCGACTTTCGGGGAACGCACCGGCAAAATCACCCCGTGCAGCAGTGGACACCATAACCAGCGGGTCATATCCACCACACGCTGATCATGTAAAAATTCAGACAAAAAGCGCTTCACGCCAGCAGGTGTGGCTTCATCCGGCGTTCCCAGATTCACCAGTAATACGCCGTATTGCGCACGGTCGGTCGTCGTTGTTGGGCTTTGTTCGCTCATAGCATCCTTCATACGTCAAGCCGGCACCTTGTCGTGCCCACTGTATCAGTTTCTTATCAGTCAGTTATATCACATCGCCCTGTTTGCTCAAGGCTTATTCGGCTGTTTGCTTTATACCCGACCACTTCCCCATTCGATCAAAAAAAACGGGGTGATCGTTACCGATCACCCCGTTCATATGGGTTGCAACATTGCGCGAAGGCAATGGAACAATAATTAAGCCAGTGCTTTTTCTAGCTCTGCGCTTACAACTGCAACAGGCTGAGTACCGTCGAATTTCAGGTACTTGGTGTTGCCCGCTTCTGCTTCTTTACCGTAGTAAGCGATTAGCGGTGCAGTTTGGCTGTGGTATACGCCTAGACGTGCACGTACGGTTTCTTCTTTGTCATCTTCACGGATCACAAGATCTTCACCGGTTACGTCATCTTTACCTTCAACCTTTGGTGGGTTGTAGATAGCGTGGTAAGTACGGCCAGATGGTAGGTGTGCACGACGACCCGCCATACGCTCAACGATCACATCGTCAGCCACGTCGAACTCGATCACGTAATCCACTTCTACGCCGATTTCTTTCAGGCCGTCAGCCTGAGGGATCGTACGTGGGAAACCGTCTAGTAGGAAGCCTTTAGCACAATCGTCTTCAGCGATACGCTCTTTAACCAGACCAAGGATGATGTCGTCAGACACTAGCTGGCCAGCATCGATAACGGATTTTGCTTGTTTGCCTAGCTCAGTACCAGCTTTGATTGCTGCACGTAGCATGTCACCGGTTGAAATTTGTGGAATACCAAATTTCTCCATGATGAATTGTGCCTGAGTACCTTTACCTGCACCTGGAGCGCCCAGAAGAATGATGCGCATCTTGATCCCCTTAAGTTTGAATGGCGTTTCAACCATTTTTAAAAAATGGAAAATACACTGATTAGCGTTACGTCGCAAGCCTGACACCGCTGTCTTCATGCGGTCAACCCAAGATTTCACGCTGTATCAGCATACATTTAGAGCAATATTGAAGGCGATTAGACCTTAGTCCCACCGCCTTCATCATTTGGCTTACGCCAATAGTTTATTGACGGCTGCCAAGAACTGGGATGGATCGTCCATGCTGCCTTTTTCTGCCAGCATCGCCTGACCCAACAACATTTCTACCCAACGGCCAAACACTTCTTCGTCCGCTTCATCTGCCATCTTAGTGATCAAGGCGTGCTCAGGGTTCAGCTCAAAGATGTACTTCACTTCCGGTGCGTCATGACCTGCTGCGGCCAGCAGTTTCGCCATCTGCGTCCCCATCTCGTTCTCGTCTGTCACAACAACCGCTGGGGTGTCTTTCAGCTTGAACGTGGTACGAACATCTTTCACACGATCGCCCAAGTAGGCTTTCGTGCGCTCAACCACAGATTGGAACGCTTCTTCAGTTTCTTTGTGCTTTTCTTTTTCTGCGTCGTCTTCAAACGCCGACAGATCCAGATCCGCTTTGGTGATCGCCTGGAAGGCTTTACCTTCAAACTCAGGCAGGTGACCCATCAACCACTCGTCGATGCGATCGTGCATCAGGATCACTTCCAAGCCTTTAGCACGGAACTGCTCAAGGTGCGGGCTGTTCTTCGCCGCCGTGAAGCTGTCTGCCGTCAGGAAGTAAATCTTCTCTTGGCCTTCTTTCATACGCGACACGTAGTCCGTCAGTGACACCGTTTGCTCAAGGGTTTCCGCATGGGTCGAGCTAAAGCGCAACAGCTTGGCGATTTTCTCGCGGTTCGCGAAATCTTCCACCGGGCCTTCTTTTAGCACTTGGCCAAATTCATTCCACAGGGTCTGGTATTTTTCTGCGTCATTGTTCGCCAAACGCTCCATCATGGTCAATGCGCGTTTGGTACAGGCTTTACGCAGTGACTGCGTCACTTTGTTGTCCTGCAGAATTTCACGGGAGACGTTCAGAGGCAGATCGTTTGAGTCAATCAAACCGCGCATGAAACGCAGGTAAGACGGCATGAACTGCTCCGCGTCATCCATGATGAATACGCGTTGTACGTACAGTTTCAGGCCATGCTTGCTGTCACGGTTGTACAGATCCCACGGTGCTTTGGATGGGATGTACAGCAAGCTGGTGTAGTCCTGCTTACCTTCAACACGGTTGTGGCTCCACGTCAGTGGCTCAGCAAAGTCATGAGACACATGCTTGTAGAACTCTTTGTATTCTTCTTCGCTGATGTCCGACTTGTTGCGCGTCCACAGGGCTTGTGCCTTGTTGATTTGCTCCCACTTACGGCCGGTTTCTTTGCCTTCTTCATCGCGTTCGATGGTTTGGATCTGCACCGGAATGCCGATGTGATCAGAATACTTACTGATGATGTCGCGCAGACGGTATTCGCTCAGGAACTCTTTGTCGTCTTCACGCAGGTGCAGAATGATTTCCGTACCACGGCTGGCTTTTTCGATATCTTCGACGGTGTAATCACCTTCACCCGCTGATTGCCATGACACGGCCTGATCCGCCGGTACGCCCGCTGCACGGGTGTTCACCGTCACTGAATCCGCCACGATAAAAGCAGAATAGAAGCCCACACCGAACTGGCCGATCAGCTGAGAATCTTTGGTTTCTTCTTCGCTCAGTTTGGCAAAGAAATCTTTGGTACCGGATTTTGCGATAGTACCCAGATGTTCAATCACGTCTTCACGGGTCATACCGATCCCGTTATCCGAAATGGTCAGCGTGCCGGCTTGCTCATTGAAAGACAGCTTCACACCCAATTCGGCATCGTTCTCGTACAAATCAGGTTGTGACAGCGCACGGAAACGTAGCTTATCGGCGGCATCTGAAGCGTTTGAAATTAACTCACGTAAGAAAATCTCTTTATTCGAGTAAAGAGAATGGATCATCAACTGAAGCAGTTGCTTCACTTCAGACTGAAAGCCACGGGTTTCTTTATTGTTGTGGGTTTCTTGATCGTTGTGGATAGTTTGCTCGCTCATTTCAACTCCGAAACAGGACACGTAAACAGACGAAGGAAGGCGTGTCGTCACGCTCGGCAGCCACTCCGGCCGCGCTTCCTTTTTTCATTACCCATAGAGATAAGGGCGATACCAACAAATTCAACCTCAAACCGTACTTTTATATGGTTTATATTTTTTAAAGGTATTTTTTGAGGTGTTTTTTATTTTTTTATATTCAGAAGGGATTCAGGCTGGACGTGCTATATATCGTCTCGCGTAATGCTCAAAGGCTCTATTATGAACACAAATGAACACAAATTTTTGATTGGTCAGCGCTTTGTCTTTATCCCCCATGACAACAGCCTGATTGACCAGTTTGAAGATGATGAAATCACACGCCTTGGCAGCAATGAAAGCCGTGCTCTGGGTTTGCTGATCGACGCGGAAGGTACCATTGTCACTCGTACTCGCCTGCACGACTACGTCTGGCGCGAGCAGGGTTTTGAGGTGGATGATTCCAGCCTGACTCAAGCGATCTCGACACTGCGTAAAGCACTGAAAGATTCCACTAAATCCCCTGAATTTATCAAAACCGTCCCTAAGCGCGGCTATCAGTTAATTGCGCCGGTGGAAGCGATTGTCAACACGCCTTGCGCTCAAGTCCCGTCGACCACAGACGCCGACGCCGATATGGATGCACCGACCTCGGCAGAGACCACAGATTGCCAGAATGAGACGCACAGCGCGGTAAATGCGACGCATACGCCGACTCGTGCGGCCGTCCATTTTGCTACATCGCGCCATACAGAACACCCGCAGGGCGCGTCAACTCCGGCCTCGCGCACTTGGTTCTTTGGCTCTGTCATCGCATTACTGATCGCCTTTATTCTGCCAATTTGGGTCAACCAAGCGCTGCCGCCAAAATCAGCGGCCTTTACGCCGATCCTTCAAGTGGAAGAGGTACCGATCCTGGTGCCGATCAGTAACCCGGATTTAACGCCTTGGCAGCCGTTGATCACCCAGTGCGTGGAACGCTATATCGCTCACCACCCGGATGACAAACGTCCTATCGAAGTGATTGCCACTGGCGGCCAGAACAGCCAGATTTGGCTCAACTATGTACATTCAAGCCAACGTCCCAGTGAGAACGTGACCTTACGCCTGTTAACCAGCCAAAAGGACAATACCACCATATGTCAGTAACTTCTCACACCCCGTCAATGCTGAGTCGTCTGGGCCGCTACATCGCCTTTATTGCGCTGGCCCTGTCTGTCGTATTCAGTAGCTGGCTGTATTTTTCTGGTGACTACAAGCAGTCACAGTTGTTGATGTCAAAAGAGTGGCAAAGCATCAGCACCAGCCACATTGAAGCAACCGAACTGGAAGATTTGGGTATGCTGCGCCGCGTGGAGCAAAACAGCCATGTGGTGTACCTGCCAAACCACACCTATTCCCGCATTACGCTGGTGAACCTGTACAGTGACGAGGAAAAACCGCTGACTCTGCACATGTCGGAGTCCGGCCAATGGGATATCAGTGGCGGCTACCTGTTAACCGAGCCGCTGGAGTTTAAAGACATCACCTCAGGGCAAAACCAGGACTTCAAACCAGAGCATCTGGCCATTATCAAACAGATCTATCGCATGGATGCCCAGCAAAGCCGTCGTATCGATATATTGAATGAGAAAGCGATTTTGCTGACCAGTTTGACCTATGGTTCCAACATCCTGTTTGCGCTGTAACCTCGCCAAGCAAACCGATCGGAGACACGTTCAGAACGGTCAATACTGGCTGAGACCCATAAAGCGCAGATAAAAAAATACCCATGCCGACCTCGGTCAGTATGGGTATTTTTGTATTTTGCCTGACGATAACGACGTTTACCGTGGCCATCAGTACAACTTTTGTCGCCCTGCCAAAGAGTGCGACAAGGTTGTGCCGTCCACCAGCTCCAGCTCACCGCCCACAGGCACACCGTGTGCGATACGCGTCGCCGGAATGTCGTATTCACTGCACAGCTCGGCAATATAGTGCGCTGTGGCTTCCCCTTCTACTGTCGGGTTGGTCGCCAAAATCAACTCACTCATCGCTTCGCTCTGCATACGAAATTCCAACGTATCCAAACCGATATCCGACGGGCCAATGCCATCAAGCGGTGACAGGTGCCCCATCAACACGAAGTAACGACCGGAAAACTGGCCGGTGGATTCAACCGCTACGATATCTGCCGGGCTTTCCACCACGCAGATCTGACCATTTTCCTGACGACGCGGATTGGCACAAATGGCACACACGTCTTCTTCGGTGAAGGTACGGCAATCACGGCAGTGGCCAATCTCTGTCATGGCCTTATTCAGTGCGTCTGCTAGTTGCAGGCCGCCCTGACGATTGCGCTGTAACAAACTGAAGGCCATACGCTGTGCTGACTTGGGGCCAACCCCAGGCAGACAACGTAAGGCCTCCATCAATTGTTCCAGTAAGTGACTGGTACGCATTAATTAGAATGGCATTTTAAAGCCAGCTGGCAGGTTCATACCGCCAGTTACGCTTGCCATTTTTTCTTTCTGCGCTTCTTCGATGCGACGAGCAGCGTCGTTGAAAGCCGCAGCAATCAAGTCTTCTAGCATGTCTTTGTCGTCTTCCATCAGGCTGTCGTCGATGTCAACGCGACGTACACTGTGGCTACCAGTTAGAGTCACTTTGACCAGGCCAGCACCAGACTCGCCAGTCACTTCCATATTTGCGATCTCTTCCTGCATCTTCTGCATGCGCTCTTGCATCTGCTGCGCCTGCTTCATCATGTTAGCCATACCGCCTTTACCAAACATATCTTCTCTCTCTGTGGTCTGGTTAATTTATAAGGGTCTTACGCTTTCTTCATCCAGTACAGCGGCAAAACGCTGACAAATAAAGTTCACGTTAGGATCGGCCTGCAAACTTTGCTTGGCCAGTTCCAATTTTTCCTGATAAAGCGCCTCTCGCCATTCTAACGGCGAGCGCCCTTCATCACTCAATACGATGTCTAGCGACACCGGCTCATTCAAACGATCAGCCAGTGCGATTTCTAACTGTTCACGGGCTTTCGGGGTATCTAAATGCTTCTGCGACGGACGCAAATGCAACGTCACCGCCCCGCCGTTACGGGTAAACGATGAATTCAAGGCCAGCTGCTGAACCATACGGCCCACTTCCAGCTGGGTCACCCAATCCGACCAACTATCCTGTTTTGCCGCTTCATTGACAAGCACTTTCACCATCTCAGGTGTCTTTTCATGCTCCAACGCTTGTTTCAGTTTGGTCGGGGCGACAGCTTGTGCCTCACCCGCTTGTGGCGCAACCGTTGGGCGCCACTGGTATTCTTCCGGGGTCGCCGGTGTGTCTGACGTAGAAGGCGCACCTGAAGTGCCCGGTACCGACATCGCTGGCGGCGTGAAGCTTGAGCCGTTTTGCTTACTCGCAATACGATCTAACACGCTGGATGCGACTTTTTTCGTCTGTACCGGTTCAGCCTTTTTTCCGTGCGACGGTTCATTGCCATCACGTTTGGTTTGACTGCGCAGCTTATTGCGCGCCGCAAGTAGCCCGGATGCCGCTGACGGTGCTGCCGGTTGCGGCGCAGCTTGTTGTGCTGGCTGCGACGGCACAGCTTGTGACTGAACAGGCTGTCCGTAATCGTGCTGCGGGTATGTTGACGGCTGGGCCGACATACCTTGAGACGGCATCCCGTGCGCCTGCGGTGTAGATTGTCCCATCGTAGATTGTCCCGTTGCAGGCTGCTCACCGTACGCCTGTTGTACCGGTGCGTACTGCTGCCCCTGCTGTTGAGGAGACGATGGTTGTGCTTGCGGCATCGCCGCTTGTTGCTGAGGCTGCTGCATTTGCGCTTTCAGTGCCTGCACACGCTCAATGCCTTGTGGCGCGCCGCTCTGTGGCAAAGAAGACGTTGAAGGCGCAGGCGAAGCCGGTTGTGTGGCAGGCACCGCGATAGGCTGAGGGGCCATCGCAGAGACCGAGACCGGACGGAACGCCAACATGCGCAGCAGTACCATTTCTAAGCCGGTACGACCATCAGGGGCAAACGCCAAATCCTGACGACCTTGCAGGGCAATCTGGTAACACAACTGCACTTCTTGCGGCGAGACAGATTGGCTCAGCGCCACAATACGCTCGGCATCTGGCGCACTCTCATCCAGTGAAGCCGGTAACGCTTGATGCATGGCTACGCGGTGCAATTGTGCCGCTAATTCACGCAACAAACTGTCCCATTCCACACCAATGCCGGCCAACTCTTCCAAACAAGCCATCGCTGGCTCTGCCGTGCCTTGAGCTACCGCTTCCAGCAGGTATAACGCTTGCTCGGTATTGAGTGTCCCCAACATGGTAGAGACTGCATCCGCCTGCACTTGGCCATTACCCAATGCAATCGCCTGATCTGTCAGGCTCAATGCATCACGCATTGACCCTTCTGCCGCGCGGGCTAACAAGCTTAATGCACGAGGTTCAAAGCTCACCTGCTCTTCGGTCAGTACATGCTCTAGCTGGGTTTGGATCTGGGTATTGTCCAGATGCTTAAGATGAAACTGCAGACAGCGCGACAAAATGGTCACGGGCAGTTTCTGAGGATCCGTGGTCGCCAGAATAAACTTCACGTATTCCGGCGGCTCTTCAAGGGTTTTCAGCAAGGCGTTAAAGCTGTGACGAGACAACATGTGCACTTCGTCAATCAGGTACACTTTGAAACGGCCACGCGCCGGTTTGTACTGCACGTTATCGAGCAGATCACGGGTGTCTTCTACCTTGGTGCGTGACGCCGCATCGATCTCTAACAGATCAACAAAACGGCCTTCGTCGATTTCACGACATGTTTCACACTGACCACACGGTGACGCCGTGATACCTTGCTCACAGTTCAAGCCTTTGGCAAAAATACGGGCGATGGTGGTTTTACCCACTCCTCGCGTGCCACTGAATAAATAGGCGTGATGGAGACGATTGTGAGCCAACGCATTGGCTAATGCCGTTAAGACGTGGGATTGTCCCACCACATCGTCAAACTGGTGCGGGCGCCATTTACGAGCCAGAACCTGATAACTCATGTTAACTAACCTTACAGAATCAAGAACTCAATGCTAGCACAGGGAGGATCTTTGAGCGAGAGGACGCGGTGTTGAGCGCCCAATGATTAGCCAGCCGCCTGCGGTACGCAATCAGACTGGCTAATTGAGGGAGGAGACGTGATTAATGACCGTCGAAATCACAAATGCTGAAGACGTTCAGGCCTAGGCCTTTCAAACGTGTCTCACCACCGATTTCAGGCAGGTTGATCACAAATGCCGCATCTTCAACCACACCACCCAAACGACGTACCAGTTTCGTGGTCGCTTCGATAGTCCCGCCAGTCGCTAGCAGATCATCGACCAACAGCACTTTGTCGCCTTCGCTGATCGCATCCACGTGAATTTCCAGTGTGTCCTGACCATATTCTAGCTCATAGCTTTCGCCAATCACTTCACGTGGCAGTTTACCCGGCTTACGAACAGGCACGAAACCTACGCCCAACTCCAGTGCCAGAGGCGCACCAAACAGGAAACCACGCGCTTCAGTACCGATCACTTTGGTGATACCGCTGTCTTTGTACTGCTCAACCAATACCTGCATAGTGGCACGGTATGCCTCTGGGTTTTCCATCAGGCTGGTCACATCACGGAACAAGATGCCTGGTTTTGGGTAGTCAGGGATAGATTTGATACTGTTTTTGATCAACGCGAGTTTTTCTTGAGTCATAATCATTTCCGCGTTCCCTCAATGCGTCAACAACCGGCAGGAAGGAACTCAATCTAAATAAAACGGCGGAAAGAGGTTCCGCCGACAAAATCCGGTCAAATAGTAGTGACTTTCTCCCCACGGGGCAAGGATTGGCAATGATTCATCCCTCAGATGAATGATCCCGTTAACAAACACTCATCGGGCAGGCCCTGTAGCGCCCTCACTTTGCACATTCTCTCGCGCCGGCAAGCGGTTAAACCACACCAGCAATATCGTCAACATCCCCAATAACAGGGCTTTATGCCACCATAGCGGCACAAGGTACACCGACAGAGAAAAGCTCAACACAATCATGATATTGGCTTTGCGTTTCACAGAGCGTGATACAGCACGGTGGGTATGCCAGTTGTGTAACACAGGCCCAAATGTAGGATGTGCCATTAACCACGCATTCAGCCGTGGAGAGCCGCGCATAAAACACGCACTGGCTAACAATAAAAAAGGGGTCGTCGGTAACAGGGGCAACAACGCCCCGAGCAGGCCTAACGCCACACACACCCAACCACAGGCTAACAAGAGTGTTTTTTTGACCATACCGTTTTTATCCGAGTCATCAGTTAGCTTGAGTGTATCAGTTCTGCGTTGGAGACCAAGCCTTCAGAAAAGGAAATCACGGACGGAAAGATATCGATTAAAAGGCAGAGATTGAGGCTGGAGATTGAAGCTGGAGGTTGAGCATTAGAAAAAATGCCGTTATCCAGTCACACTAATGACGCCGCAGGGGGAAGCACGGCGTATTAGCACCCTAGCCCTATGAAGAAAAGAGGCTAAGCAGTGTGAGACTGGCAGGTAGCGTCGGTAAACCCAGCGCCACTATCAAGCCGAAAAAATACTTCGCACTGTAAGGATCTTTGTATCCCTGTTCCATCATACCCATCCTTTGGTTAGTGTCATATTGACGTGTACGCGCTAATATAACCAAGATCGGGCAGCACAAAAACCGAGAGAAAATGCGGTTATTCGCTCATAACCCCGTATTTATTTGATTCAAATCACAATCAAACTCTGAAATCGTCTTAGACTAAAATGACCGACAATAATAATGATGATCCTATGACTACATCAGATATCGCATTCGAGTTGCTGCAGCAGCGTTTAGAGCAAGAACATGCTCTGCGTGCCAGTGAGCTCAAAAATGAAATGTTACTCCATACCCTGGTACCGTCAGCCGACACCATCAACACCGCTGAGCTCAGTGAGCTTATCGTGATGGCGAAATCATCATTCATTCCCCGTTTGTTTGATCTTGCTGTCAGAATGGAGAAAGTCGATGCCGCTGTTTGTTCCATCAAGCTCGGCATGTACGGATTGTGTGTGGATTGTGAAGAAGAGATCGCGATGAACGATCTAGAAGATGATCCGGCGCAGCCACGCTGTCAGGACTGCCGCGAACACAGCCGTTACCACCACGAAGCACTGTGCGCGCACGGCTAAATAAATCGCCTCGCGGCATCGTTCTATAACGAATAGCCACGAGCCAATCACAGCAATCGGCGTATGTGACGCCCACGCCTATTGCTGTGAATTGCTGCTCTCACTGCCTTTGCTATAAATCGCTTTACCGATAAAAACGACCGAGCATTACTGCTGCGTTTTCACCCACTCGGCAAACGCTGCTTTTTCTTTCGCATCTGCCTTGGTGTACCACAATTTCAGTTGTACCAGTGCTTCACCGGTAATGTTCACTTTACCCTGCTCCGTCACTTCCACCACCGTGGCTTCTAAATCCACCGCATAGCCTTCTTCAAAGGTGATCCCTTGCTGACGGTTATAGTCTGCCACTAATGCTTCCATATCACTGTAAGCCGCCAACCCTTTACCGTGTAACTCAACCGCCTCTAGCGTGCGTGTTGTACCATCGGCAAAAGTCAGCGTCCATTCTGGACCACGTTGAAAATACGCTTTGGCTTGAGACATGGTAGAAAAGCGTGGCAACGTAATTTCGGCATCTTGCTCTGGCACATCCAATTCAAACAAGTACGGGCGCGTGGTGTAAATACGCGATTTAGCCCCATCCTTCAGTTCACCATCAAAACGCACCACCACCTGATGTTTACCGGCAGGCAAATTGACGCTGGCGGTTTCAGACCAGAATGAGGTTTGCACTTTTTTACCATCAACGACCAACAGTTCAATACCGTCGCCAACAGCCAACTCCCCCGCCTGAACTGCAACAGGCAGCGCCATCAAACCCAATGCCATTACCCAGTTTTTCATCATTTTTTCCTTTCTTGAGATTTTTATTGTGAGTACTCGCCCATCACTCAGCCAAGATAGCAAAAAGCCGCCATAAAGGCGGCTTTTTTTGGAGTTATCCTAAACGTCAGGGACGATTAGAACTTAACTTCCATACCTACTAGGTAACCTAGGTCTAGGTCAGAACCGTCTTGGTCAGCCCAACCTAGTTCACCGTACACTTTCACGTTGCTGTGAAGCTGGTGAGTTACGTTCGCGTATACGTTGTCAGTAACAACGTCTTGCTTAGAATCGTCAGCACGGTTGTAACCTAGAGCAAATGTGTTTTTGCCTAGTGTGTAAGCACCGTTCACTTCGATTACGTCGATGTCGCTGTAAGTTGCGCCATTCGCGTTAGAGTAATCAAAGTTACCGTAAGATGCTGCGAATGCGAACTGACCCATTACGTATTCAGCTTCTAGGTTGAACGCGTCTACGTCTGTACCAGAGTTGAAGATTGGGTTACCGTTTTGGTCAGCAGAACGCTGGATGTCATCACCAGTGTAGTAGTAACCACGAACGTCAAGGTCAGCAAAACGTGCACCCAGGCGAACGTCAGTTACAGTACCGTCAGTGTTTTGGTAGTCAGACGCACCTGAACCGTCAGTGTCTAGGTCGTGAGATAGACCGAAGTAGAACTGACCGTTGTCGAATACGTATTTGATTACTTCGTTACCTTCAGTTTGTACGAAGTCAACCTGACCGAAACCTAGCTCGTAGTCTTTACCGATGCCTGCGTCATCAGAGATGTATAGCATACGACCGAAAGTCAGTGTACCGAAGTCACCGCTTAGACCAGCCCATAGCTCGTCGTTAGAAACGTCACGCTTCTCGAATGCGAAACCGATACCAGCAACAACGTTTAGCTGCTCGTTAACAGCGATAGTTGTGTTTAGCTGTAGATCACCGTCATCTAGGTGTAGACCAGCATCAGCATCGCTGTTCTTGTCTTGGATGTTCTGAAGGTACTGAACTTCCACTGCGCCAGATAGGTCAACAGTTACACCGTTTGCGTCGTATAGGTTGATGCCTGCTTGTGCAGAACCCGCTGCTAGTACAGATAGTGCTAGAAGAGTCTTTTTCATGATATCCACTGCCTTTTCTTATATTGACTGGAATTCCTGTTTCCAGAATTCCTTTTCTTTTTTTGGTTCCTCTCCCGACTACATCATTCCTTAAAAACATAAAGAACAATAAGAAAGTCCAAAGAGGGAGTAATTTGTGAGGCTCATCCTGACAGAAGAATCCTCTAGCTGTCAAATTACCTAAAGCAAACCTAAAAAAACATCAAACAATTACAATATCAAAGACTTAGAGTGTGACCAGTACAACATTTAAGCAATTAAGTTATTTGATAGGGAACTCATTTACTTTTTTAATGATCACAAAAAACAGCATTAAAAACCAAAACAAAGCAAAAAAATGACACAAAACAGAATTAAAAACCAAGCAAAACCATACTTTGTGGTTATTTTTAGATCTATAAATATGCGCTTAGTCCCGTGCTAAAGAGTTCCATCCCATTTCGTGAGGTATTTCGCATTTTTAACCAACAATTGCACGAAATCTGCGCCCGCTCACAATCAGAGGTTCGTGCTATAATGCCTCGCCCAGTCCTTATGAAGTTTCAAAAATGTTAAATACCCAGATAAAGAGTGACATCAAGCAGTGCTATGAAAACCTCACTAACCAGCTCGACAACTTTATTCCTCGTCGTGCGCAGAACTATCTGGTGGCAGAAATAGCCAAAACATTAGGCGGGGAATACCACGCCAAACACCGCATGCTAGTCGCAGAAGCCGGGACGGGTATCGGTAAATCCCTCTCTTATCTGATGGGGGCGATTCCGTTTGCGGTGTTCAATAACAAGAAAGTCCTGATTTCGACCGCCACCGTGGCGTTACAAGAACAGCTGATCAATAAAGATTTGCCGCTGTTTAACCGTATCTACCCAAAATCCTTCAGTTTCATTCTGGCCAAAGGCCGCCAGCGTTACTGCTGTCACCATAAATTAGAAGCCAGCTGCAATACCGATGACAATCAGCAAGTTAGCTTTTGGGAAGAGAAACCTAAAAAGTCAGATTTAGAACTTTTGAGGCGCATGCTGAAAGCGTGCGAGAGTAAAAAGTGGGACGGTGACCGCGACAGTTGGCCAACCACCATTCCGGATCGCGTCTGGCAGCAAATTGTGGCAGACAAACACAGCTGCCATGCCGGACTACCCAAACACCGTGATTGTCCATTTGCCAAAGCCCGTGAGCACCTGGAAAAAGCCGATGTGATCATCGCTAACCATGCCCTGCTGATGGCCGACATTGAACTGGGTGGCGGCATTATTTTGCCTGAGCCGGAAAAAACCATTTATGTGATTGATGAAGCCCATCACCTGCCTCAGGTGGCGCGTGACTTTTCTTCTGCCTCCGCCAGTCTGAAAGGCGCCTGTAACTGGCTGGAAAAACTCAACCAGTCTGTGGGCAAACTGGCAGAGTTGGCGGATTACAAAAAGGCTGGCCGTTTCCAAACCACGCTCAATGAAAACATTGCCGTGCTGATCCCGGCGTTACGCCAAATCGCCAGCCAAATCGATCCGGCACAATTTAATAAAGATGGGGTTTACCGCTTTGAACACGGTGAGCTGCCGGCTTGGTTACAAGAAGAAGCCAAAGGCTGTAAAGAGGCGAGTAAAAAAGCCTTGCAGTCGCTGGGCAAAATTCACGATCTGATCTCCGAACGCACCAAAGACAACGAAATCCAGCAACGGTTGGGCGAACAAGCATTGACTGAATCCGGCTTTTACCTGCAACGTTTAGAGAATCTGGAAAAAGTCTGGCAGTTAATGGCACAGCCAAACAAAGACAAAGGCGCCCCACTGGCACGCTGGATTGAAAAAAGCCCAGATCGTGAAGATGACTACATTGTGGAAGTCTCGCCGCTGGAAGTCGGCCACCGTCTGGACCAACTGCTGTGGAGCCGTGCCGTCGGATCGATTTTGGTTTCAGCGACCTTGCGTGCGTTGAACCAGTTTGACTACTTCTGCCGTCAGGCGGGGATTTTTGAAAAAGAGGCCACGCGCTTTTTGGCTCTTGCATCTCCGTTTGATTATCAAAACAATGCCCGCTTGGTGATCCCGGCGCTACCGCTGGAGCCGCAAGCTGAGAAGTTTACCGATCTGCTCATTGACGTTCTGCCTGAATACCTGGAAGGAGAAACCGCAAGTTTGGTGTTGTTCTCTTCTTACTGGCAAATGAATCAGGTCGCCGAGAAGCTGGCCCCGCTTGCCAAAAAGAACAAGTGGCACTTGCAGATCCAAGGGGAAGAACCGCGCCACGTCATTCTAAAAAAACATAAAGAGAACTGTGAAAAAGGCAAAACCAGTATTCTGTTTGGTACCGGCAGTTTCTCTGAAGGGCTTGATTTACCAGGTAACCTACTGACAAACTTGATCATTACAAAAATTCCGTTTGCCGTGCCGACCTCACCCGTCGAAGAGGCCCATGCGGAATACATTGAAAGTCGTGGCGGAAACCCGTTTTTACAAATTTCTGTGCCAGAAGCGAGTAAAAAGCTGATCCAGTCCGTCGGACGCTTACTGCGTAAGGAAGAAGATTCTGGTAGAGTCGTCCTCTTAGATCGACGCGTGATCACCCGTCGCTATGGCAAAGCACTACTCGACTCGCTGCCGCCATTTAAGCGTGTAATTGAATAATCCATAATAAAGAATAATGAATGATTGAGATGATTGAGCCGAGTATGTGGATCGTGCTTGGCCTTGTGGCTTTCCTTGCTGGTTTTATTGACGCAGTCGCTGGGGGTGGTGGCATGCTCACCGTCCCGGCCCTGTTGTCGATCGGTTTACCGCCCCACATTGCACTTGGTACCAACAAATTAGCGGCCACCTTTGCGTCTTCGACTGCGGCGTGGACCTACTACCGCAAACAACTCTTCTCTCCTGCTTTCTGGCGTCTCTCCTTTGTTGCGACTTTACTTGGCGCCATGGGCGGGACGTTAGTGGTCGATATGATCAGTACCGAATGGCTGGAAAAAGTGCTGCCGCTCATCATTCTGGCCGCTGCGGTCTACACCATTTGGCACCCGCATCCGAAAGGCGATCAACACGCATTACCCGCCAAATGTGCCAGCTTAACCCGCAAACAATGGCTGCAAGGCACGGCGCTCGGGTTTTATGACGGGGTTGCCGGGCCGGGCACCGGCGCCTTTTGGACCGTTTCCAATATGGCACTGTATAAACTGGACATTCTGCGCGCCTCTGGCCTGTCCAAAGCGATGAACTTCACCAGTAATGTGACGTCTTTAATCACCTTTGCAGTGCTGGGCCATATTCATGTTGCGCTAGGCTTAACCATGGGGGTGTGTCTAATGTTCGGCGCTTATATTGGTGCCCATTCGGCTATTCGCTTTGGGGCCGCCTTTATTCGCCCGGTCTTTGTCACCGTAGTCATTGTGCTGGCGGCCAAGTTGGCTATCCAGGCCTGGTTTTAATCACGGACCTCGTTTTATTCACAGAGCTGTTACCTTATGCCGGATTTAACCCGCTTAGAACACATTGTTTCCCAGCTTGCGCAGCAAGCGACGCAAATCGATAAACAACGCGGCGATGCGCGTCGTCCGTTATTTGACGAGCAGCTATTCCATTGCCGCAGTAAAAAGCTGATGCCGTGCATACAGGAAATCCGCCATGAAATTCATGCCCTGCGTACAGAACAAAACGCTGGGAAGTTACACCCTACCCGTACTCAGCATGTGTGTGAACGGATCATCGCCCAGATTCAGGCGGTGCAACGGGAACTGGCCACCCTCGATATTCGCAAAAATGAACCTAAACCACAGCGTACCTGGCGCAAACCCTTACATGAGCTGTATCAGGATCTGGCCCAACACCAAGAGTGGGAACGCCGTTTAGAAGATATGCTGCGTGATAAAAATCAGATGTTGCCGCGTTGTACCACACTGCAAGAACAACAACAGACACAACGTGAAATCGTTGCACTGGAAGGCCGCTTGGCTCGCTGTACGGCTGCACGAGGCAAAATTGAAGTGAGTATTGGCCAACGGGAGCGCAAAGGATAATGGCACCGGTTTATGCCTGCAGTCCGCGACAGCTGCCTGTGGTTTATCACCCGCTCTATTCGCAGTTAGTGTTACCGCCGGCACACCGCTACCCGATCAGCAAATACCAGCGTCTGTTTGCGCATTTAACCGAAGACTTAACCCTGCACCAGCTTAGCGACACAACGTCTATCGCACCTTTGCGGGTATTCACGCCCACTCCCGTCCGTGTCGAATGGCTCAAAGCACTCCACCAGCCAGCGTACATTGACGCTCTGATCCATAACCGCTTACCGGCGGCCAAAATGCGTCGCATCGGTTTTCCGTGGAGCCAGCAATTGATCGACCGTACCCTGATGTCCTCAGGCGGCACACTGCGCACGGTCGAACTGGCCCATGAATTTGGCATCGGCATTCATCTGAGCGGCGGCTATCACCATGCCCATCACGATTTTGGCAGCGGGTTCTGTCTGGTCAATGATCTGGCTTTGGCGGCAAAACATGCCCTGACACTGGATGGCATTGATACGGTGATGATCGTGGACTGCGATGTGCACCACGGTGACGGCACAGCAACACTGCTGGCGGATGATCCCAATATCATTACCTTCTCAGTACATTGCGATAAGAACTTTCCCGCCCGTAAACCGGATTCTGACATCGATCTTGCGCTACCAAGAGCCACCACCACCGAGGACTACCTCAGTGCCTTTGGCGGCATTTTACATCTGGCTTTAGCGCAACATCAGCCGGACTTGGTGCTGTATGATGCCGGTGTAGATATTCATCAGGACGATGAGCTGGGCTATTTTGATGTCTGCACCCAAGGGGTGTATAAACGCGATCATTTGGTACTCAGCCATTGCCGTCAGGCTGGCATTCCGGTGGCAGCTGTGATTGGTGGCGGATACCGCAGCGATCATCAGCTATTGGTTAATCTGCACGCCCAACTAATTCACACCGCATTGGATGTGCATGGCATTATGTCATCGCATCGTTTATAACCAGACACTCAATGCCAATGAACAAACACCAAAATAAAACGCACGCACAATAGAAAGCGTTTATTCAAGAGAAACGAGAGAGAGTCCACCATGCCTCATTCACACGATGATGAACACGCGCAACCAGCCTCACCACTGGATAATGCGCCCGAAGATGTCAAATTAGCCGTCGATTTGATTTATTTGCTGGAAAGTAATGAGATTGATCCACGCACCGCCCTGTCAGCCTTGGCCATGGTGAAAGCGGATTTAGAACGCAAAATTGCCCAGACATCGACTCAGGAACAAGGCTAACGCATCAAGCCAACAAACACGACTCATCCCTGCAAAACCGCCCTTTTTCATCCCCACAATGCGTCATAAAATTGGCGTATTGTTACCTTTTCATTTATTCCCTAAAAATATATAAAAAAGATCGATTATTTTAATCAGAACAATTGTTTGTGGACTTCCATTCTCTGAATATCATTTTATTATGGCGAAAAATAAAAACAGACATCGATGGCTGAATATCCAGACAGCCACGGTTTTCCACACATTGCCTTTTATTTCGGTATTTATCATGAAAATGGATTTAAAACTCACCGCGCTGGCGGCCGCTTTATTACTGGCTGGCTGTGCATCAGATAGCAATAACACGGCAGCAACAGCCACACCTGCGACCAATCACGCAGAAGCCGCATCTGAAGTCTCCACGTTGAAGCAGCAGATTACCCTGGCCGAACAACGTTTAGCACTCGCCAAAACACAAGAGCTCGATTGGCTGGCGACAGACCTGATGCAAGAAGCCACCCAAGCGCTGCAGGATGCCAAAGAGTATTATGCTGTGATTGAAAAAGATCCGACGCAAGCGCACAGCAGCAGCGGTTTCTTCAGCTCAACAACAAACTGGCAAGCGGCAGAAGAAAACCTAAAAGCCTTTAACGATGCGGTTAATCAAGCAGAAGCGCTACAACGCCAGGCACACACCCTGTTGGCAGAAGCGTTTTCTTACCGCACCCAGCTGCACCAGTTAAAAGCCAATGACATCTACCCGAGCACATACCAACGCCTGGACGGTGAGTTCAAGACCCTGATTGAATGGATCGCTGACAACGATGCCGAGCGTGCAACCCAAGCACAGCCTGCACTGGTAACCAAACTGCGCGCACTGGAAGTGAAAACCGTGGTACATCTGTATCTGGATGATGCGAAAAAGACCTTAGCCAGCCTGAAGAAAGCCAATATCAGCCAGCACGCGCCGGATACCCTCGCTGCGGCTGCGGCGGCTGTGGTTGCCGCAGAAGCTTTTATCACCGCCGATCCTCGTGATATGGACACCATTAAGCAAAAAGCCGATGACGCCGTATTTACCCTTAAGCACACCCGCCATATTGCTGATGCGGTTCAGCAACTGAAATTGCTGCCAGCCAAAGACTACGAACGCTATGTGGTGAGTCAGGAAACTATTTTGCTGAACATCTCACAGGCTTTAGGTGCCGATGACAGCCGTGACCGCGCCCTGCCTGAACAAGGTCAGGCCATTGTGGCCTACATTCAGCAATACCAGCGTGATTTGGCCGATATCAAGCAGCTGCAAACCCAGCTGACAACGGCCAATGAGAAAGTCACCAAGCTGGAAAACGATCTGAGCCAGCTGAACGAACAAAACAAGAAAGTGGCAATGCTGGAAGCCCAACTGGCGACCCTGCACTCGACGGCGCCTGTGATCACCGCTGCGCCTGTTAAAGCACAAGCCCCTGTCGCGACAGAAACCGCAGTCGCTGAAGAAGCAAGTGCTGTTACTGAAACGACAACCGAGGCAGCCACAGACAGCATCGAGGCAGAAGCTGTTGCAGAGACAAAAAACGCTGCAGAAACCGATACCGTCGAAACAACGGACGCAGTGATCACTGAATCGGATACCGCCGCTGCCGTTGAAACGGCAGAGAGTGCAGAGAAGACCGTCACGGCTGAAACGGTCACCACTGAAGCAGCAACTACCACAGAAGCAACCACCACTGAAGTAACAGCAGATGCGGTAACAGACGTTGATCCTGAAGCAGATAAGATGGCGGACGTGAAAAACTCGGTCGAAACCACACCGACAAAACGTGCAGCAACAGACAACACGACAGAGAACGCTGCCCAATAACGGTATATATTTAGACAAGTATCATGACCCTAACGCGGCTTCGGCCGCGTTAATTTTACGCATTGCGTTTCTTCTTTTTCCTTCCCTTACTTTATTTCTTAACCGTACTTTATCTTCTTATCTTCTTATCTTCCTTTTATTCCCTTACCTTTCTTTGTCTGCTCATCTAGCACGTATTCCCCACAAAAAAGTATTAGCACAAACTTGACCTTCCCCTTAGGGCAGGGTTTATAGTCAACACGCTATCTACGTTTTCAGGCAACGGTAATTTAATGATGTCCAGGCGAACAACATACACAATGTTGCTCCCGGTGCTAATGATGATCTCCCTCATCATCGCGCCGGTCTTTGCCATGCCTGCGCATCACAGTTTAGGCATGATGATGCCAGCAACACCCGTCACTGCCACCGCCCCAATGGACAGCCATCATGCAATGCCTGACATGTCTCAGGCCAGCCATGCATCCACCCAAACGACCTCCCATTGCAGCGACACGGTCATGTCATCGAATGTAATGTCTGACGATGCCTCCTGCGCCGACATGGATAGCATGGACAACTGTCAGCACTGTAATGGCCAGCATTGTCAGTACAGTACCCTGACGACGCTGTTTACCGCCCTCACCGATCATTTTCAGCACCCGCAGCCTGCAACCTGGCTGACGGATGCCTTGCTGACCCGTCAGGAACGCGCCCTGCGCCCACCTATCCACGCCTAATCATATTGCGTTAAACAGCTGGCCGCCTGTGCGGTTCCGGCATGCTTTTACCTTTTTGATGAAAGTGGATGTCCTATGTCTACACCTCGTACGGTGCATGCGTTAAGCATGACCCTATTGCTGGGGCTATTTGGCCCACAGCCGGCGTTTGCACACGCCTCAGAAAATGCGTCTTCCTCGAGCGACATACCCCGCTCGATATCAACATCAACCGAAACGGCGGATGCCGCAGAGTCCCTGCCGCGTCTGATCCAATGGGCCATCTCCCATGATCTGGCGCAGCAACAATTGAATCTGCAAGCGGATGCGCTGAGCGAACAGGGGATCGCCAGCAGCCAATGGATGGATCCCAAACTTAAAGTCGGTGTCGGTGGTCTACCCGTCGACTCCTTCCGTTTGGATGAGGATCCCATGACCAATCTTTCAGTGGGACTCATGCAACAATTTGGTCGTGGCGACACCTTGGCACTGAAAAACCAGCAAAGCCAGTATCTGGCCGACAGCGTACGCAACCAAACCGGCGTACGTACGCTGGCTATCAGTAAAGCCATGACCGAGCAGTGGATCGAATTGGTCTACCACCAGCACGTTCAGCAAAAAATGGTGCAGAACAAAAAACTGCTGAACACCTTGGTGCAATACCTCAGCACCAACTATGGCGTTGGGGTCAATCAGGCGCAGGATTTGATCCAAGCAGAGTTGCAAGTACACCGTATCGACGATCAGCTCAATGCCAATCAACAACAGCAACAACGCCGCTTGGCCTTGCTGTCAGAGTGGATTGGCGATCAAGCTCGCACGATTCAGGCGACACAATATCCGCAATGGGCAGCATTAACGGCCGTAGTGAACCCACAGGTGAATACACGCAATCACAACCCCGCTACGCAACCTTTTGTTGCCCGTTTAGCCGCGCACCCGGCGATCACCGTGGTCGACGCCCAACTGCAAAGCGCCCAAACCGGTATTGCGATTGCAGAAGAAGCCTATCAACCGCAGTTTGGGGTGGAAGTGATGTATGCCCACCGCCAGGCAGACCGCATGGATGGCAGCACCGCGCCGGATTTAGTCAGTGCCTACCTGACCCTCGACATCCCGTTATTTACGGATAAACGTCAGGACAAAGCCTTGTCTGCCGCCCAGTATCAGGCCGGTGCCGTGCGCACTCAGCGTGATTTGCTGATCCAGCAGATGCAAGCACAAGTGCAGGCGACGCTGGCGGATCGCACCTATTTGGCAGAACGTCTGCAACGCTACCGCCAAGCCTTACAGCCACAGGCGCGCGCCAAAACCCAAGCGGTAGAACGTGGCTATCAAAACACCACCAGCTCACTGGATGAATACATCAAAGCCGCCAGTGATGAACTGACTATCGCGATTGAACAAGCACGCATTGAAGCCGACTGGCAGCAAGCCAACAACACCTTGGCATACCTACTGAATTCGTATTGAGGCACACCATGAAAAACACACTGACCGTCGCAGTATTGGCATTGGCCATCGGTAGCGCCATTGGCTATTACGCCCCGCACTTTTTGCCGACGAGCCATAGCGATCATGCATCAACAAAAAACAGCGCTGTGAAAGACGCCCCTGCCAGCAATGAGCCGCTGTACTGGGTCGCCCCGATGGATCCTAATTATCAACGGGATAAACCGGGCAAATCACCCATGGGGATGGATTTGATCCCGGTCTATGCCGACGATCTGAAAAGTGACAATGCCGACAAGCCCGGCACGGTCACCATTTCACCGAGCGTTGAAAACAACCTCGGCGTGAAAACCGCCGCCGTGACGGAGCAGGCACTGACACCACACATTGACACCGTCGGCTATGTCGCCTTTGATGAAGGCCAGCGCTGGCAAATTAACAGCCGTATCAGTGGTTGGGTGCAACGCCTGAATGTCACTGCCGTCGGGGAAACCGTCACACGCGGCGAAACCCTGTTTGAGATCTACTCACCGGATCTGGTGCGCGCGCAGGAAGAGTTACTCAATGCCAAGCGCATCGGCAATGCGACGTTAGTCAATGGTGCCCGTGAGCGCCTCATCGCACTGGGGGTTGATAATGCCCAAATCAAACAGATCCTTCGACAGCACAAAGCCAAGCAAGCCATTGCCATCAAAGCACCCGCTGACGGCGTGATCGCGACCTTGAACATTCGCCAAGGTGCGTACGTCTCGCCACAGCAAACCGTGATCAGTGGCGGTCCGCTGGATAACGTGTGGATTGAAGCGGAAGTGTTTGAACAACAGGCCCACTGGATCCAATCCGGCACCACTGCCGAGATCCAGGTCGATGCCCTACCCGGCCAACAATGGCTGGGGACGGTGGACTATATCTACCCGATTTTAGATCCTGCCACCCGTACCCTGCGCATGCGCTTGAACGTCACCAATCCTGACGGCGCGCTTAAACCGAACATGTTTGCCAAACTGGTATTGATCCCACGCAGTGAAACCCCGGTGCTCGTGGTGCCGGAGCAAGCCGTGATCCGTACCGGCAATATGAGCCGTGTGGTGCTGGCATTAGGGGACGGCAAATACCGCTCAACCCGCATTGAAACGGGTCGCAGCGCCAATGGCATGATGGAAGTCACACAAGGCCTCAGCCCGCATGATCGCGTGGTGACCTCTGCCCAGTTCATGCTGGACTCGGAATCGAGCCAAACCGCCGAATTAGATCGCATCAGCCAACCACACATGCACACGCCGCCGACCAATCAGCTGATCATCAGCGGCTTGGTACGCAGCAGCATGCCCGAGCACAAGGTGGTGACCATCGATCATCCCGCCATTCCTGAGTGGGACTGGCCAGCGATGACCATGGATTTCACCGTCAGTGATGATTCTGATTTATCACAGCTCACGCCGAATCTGGCCATCCGTTTCCAGCTCACCAAAACAGAAGACGGCCAATACTTGGTATCTGACATTCAACCCGATCATAGCCAGATGAACCACGGCAGCATGGATCACAGCAACATGGATCATAGCAATATGAATCATAGCCAAATGAACCACGGTGGCATGACTTCGCCGGAGGTGCAGCCATGATCAATGCCATTATTCGCTGGTCTATCCATAACCGCTTTCTGGTGCTGATTGCCACGGCCTTTTTGGTCAGCGCCGGGATCTACAGCGTGAAAAACACCCCGATTGATGCCATTCCGGATCTGTCGGATGTACAGGTGATCATTAAAACCAGCTACCCGGGACAAGCGCCGCAGGTGGTGGAAGATCAGGTCACCTACCCGCTGACCACCGCCATGCTCGCCGTTCCGGGGGCAGAAACCGTGCGCGGTTACTCCTTCTTTGGCGATTCCTACGTCTACATCATCTTTAACGATGATACTGACATGTACTGGGCGCGCTCACGCGTGCTGGAATACCTCAGTCAGGTCGCGCCGACATTGCCTGCCAATGCCAAACCGACCCTTGGCCCCGATGCGACCGGTGTGGGCTGGATTTATAGCTATGTGTTAGTCGATAAAACCGGCCAACATGACCTGAGCCAGCTGCGCAGCCTGCAAGACTGGTTCTTGAAATACGAGCTGCAAACCGTAGACGGTGTGTCCGAAATTGCCACCGTGGGCGGCATGGTGAAGCAGTATCAGGTACAAATTGATCCGGCCAAACTGCGCGCTTACAACCTGACCCTGCAACAAGTCAATCAAGCGATTAAAGCGGGTAATCAGGAAACCGGGGCCTCCGTGATTGAAGTGGCGGAAGCCGAGCACATGGTGCGTGCCACCGGCTACATCACTAGTGTGGAAGACTTACGTGCCCTGCCTTTAAAAGTGAACGCCAACGGCACACCGCTGCTGCTGGGGGATGTGGCCAGTGTGCAACTCGGGCCGCAGATGCGCCGTGGTATTTCTGAACTGAACGGTGAAGGGGAAGCGGTCGGCGGTATCGTGGTGATGCGCTTTGGCGAAAATGCGCAGGCGGTGATCAGCAAAGTGAAAGACAAACTGGCGGATCTGCAACGCAGCCTGCCGGAAGGGGTGGAGATTGTCACCACCTATGATCGCTCAGGCCTCATCGACAGCGCGGTGAAAAACCTCTACCAGAAACTACTGGAAGAGTTCATCGTAGTAGCCGTCATCTGTGCCCTGTTCCTGTTCCACTTCCGCTCATCACTGGTAGTGATGATCAGCCTGCCGGTCGGCATCATCACAGCGTTTGCTATCATGCACTGGCAAGGGATCAACGCCAACATCATGTCACTAGGCGGCATTGCCATAGCCATTGGTGCCATGGTGGACGGCGCAATCGTGATGATTGAAAACGTCCACAAGCACATTGAACGGACACCGTTGACCGACGATAACCGCTGGCAGGTGATCAGCAAAGCGGCGCAGGAAGTCGGCCCGCCGCTGTTCTTCTCGCTCATCATTATTACCCTGAGCTTTGTGCCGGTGTTCGCCCTTGAAGGACAAGAAGGCAAAATGTTCTCGCCTCTGGCCTTTACCAAAACCTATGCCATGGCAGCAGCAGCTGGACTTGCGATCACGTTAGTACCGGTACTCATGGGTTACCTGATCCGTGGTAATGTCCTGCCGGAGCACAAGAACCCGGTCAACCGCGCGGTGATTGCACTGTACCGTCCTTTGCTGAACCTGAGCCTGCGCTTTCCTAAAACTATTTTGGCACTGGCGTTTGTACTGATGGGATCGGCTTATTACCCGCTGCACAATACCGGCAGTGAGTTCATTCCGCCATTGGATGAAGGGGATTTGATGTACATGCCGACGACCTACCCCGGCATTTCCATCGGTAAAGCCCGTGAGTTATTGCAGCAAACCAACAAACTGATAAAAACCGTCCCGGAAGTAAAAACCGTTTGGGGCAAGATTGGCCGTGCTGACACCGCGACCGATCCGGCACCGCTGACCATGATTGAAACCATCATTCAGCTCAAACCGAAAAGTGAATGGCGTGAAGGCGTCACCACCGACAGCTTGCGCCGCGAACTGGATGATCTGATCCAATTCCCCGGCCTGACCAATGCGTGGGTAATGCCGATCAAAACCCGTATCGACATGTTGGCGACAGGCATCAAGACCCCGATTGGGATCAAAATCGCCGGTCCGGATCTGGCCACCATTGAAAAAATCGGTACCCAACTGGAAAACGTGCTGGGCAAGGTGGACGGCACCGCGTCCGTGTATGCCGAACGTGTGGCCGGGGGGCGCTACCTCACCATTGATATCAAGCGTGCCCAAGCCGCGCGCTATGGCTTATCCGTCAGTGAGATCCAACAGGTGATCAGCACCGCTGTGGGCGGCATGAACGTCAGCCAGTCCGTGGAAGGGCTGGAGCGTTACCCGATCAACGTGCGCTACCCGCAGCACTACCGTGATTCACTCAGCCAGTTGCAACAACTGCCGATTGTCACCCCAAACGGCGCACGGATTGCGTTGGCCGATGTGGCTAACCTGCGCTTTGAAGATGGTCCGCCGATGATCAAAACCGAGAATGCCCGTCCTAACGGCTGGGTGTTTGTCGATATCAAAGGGCGCGATTTGGGCTCTTACGTGCAAGCCGCCCAGCAAACGGTGGCGGAGCAAATCACACTGCCCGCTGGCTACTCGCTGGCATGGTCCGGACAGTATGAATACATGGAACGCGCCAAAGCCCGCTTGACCGTGGTGATCCCGGCCACACTGGCCATCATCATCGTGCTGCTCTACATGAGCTTCCGCCGCGTTGGCGAAGTGATGATCATGATGGGCACCCTGCCGCTGGCGATGGTCGGCGGACTGTGGCTGATGTATGTCCTCGGCTACAACTTCTCCATTGCCGTGGGGGTGGGCTTTATCGCCTTAGCAGGCGTCGCGGTCGAGATTGGTGTGCTGATGCTGGTGTACCTCAATCAGGCTTGGGATGAAATACGCCGTGATAAATCGCCGGAAAGCCTGACTGAGGCGGATTTGGATCTGGCCATCCAAAACGGTGCGGGGCTGCGTATTCGCCCCATCATGATGACCGTCGCGACGGTGATCATCGGCCTTATCCCAATCATGTATGGCTCCGGCACGGGCTCGGAAGTGATGCAGCGTATTGCCGCACCGATGATCGGTGGCATGTCATCGGCGCTGTTGCTGGCCTTGGTCGTACTGCCTGCCACCTTCAAGTTGTGGAAAGGCCGCAGTGACAAGCTGGCACGCTCATCAGCTGCGTCACTCACAACCGCACAGCCATAACACGCTGCCATAACAAGCACGTGTCACAAACCGTAATAACAAGCAACGACGGTTCCCCAGCGAATGTTAACGCCAAGCTGGGGGCCGTTAACCATCATTCGGCATGTCTATCACCCACATAGCATTTGCACGCCGACTTAAGGAAGAGAAATGATCATGAAAAAGACACCACGACATACAACCGCACAACGTGTATTGCCTCTGTCATTGCTATTCATCAGCAGTGTCGCTCTGGCGGATGGTAGCCATGACCAGATGGATCACAGCAGCATGGGGCTCGACATGATGGGCCACGGCGCGATGGTCTCCCAAGTCGGCATGCCCGCCCCGGCAGCACAAGCCAGCAAAACCTACCATGTCACGCTGAGTGATGACATGGCGATGCAATTCACGCCCGCCTTGTCGATCGCACAGGGGGATGTGGTGCGCTTTGTCGTGAACAACACGGGTAAACAGCCGCATACCTTTTCCATTGGCAGCGTCAAAGAGCAACAGGCCCACCGTAAAATGATGGCAAACATGACAATGGCCCATCACAACAGTGAAACTACTCTCACCCTCGCCCCCGGCGATACCGCTGAGATGGGGTGGCACTTCATGGGCGAGAAATTTATTGAGTTCACCTGTCATGAAAACGGCCATGCGCAAGCCGGTATGAAGCGCAATACCGTCCTGCGTTAATCCTTCCGCGTAAATATAACAGGCATGACGCCACAGAACCGGTGACGTCATGCCTCCTATCAACACACACTCAACGATTGCCCTATTGGCTTATTGATGACTTTATAAAATGGTCGCTTTTTGCGCATTGTGAGTAGCTGGTACACCTATCACGCTATTGATATCACACACAGTTATAGACCGAGATCACAGTTACTTCACCGCAGGGATTCTCTCGTTGCATCATGCAGCATTCTATTTACAATCCTGTCGTTAAGCTGAACAAGCCATTCGTACAACCGCCGTCGCACAATAAAAAACACAACAAGCGCACGGCGAAAGCACAACGAACACAATCAATAAATACACAACAGCACAGATGACAGGCACACGGCAAGGCGCCTCTCTTTTGCATCACCCTATTTTGCCTCTAGCCTGTACCGGAACCCATTCATGAGTGACACAATGTTAGACACAGCGGCAAACGCTGCGATCAACCCCGTTTCAAGCCCGTCGTCAAACCCAGCCGCCAAGCAGGCAACAGATCAGTACGACCCGACCTTTCGCCTGAGCTTTCTTCACCCGAAGCTCTGGCTACTCTGGCTGGCCATGCCGCTGATATTTTTGCTGGCCCTGTTACCTCACCGGGCTCGCCGTGCCATTTCACACGCCGGTGCTCAGTTTATTCTGACCCGTAAACGGGGCGCGAAACGCCGCGCCATGAACAATATCGCCTTGTGCTTTCCCGAGCTAACTCAGGAAGAACAAGAACACCTATTAGTGCGCACCTTTACTGTGGCCGGCTGCGTGCTATTGGGCTTTGCCCAGCCGTTCATTAAAGGCCGACGTTACATGCTCGACAGCCATGACATTCACGGCGCACAACATCTGGCGGATCTGCAGGCACAAGACAAAAACGTCATCATGCTGGTACCGCACAACTGGGCGATCGACTTTTCTGCGCTGTATTTTGCCGCTAATGACATGCCGATGGTGGCGATGATCAAGCCGCAATCCAACCCCATTGTCGATTGGCTGATGAACGTCCAACGCAAGCAATTTGGCGGCCGCATTTATCAGCGCAGCCAAGGGATCAAACCTTACCTGCGTTCCATCAAAGAAGGCTATCTGGCTTACTACCTACCGGATGAAGAACATGCTATTCAGCAAAGTGTCTTTGCGCCGTTCTTCGGTCATGACAAAGCCACGGTGAAAGGCGTGGGGAAATTGGCGAAACTGGCTGATGCCGTCATCCTACCGGTGTTTCCGTCCTACAATCTGGAGACCGGCCGATTTGAAATCGATATTCGAGCACCACTCGAAGGCTTTCCGTCCGGTGATGAGTACACCGATGCGTGTCACATGAACCAAACGCTCGAGTCGATGATCCGCGCCCAGCCGGAGCAATACATGTGGATCCTCAGCGTGCTGCGTACCAACCCTGACGGCAGCAAGCGTTACTGAGTCAGTCGCACACATACGCATAAACAAGAAAATCAGAAAAAACGAGGCCAGCATCTTTGCTGGCCTTTTTTATTACACAGTGGAATGACAGAATAAAGCGAAAGCGGGTTATGCCGGTTCGACAATTTTTACCAATAAGCCGTCATCCACTTGCTGCATCGCCTCCGTTAACTGCTCGAGGTCAATCTCCTCTGAGACATTAAGCTGAAACTCTGCAAAGAACAGGGTTTTACCCAAATCCGGCACGCCGATACGGCGGTTTTCAATATTGACGATCCCAATGCCGATGTCATCCAGAATCCGGCTCAGATCATGTACCAGGCCGGGCCTGTCATTGGCTTCGACTTTCAGTGTCACCGGATGCGTAGGCATGATCTCTGCCTGTGATGGCGTGTCAATCACACGAATATCCAGCGCGTGTTGCTCCAGAAAAGCGTGTTTCAAATCGCTGACGGCGTCGGCCGGAATATCAATTTTAATGATCCCGACCACTTGGTTATCGAGGCGGTTAATTTTGCTGATTAACCATTTACCGCCCAAGGCGTGGGTTTTGGCAGCCAGTACATTGATCAACTGTGGATGATCCTCGCCTGCCAGGGTGATGGTGAGTTGTGTATTCATACGCGTCCCCCTTAATAAGCCACTGTTACCTTTCCAGCCTAGCAAGCCCTGCCCTATACTGCCGTGATAAAGCTCTCCTCTATCAGGGCAAAAAACACGATTTCTCACGCGACAGTCACACTTTGCGCTTATCTCGCATCGCAAAATAAAAGCGGTGCAAAATCCATAAAAAAAGCCACGTTTCTCAACGTGGCTTTGGGGATACTTTCTGAAAAGGTGCCCTACTGGGTGGCAGGGCATACTGAAACTGTGTTATCCGAGATTAGATACCGGCACGCTTTAGCAGACCCGCCATCAATGGGGAGTTGGCTTTCACTTGCTTGGCTTTGTTTTTGAAATCACGTGCTAGAGACGCATCGTGAATTTCATTAGCAATATAAATCATGGATTGGTACATATCACGTGCGGTTTTGATACGCGCCGTGTCATTCAGTGGGCTGATGATTTTAACTACATCGCCACCCGTTTTGCCGTTCTCATTCGCGTACGTCAGGACAGAGTCCAGCAGGCGATCCAAATCAACGACAAATTCAGAATTCTCCATACCCAGCTTTTTGATCTCTTTCAGATTACGTTTACGTACCTGATTGATGATAAACGCTGGCTTGTTGATTTTCTTGTAACCGAAGTAACCGGCCAGAATCAACAATGCAACACCACCTGCTACGTAGCCCCAGATAGAACCAGATGACTCAGCCACAGGCTGAACGACTTCGGCCACATTTGTAACAGATACGGGTACATCAGACATATTTAGTAACCTTAAAACTTCTATGGAACGGAATACCGAGACATTATGCACTCAGACCACGCAGAACTATGCGTTTTATCAAGTTTTCATTCAAATAGAGTGACCGAGTTCAAGATTTGGAACTTATTCGATCAAAACTGTTCAGAAGAAAAGCGAGTGTTCTCGGGCAATGGTATTTCACCATATTCTGCACTACAGTCAAATGCGGCATGATGGCGCCCTCTTCCCGTCTCGCTCGACAGAGACACGCCGCGCATTCGTCATCAGACTTTTATCATCGGATGTGCTCTGTGAATGTCGTGCCACCTTAACACCAAGGAGATGTATTGTGCACACACTAACTCGTAAAATTGCGCTTTGTTCTGGCCTCACCCTGGCTGCTCTGCTGAGCATGGGTACTGCACAGGCCGCTGGCGGCGGCTTTGAAGGCCCAAGTGCCAGTGACAATCTTAACACTGTTGAAGACGTTCAAAATGCATCATGGCTGACCGATGGTACCGATGTCACGTTGATTGGTCATGTCATTATGTCACTGGGCAAAGAGCGCTACATGTTTGCCGATGACACCGGTCGCATGCCGATCAAAATCGACGACGATGAATGGAGCGGTCAAACCGTGAACCCCAACAACAAAGTGGAAATTCGCGGCGAGATTGAAAAAGACAGCTCAGCCAATGCCGTCGATGTCGACAGCATCAAGATCCTAAAATAACCACGCCTAAAATAATCCCGCGCGGGATTCACACAGTGACCCCATTCGCGTGTCAGAAAAAAGCCCTCATCATGAGGGCTTTCTCGTATCAGAATGTGTCTGCGCGCCTCGGCGTGCGATTATTTTAGCACGGTGCGCAAACGCTGAATTTTCTCTTCCAGAATCGAGGCTGGACAGCCCAGATTCAAACGGATGAAACCACGGCCATCGTCACCGAAACCGTAACCCATGGTTGGGATCACGCCGGCTTTGTGCAGACGCTGCTCAAGTTCCGCATCATCCAAACCCATCGCACGGCAATCCAGCCACGCCAGATAGGTCGACTCTTGCAGACGGTACGTCACTTGCGTCAGCTCGTTACCCACAAACTCGGCCAGACGCTGATTGTTGGCTTCCAAGTAATCCAAGGTATCATTGAGCCATTCACGGCCATGACGGTACGCGGCTTGGTTAGCCAGAATACTGAACGCGCTGTACACGTCGATTCCGTAAGCCAACAGCTTAGACTTCAATGCCTCGGCTTCTTTTTCGTTCGGGATCATGGTGTTGGTCAAACGCATAGACGGCAGACCGAACGACTTGGTCCCTGCAATACACACCGCCAGTTTGTCGAAGTACTGAGGATCAACACGCAGACAGCTAAAGAACTTGTGACCACGGAAAACGATATCTGCCCAGATCTCATCCGAGATTAGGTACACACCGTACTGGTGACACAGTTGGCATACGCGCGTCACTTCCTCTTCTGTCCACACACGACCGCCCGGGTTGTGCGGGTTACAGAACATCATGATCTTCACGCCGTCTTTGAACTGCTGCTCCAGATCATCAAAATTGATCGAGTAGTAGCCGTTGTCGTTGATCAGTTTCGATTCAGCCACTGTACGCTGTGTGTTGGTAATAGTACGGTAAAACGCGTGGTAAACCGGACTCAGCACCAGCACTTTGTCACCCGGCTGGCTCCAGCGCTCCATCAGCATAGCAATCGCTGGCAGGCTGCCCGGTGTGGTATGGAACCATTCTTTTTTCAGTGTCACTTGGTGGTTATCGGCCCACCAGTCAATCACCGAATTGAAGTACTCATCACCACGCTCAGAGTAACCAAAAATACCGTGCTCAATGCGCGCTTTTAATGGCTCAGTAATAAAATCAGGGGCTTTGAAATCCCAGTCTGATACCCAACTTGGCAGCGCCTCGCCTTCCGGCACGCCCAGCCACTTTTCCATGTAATCCCACTTCAAGCAGTCGGTACCATAACGATTGATAACGGTATCCAATTCGTGTGCCATATAAACCTCGTATAATGCAGGAAGCGCTGACCCTCTCAACGCTTCCTGTGTTTTCTCTTCAAATGATGATATTGTTCTTCTACATGTCGCCGTCATTGCTTCGGGCGGTTACCTCAGGGATGCCGCGATCACGCTGTCGCTGGCTCACCCTGACGTACTTCTTTTACCGCCTTGGCAATACCCACACCGGTGATTGCCCAAATCATGGCAAAGAAGATTGCTGAATAGTTCTGAATCGCCCATGGCAAGTAGTCCAGCGTAGACACACCCAGTGTCGCAGCCATGAACACACCCGCATTCGTCCAGGGCACCAGCGGTTCAATCACGGTACCGGCATCTTCGATGGTACGAGACAGGTTCTTCGCATCCAGCTGCATTTTCTTGTACGTGTCACGGAATAGCTCTGATGGGATCAACAGGGCTAACTTGCCGTCAGAGGTGGTACATACCACAGTAATCGTGGTCACAATGGTGGCACCAATCAGGCTTGCAGTGCCTTTAATGCCTTTCGCCAATGTGTTCACCAATACATTCAGGCCGCCCGTCAGTGCCAGTGTGCCGGCAAAAGAGAATGCACAGAACACCAACAACACCACGCCCATCATGGATGTCATACCGCCACGGTTAACCAGTGTTACCACGTCCGGTACCAGCGTCACGTTTGCCAGCCCCGCATCCGCAAACATGCTCACTTTAAAGCCGCTCAACATCGCGTTCAGTGCGGTTACCAGGCTGAAACCTTGGAAAATCACACCGTTTGCCACACCAATGGCAATCGCCGCCAGCATCAATGGAATGGTTGGCAACTTGCGGATCGCACCCCACAGGATCAGTGCAGGTGGCAGCAACAAGAAGATATTCAGCGAGAACAGCTCATCAATATTGGCCAGAATCGCCAACACTTTCTCTGGTGTGTCTGCACTTACGTCGCTGTTACCGGCAAAGAAGAACACCACCGCTGCCAGCAAGAATGCAGGAATCGTCGTCCACAGCATGTGCTGAATGTGCGAGTACAAATCCGTACCGGCAACAACCGGTGCAAAGTTCGTGGTATCAGAAAGTGGCGAAATCTTGTCACCGAAGTACGCACCAGACACCACCGCACCTGCAACAGCTGCCAAGTTGGCATCCATACCCGTCGCGACACCCATCAGGGCCACACCCACCGTACCGGCTGAACCCCAAGAGGTCCCCGTACACAGAGACACCAGACAGGTCACCAAGAAAGAGGTTAAGATCAGGTACTCAGGGCTGATAATTTTCAGGCCGTAGTACACTAACATCGGAATCGTACCGCCAATCATCCAGCTGCCGATCAAACCGCCCACCAGCACCAGAATAAATACCGCAGGCAGGGTTTTCGCTAAGCGATCCACAATGGCTGACTGAATGTCATCCCAGCCGTAGCCCAATTTCCACGCCACCCCTGCCGCAACAACCGCAGAAGCGAGCAACAAACTTTCAATAGGCAGGCCGTAAACGCCGTAACCAATCACCAAAAAGCCCAGCATGGCAATGATTGGCAACAAGGCCAATCCTGCAGGCGGTGTATTCATCGTTTTATTATTCATGTAATTTACATCCGAAACAGTGTGGTGGTACAGAAAAATTATGAAACAAAACCGGTTTTACGTTGCACGCGCAGAATAATGGGTCAGAAACGAGATGTCCGTGATGGAAATCACCAATAAAAAACAATATTATCAGATGTAAATTACATGATTTAAAAATGAGATCTTGCACACACATGACCACGATTAATGATGTAGCCAAAGCCGCCGGCGTCTCCACCGCGACCGTTTCCCGCGTGATCAACCAGTCACCCAATGTGATGCCAGACACCATTGCCAAGGTGGAAGCCGTCATGCAAGCGATGGGGTATCAGGTAAAGGGCAACCGCCGTTTGAACATCAATCAAGGACACGACACCCTCGGCCTGATCGTCAGCCGCTTTAACTCGCCGTTCTATGGCCTGTTAACCCAGGGGGTGGAGAAAGTCGCCCGTAAGCACCAACGCAAAGTGATTGTCGCCAGTGGTGATTACGATGCCGCCTGCGAGGAAGACGCGATTCAGTTCATGGTGAGCAAAGGCTGTCGCAACATCGTGATCCACAGCAAGGCCATGAGCAATGACGCCCTGATCCGTCATGCCGAACAACTGCCCGGGCTGATTGTGGTCAACCGTCATGTGCCGGAGATTGAATCGCAATGTGTGTGGCTGGATAACAGTGAAGGCACTTACAAAGCGACCTGTCATTTGATTGAACTGGGTCACCGCCGCATTGCGTATTTATCGTGTGAAATGGAAGTGGACGATAAAGTCGACCGCTTTGACGGCTATCGCCGTGCGTTAGAAGAAGCCGGTATTGAGGTCAATCCCGACTGGATTGAAGAAGTGCCGTTTGGTGAACCCGGTGGCGCGTTAGCTGCGACTAACCTGCTGAACAAAGGCCTGCCGGTCACCGCTATGGTCGCGTTTAATGATTTCTATGCCGCCGCTGCCATGCAAGTATTCAAAGAGCACGGCGTGGCGATCCCGGAACAGCTGTCTATTGTCGGCTTTGATGATGTGCTGCCGCAGTGCTATTTCAGCCCGAAACTGACCACCATCCGCAGCCCGATTGAAAGCATGGCTATGAATGCCGCCCGTTTGTCGCTGGAAGGCACCGACAGTTCGCTGTCACGGGTGTTTCATCCGCTGCTGATCAAACGCGATTCTGCCGTGGTGCCGCAAACGGATTAAGCGTACCGTCAAAGCGCGTCTAATACAAACTCACCTGTTGGCTGCCTGCCTAACATGTCGCCAACAGGTATAAGAGCATGTTATTCCACCCTCAACACAGTCCTAACCCACCCTACTAATACCAGTCTTGATATCAATATTATCTGCTCTTTAAAATGATGTCTGATGAATAAATAACCGCATAGAAAAGTGACAACTCTTTATTTGACTCAATACTATGCATCAACCATAATATGCCCCCTTTTGATTATGGGTATATCTCGAAAGCAACATAGTCATTAATTTTCATTTAAGATATTTACACTCTTAGTTATTAACATTCAACAACAAAAAACCAACAGTAAACACAATGAAAAAAACTCTATTCTTCATTTTATTCACTTTAATTTTAAGTGGTTGTACATCGATTAAAGTACAACCAATTGCTCAAGACACTTCTATTTCTCGAATTTGCATTCAAGAGAACACACGTGTCTACGATGCTTTTCTGCCAACTATCGAAACAATGTTGGAAGATAAAGGCTACGCAACAAAGCTATATTCAGATAAAGAAGTTCAACCGGAACAGTGTGATGTATTCATGAAATATACCGCTCGTCGTTCTTGGGACATTGTACCGTACCTTTCTCTTGCTGAAATTAACCTATATGACAAAGATGGATTTAAAATTGCAGGAGCAAAATATCGCCACCGAGGGGGTTTTGCTTTCAATAAGTGGGCATCAATTGAAACCAAAATGACGCCAGTGCTTACTCAATTGCTACCTAACCGTACTCGCCTATAATTACATTTATTCAACGTAAAAGATCGTGAAAACGATCTTTTACCCAGTCTTAAAACCTTTCCTCCCCCTCCCTCAAAAAACAATTAATTTGGGACAATAACAACCCATTAAATATAATAAAAGTGGGATAACGCACATTTAGAGTATCGTATTATGCCCTTACCCAATAACGCTATGTTATTGTCTGACAAAACGAGTTAATATTGTCTTTAAAAGCTGAAATTACATCCAAAAAAAGTATACCAATTTTTATTCTTGTCATTTCACTTATTGATCTTTATCAATAGGACAAATTCGAACACTCATAATAAAAAATGTAATTCACTTGAGTTTATATTTAATAAAAAATAACAAGTGTAATACGTTGGATATTCCTTATCAGGGATGACTTTGCCACGGCAAAGTCTACCGTAACACCATGATTTACCTCAGGGAGAGGGACGTGCTTAAAAAAATCACTTTATCATTTGTACTGACACTTTCGGTATTAATTGCATTAAGTTGCATGGTGAGTTACCGATATTTAGATGAATGGAAAGACGTCAACGTATTAAAAGAAAATAATGCCGTCGCCAATACCCTGTTGGTGGCGTTAGAAAATACCTTACTGAGCGCCGAGACCAGTGTCACCGCCCTGTCTAATAGCTTTGCGGATTACGATTTTGATGCCCACACCCTTGGCATCATGAAAGAGATCGTCGTGGGCTCAGAAGGCCGCTTCATGGGCGTCTATTTCAGTAAGCCCAGCGGCGAAACCTTCACCTATTCGGCAGAACTGAGTGGTGTGATGCCAAACTTCAATGCCAAGGCGCTACAACGCGAATGGTTTGTCGTGCCGATGCAAGGCCGTAACGTGATTTCCTCCCCGTACATCAGTTCCACCGGTGAAACCATCATCAGTGTGGCCTCGCCCGTGCGCGATCAGCAGCAGCGCATTGTGGGCGTACTCAGCATTGATGTAGACATCAGTGCCGATTTAGCCCGCACCAACATGGAATACACCATCACCGCCAAAGACGGCCATGTGTTGTTTGTCCATAACCAAACCGCCGACTGGAAAGGCCAGAACCTCTACAGCATTCGCCCGGCCTTTAAACAAGCCACTGAAACACCACTGCTATATCAAGACAGCCAAGGCATTTACTACACTGTGTCGAAGCAAGACTACAACGGCCAGTACGATGTGTTCTCGTTCACCCAGCAAGAAGAAACCATTGCCAACCGCAACACCATGCTGATGATGTTTGTCTTCATCCTGCTGGGTGTTGGCCTGATCCTGGCCTTGGTGGTGTTCTATATTGTGAAAAAAGAAATCGACACCAACCTCGGTGAAGAGCCGGAAGACTTGGCCCGCAAAATTGAGCAATTTGCTGATGGCAACATTGTCGCCGTGCAATTTGCCTCATCCGGCTTGGTCTCTGAATCGTTAGGCACCATGCAACGTCGCATTCAGACGATTTCACAAACCACCCACTCGGTGACCGAGTCGCTGATGGTGAACCAATCACACATTGAAACCATCATCGAAGACAACAAGAGCAACGCCCAGAATGAATTTTCGGACGTGGAGCAAGTGGCTGCCGCCATTACCGAGCTGTCAACCACCGCGACCGATGTCGCCCACAATGCCGCAATGGCTGATACCCAAGCCACGGAAGTGCTGAATGTGGTCGCACAGGGCTCAGAAACCATGACACGTGCTGAATCGATCTCGGTACAGGTGAATGAGTCAATCAAAGAATCTGCGATGATCGTCAGCGATCTGCGCCAGTACAGTGACAAGATCAGCTCAGTGGTGGATGTGATCAACTCGATCTCTGAACAAACCAACCTGCTGGCACTGAATGCCGCGATTGAAGCAGCACGTGCCGGAGAACAAGGCCGAGGCTTTGCGGTGGTGGCGGATGAAGTGCGCTCACTGGCCGCGAAAACACAGAAATCAACCGTCGATATTCAGGGCATCATCAACGAACTGCAGGAGCAATCGAAAAAGGCCGATGACTTCATGCTCAACAACGCCAATTTGGTGGATGAGTCGTACCGCATGTCACAAGAAATCTCGGTTGCGTTCAAAGACATCATGGCCAAAGTCGAAACCATGAATGAAATCAACGCGTTGGTGGCCACCGCGTCAGAAGAGCAATCTTCCGTGACGGCAGATATTTCTCATCGCGTCGAGAACATCAACCACACGGTACAAATCAGCCTGGAGAACGCCCATAAGATCAGCGATGTGAACGTCGAGATTTCAGAGCGCATTGAAGCAATGAAACAGGAAATGGCTTACTTCAAACTGCACAAACACGGTTAACGCCGCGATTTTCATGTAACACCTAGCACCACGCCCTGATCGGTTCGCCGTTCAGGGCATGGTCTGTTTTAGCGGCCATGTTTTCCTGATCTTGTCGGTTGCCGTTATGACTCACTCCTCTTTTATCCCGAACTTTACCCGCCTCTCTGTCAACATTCCCCTCTCTTCTGTAAAGCTGCGTCAAGCAAAGTAAGAGAATGCAATGTCGCTATCCTGTTCGACGTCTCCTTCCTATGATGACCATGCCCCATTCATTCACAAAAGGCTCACCATCATGTTTCGACTCACCGCACTGCTGACGTTACTCTGGCTACCCAGTGTTTTGTTCTATGAAGGTTCGCTCGATAATTTCTTCGTCTGGCGTCATCACCTCACCATGTATACCGGCTTACTCGGCCTGAGCTATATGGCTATCGCGGTGTTACTGGCGGTACGTTTTCGCTGGGTCGAGAAGTTAGTGAATGGGCTGGATAAAGGCTACCGTCTCCACAAGCAACTCGGCATTGGTGCCCTGATCGCTCTGTGTGGTCACTGGTTGATCATCAAAAGTGGCCCGCTATTGGTCAGCAGCGGCGTTTTAAGTCGCCCCAACCGAGGGCCAGCGCCAGAAATTACCGGGATCAACTGGCACGCACTGGCCGAGCAAGTGGGTGATATCGGGTTCAAAGTGTTCCTGATTTTCAGCATCATCAGCTTGGTGCAGGCGATCAGCTATAAACGTTTTAAGTTCACCCATAAACTGGGCGGCGTGTTAATGCTGGTCGGTGTTTTTCATACCGCCTTTTTGCTTGATGATCACTTGGGTGCCTTGCCGATGAATGCCACCATTGCGCTGCTGTCAGTCATTGGTGTGTGGTGTGCATGGCTGTCTTTGTCTGGCCGCATTGGCCGACGCCAGCAAGTCAGTGGACACGTCACACAGATCACCCGCTACGGTGCAGAGGCCGATAATGAAGCCGTGCAAATCGCCCGCTTCAGTATTGCGCTCGACGGTGCCTTGGACTGTCAACCCGGCCAATTTGCCTATCTGAATTTTCATGATGGCGAAGCGCCACACCCGTTTTCTATTCTGCATCATGATGCCAACAGTCGCAGTGTCACCTTTGGGGTAAAAGATCTGGGGGACTATACCCACCAGCTGGTGAATACACTGACGGCCGGACAACGCGTAACTGTAGAGGGCGGCTACGGCACCTTTCAGATCCCACAAGGTAAACAGCAAGTGTGGGTTGGCGCCGGTATTGGGATTGTGCCGCTGCTTGCTCACTTGTATGCATTAGCGCAACAGACAAGCCTGCATTCACAGGCCACGCAGCCAGAACGTGTACAACTGTTTTATTGTGTGAAAAACGAGAAAGAAGCCTTTTTCAGCCACGAGATCAACGCGTTGCTGGCAAAGCTACCGTTTGTCTCCTTGCAACTTATCAATGCGGATAAAGGCCAGTTGCTCAGCAGTGAAACCGTATTAAGCTCTCAAGCGGATACCGACTTTGACCTGAGCTTTTGCGGCCCGCAAGCCTTTGGCGACGCGTTAAAGTCTGGCCTACAACAAGCAGGATGGGCAGACAGTCGCTTTCACAGCGAGCATTTTGTAATGCGCTAACCCTGAGCGCGACAAAAAACGGGCCAGCCTTATACAACCAAGGCGGCCCGTAATTTAGCGATGAAAAAGGCTAACCACGACGATGCCATGGTCGATTTCCCTCTCTTTCCATCCTGATTACCCAAGCTATAAAACATTTCTTTCGCCCGTCATATTTTATCTTTATTGAATCCCATTCGGTTTCAATATCTTAAAGATAAAAAACTCTCAAATAATATTTAAAAGCTAAAATGTACATTGCCCTATCTTCTTCTCCCGAATAAACGGGTGTAGAGTGCGATCACATTCTGCCTTCATCAATATGTAGATATAACAATGAAAACAAATAAATACGCGACCATGGGTTTGCTCAGTGCACTCGCATTATTAACCAATACTTGCGCACACGCTGCCACCGCACCAGAAGCCTTCACGTTTGATATTGCCAACTCCACCATTAATCATAACCTTTCTTCCGGCTCAGGCATGGTTATGCATAATGGACAGTTAATTGTGACCGGTGATGATTCACCGTGGTTATTTACGGTCAATCCTGATTTTAAAATTGAAAAGAAAGTGATGATTGATCACTTCCCAGTCAATAAACATAATCGTATTAACCATAAAACCAAACCTGACTTTGAATCGATGACGCTGATCCATTACAACCATCAGCCTTATTACTTTGTTATTGGCTCTGGCAGTAAAAAAACATTACGTGAAAATGCGTATCTCGTTCCTGTCAAAGGGGGAGAAAACCAAAAACTGTCACTGTCTAACCTGTATACAACACTGCATCAGGCAGCCGGATTCACTCAAGCAGAAAAAATCAATATTGAAGGGATTGCCAACACCGCCAATAAGATTTTCATCTTCAACCGAGGCAATGAAGGTAAGAATGCCATTTTTGCCATGAAGACCACGGATCTGATGCACTACTTAACCGGCCAAGCTACCACCTTGCCATCCTTGAAAGTGTATCAGGCACAATTGCCAACCATTAACGGCGTGCAAGCGTGCTTCTCAGGTGCCGATTACTGGAAAGACAACAAGAGTTTGATTTTCACTGCTTCGGTGGAAGGAAATAACCAAAGCAGTGTGAATGATGGCGCGATTCAGGGCAGCTTTGTTGGCGTATTGCCATTGGCCACACTCGATAAAACATCGAATCTCGATCTCATCCCTTACAGCCAGAAAGTGGAACAAAACGGTAAAACCGTGATTACCAAGGTTGAATCGATTGCGGTTGCCCAACAAACACCGCAACAAGCCAAAGGCTACATTGTCAGCGATAATGATAACGGTACCAGCCAGTTCTTCACGTTTACCATCGATAAGTAATCGTCACACTGTCTGATGACAGAATAAAGTGAATATCAACACCATTAAAAGGCCGCTATTTGCGGCCTTTTTCATATCGTTCGCATTTTTATTCAAAAAAGAAAATGCGATCAATAATACCCGCACGGCTCAAGTTTTAAATTTGCATTCAAACAATGCAAAAAACGGTGATATAACGACAATAGTGAATATTGTAATCACAATAAAATCCTATTACTGTAATTTTAATGCTTTCAGACTAATAAGAAGAAAAGTCTGAATTCACCTCACTGATATAAATAACAAGACAGAAATAGAAAGGGTGTATTCAATGTTCCCATTTAGCCACCACAATAAACTGCAGCCTGCCCTTGAATATTGCCAACAACATCACCGCGTGTTGGGTGCCGGACAAACATTAAGCCCTAAACAGGTCACCATGATCACCCATACTCCGCTTTTTCATGAGGCAGAGTCTCAAACACATGCGATGGGATTATCGAATTACGGCGCACTGGCGTGGTTTTGTGCGCGTTTTTTAGAAAACGGATTAACACAGCGCGAGAAAGGGGAAGAGATAACGGCAGAGATTGAGGAACTATCAGAAAAAATTGCCTCGGTAGCTTTGTGTCTTGGAGACAGCATTCCTTCTTTAGAGCTGACCACAGCAGATATCGATGCCGTCTTAAATGCCGGTGAAACGGCCATGCGGTGGCTTGATAGCACCGCCAAGTAACGTCTTAACTCCCCATTGCGACATACTTCCTGAACAACTTCCAGCTACCTTCCTGCACAACAGATACACTGCGTGCAGGAAGAGTTCGCGCCAGCGCTATTTGGTAACGATCGAGCGAACGATCTCGCTAGCGACCGCGACAGCTTATGCCGCTTGCTTTGCTAGCCACGCTTTCATGAACGCCACTTCGTGTTCCTGCGCTTTTACGATATTCTCAGCAAAGGTTTTGATTTGCTGATCTTTCAGGTAAGGCATCACCACGTCTGCCATCTTAATGGCCGCTTCATGGTGCGGGATCATCCCTTCAACGAAATCCACATTCGGGTTACCCGTTAATTTCACCGTCATCATACCGTGCATCGCCGCCATGGAGTCATCCATCATCGCTTGTGATACTGCGATATTGCTGTGTGCAGCATGCTGATCGTTGTGTTGGCTACCGTGTTGCATGTCATGCGCAAAAACCGCAGAAGATGACATCAATGCAGCAATAAGAAGAGATAGGCTGACTTTTTTCATTATATAAATCTCATTATGTCTGGATTGGCAGCACAATAAGGCTTCCCGTAGGGGGAAGGTCAAGCCGAGAACACGGGGTCGTTGTGTAAAGATTTGTAAGGGTGTTGTATGTGCAACATCGATACAACTATTATACCGAACAATTATGGGTGACTTTTGGTGAGTCACTTTGTTTTCGTTAGGAACGAGAGATTTTTCATGATACGTAGAACCACGCTGTCTCTTTTGATCGCGTCGAGCCTCCTATTGGTTGGATGTGAGCAAAACCAACAGGCACAAGCCCCAAGTGGTCCCGCCCCTACCCCAGAAGTCACGGTAATGACCGTTGAGCCAGTCCGTCAAACCCTGACGGTTGAGCTGCCAGGTCGCAGCCGCGCTTACATGGAAGCCGAAGTGCGTCCACAGGTAACCGGCATCATTTCTGAGCGTAACTTCACGGAAGGTGGTGTTGTCAAGAAAGGTCAATCTTTGTACCAAATTGATGACTCAACCATTCAGGCTGAGCTACTAAGCGCAGAAGCGGAATTGATCCGCGCACAAGCGGCTGAAGAGTCAACCGGCTCAACCGTGAAACGTTTCCGTACCCTGATCAGCAAGAAGTCGATCAGCCAGCAAGATCTGGATAACGCGGAAGCCGCTTACAAAGAAGCCAAAGCCCAAGCTCTTGTGGCGAGAGCAAAGATCAACTCTGCGAAGATCAATTTGGCTTACGCGAAAGTGGAAGCGCCAATCAGCGGTGTGATCAGCAAGTCGAACGTGACAGCCGGTGCGTTGGTCACGGCCAACCAAGCGGCGACGCTGACGACTATTCAGCAGCTTGATCCGATCAACGTGGATATCGTGCAGTCTTCTGCGCAGCTATTGCGTCTAAAAGCGGCAATGTCGCAAGGTCACTTGCAAAAAGACGAATCTGCACAAGTGACGCTGACACTGGAAGACGGCTCAACGTATGCGCACAAAGGTGCCCTGAAGTTTACTGAAGTAAACGTAGATGAAAGCACTGGCAGCGTGACACTACGTGCCGAATTCGCCAACCCAGATGGCTTGTTGCTACCGGGCATGTTCGTACGTGCCACTGTGACCGTGGGCGTGGATCCTGAAGCGATCCTGATCCCGCAAAACACCGTGACCCGCGATGCCACCGGTCAAGCGACCGTGATGACTGTCGATGCGGATAACAAAGTGGCAGTACGTCCGGTAACGACGGCTGAAGCGATCAATAACCAATGGCGTATCACTGACGGCCTGAAACCGGGTGACAAAGTGATCACCACGGGTCTTCAAATGGTGCGTCCGGGTAGCCCTGTGACTATCCAAGCAGGTGAGCAGGCATAACCATGGCACGATTTTTTATCGATCGTCCGGTGTTTGCTTGGGTACTGGCGATCCTGACCATGTTGGCGGGCGTCATGTCCCTGTTCAACTTGCCGGTATCACAATACCCGACCATCTCACCGACCACGATCACCATTAACGCCCGCTACCCGGGTGCATCGGCGAAAACCGTGGAAGACTCGGTGACACAGGTTATCGAGCAGAACATGACCGGCCTGGACTATCTACGCTACTTGAATGCCAGCAGTGATGCGTTTGGTAACGCCACCATCACCCTGACGTTTGACAGCGAAGCGGATCCTGATATCGCACAGGTTCAGGTACAGAACAAACTGCAGCTGGCCATGACCTCGCTGCCGATGGAAGTACAGAGCCAGGGTATTATCGTCAACAAATCGAACACTTCGTTCTTGATGGTTGTGGCGGTGTACTCCGAGAACCCGGAATTGACGGAAAACGATATTGGTGACTTCGTGGTGACCAATATTCAGGATCCGATCAGCCGTGTAAGCGGTGTGGGTCAGGTACAGGCATTTGGCTCTCAGTACGCGATGCGTGTGTGGCTGGATCCGTTCAAGCTGACTCAGTTCAACTTGACGGCCATCGACGTCGCTAATGCGATCCGTGAGCAGAACGCGCAAGTGTCATCGGGTCAGTTGGGCGCGGCACCGGCACAAAAAGGCCAGTTGCTGAACGCGACGATTTCGTCAGCCAGCCGTTTGACCAGCGTGGCTGAATTCAGAAATATCATTCTGAAATCAGAAGCCAACGGCTCGAACGTGTACCTGAAAGACGTGGCGAACGTGGAACGCGGCGCGGAAAGCTATGACATCAAAGGTCAGTACAACGGCTTCCCGGCAGCAGGTTTAGGTATCTCGTTGGGTACCGGCGCGAACGCCCTGGAAACCGCAGAAGCGGTGAAAACGCGCTTGGCGCAGATCAGCGAAACCTTCCCGGAAGGTTTGAAGATCGCCTACCCGTTTGAAACCACACCATTCGTTGAAGCGTCAATTTCTGAAGTGGTGAAAACCCTGCTTGAAGCGGTGTTCTTGGTCTTCCTGATCATGTACCTGTTCTTGCAGAACTTCCGTGCCACCTTGATCCCGACCATTGCGGTGCCGGTGGTACTGCTGGGTACGTTCGCGGTGCTGTACGCCACCGGCTTTAGTGTCAACACCCTGACCATGTTTGCGATGGTACTGGCTATCGGCCTGTTGGTGGATGACGCCATCGTGGTGGTAGAAAACGTTGAACGTGTGATGCACGAAGACGGTTTGGAGCCAAAAGAAGCGACCAAGAAATCCATGGGGCAGATCACCGGCGCCTTGATCGGTGTTGGCTTGACGCTGTCAGCGGTATTCGTCCCAATGGCCTTCATGTCCGGCTCGACCGGTGTGATTTACCGTCAGTTCTCCATCACAATTGTGGCGGCGATGACCCTGTCGGTACTGGTCGCGATCATCCTGACCCCTGCCCTGTGTGCGAGCTTGCTGAAAAAAGGCGATGCAGAATTTGGCGAGAAGACCGGCTTCTTTGGTTGGTTTAACCGTAAGTTCGACGCAATGACCGCTGGCTATGAAGCGGGCGTGGCGAAGATGCTAAAACGCACTGGCCGTATGCTGGTCGTATTCTTGGCAATGAGTGCAGGTACAGGCTGGTTGTTCACTAACCTGCCGACCTCGTTCCTGCCGGATGAAGACCAAGGCACCGTGTTCTCGATGGCAATCTTGCCACCGACGTCGACTCAAGAGCAGACAGAAAAGACACTGGATAAAGTCCGTACGTACTTCTTGGAGCAAGAAAAAGACAACGTGGAATCCGTGTTCTCGGTTGCAGGCTTTAGCTTTGCCGGCCAAGGTCAAAACATGGGTATGGCGTTCATCGGTCTGAAAGATTGGTCTGAGCGTGAAGCACCGGGCTCTGACGCAGCGTCACTGACTGGCCGTGCGATGGGTTATTTCTCGACCATTAAAGAAGCGATGGTGTTTGCCTTTGCACCACCGGCGATTCAGGAACTGGGTAACGCGACCGGTTTTGACTTCTACCTGCAAGACTCGTTAGGTCTGGGTCACGATGCACTGGTTGGCGCACAATACCAGCTATTGGGCATGGCGGCACAGAACCCGAAACTGGTAGGCGTACGTCCAAACGGTCAGGCGGATGCGCCGATGTACCAGGTAAACATCGACCACAGCAAACTGCGTGCGTTGGGTGTGAGCATCAATGATGTGAACCAAATCCTGTCGTCTGCATGGGGTGGCGCGTACATCAATGACTACATCGACCGTGGCCGCGTGAAGAAAGTACTGATGCAAAGTGATGCTGAGCATCGTATGCAGCCAGAAGACTTTGATTCATGGTACGTACGTAACGCACAAGGTGAGATGGTGCCGTTCTCGGCATTTGCAACCGGCGAATGGAGCTACGGCTCACCGCTGCTGCAGCGTTTCAACGGCCTGCCTGCGATGAACATTCAGGGCGGTGCAGCACCGGGCGTGAGTACCGGTGAAGCGATGGCTGAAATCGAAGCCATGGTGAAACAATTGCCGCCGGGCTTTACGGTAAACTGGAACGGTATTTCTTACGAGGAACGCCTGTCGGGTAACCAAGCGCCAATGCTGTACGGCTTGTCGATCCTGGTTGTCTTCCTGGTTCTGGCGGCTCTGTACGAGAGCTGGTCCGTCCCATTGGCGGTCGTACTTGTGGTACCGTTGGGCGTACTGGGTGCGGTACTGGCGGTCATGAGTCGCGGTATGGATAACGACGTGTTCTTCCAGGTGAGCCTGTTGACCACCGTCGGTCTGGCGACCAAGAACGCCATCCTGATCGTAGAATTTGCTAAAGAATACTACGAAAAAGGCGCGGATTTGATTGAAGCGACCCTGCATGCGGTGCGTGTGCGTCTGCGTCCAATCATCATGACCTCGCTGGCGTTTGGTCTGGGTGTTGTACCACTGGCGATCAGTTCGGGCGTAGGCTCAGCCGGTCAGAATGCGGTAGGTACCGGTGTATTGGGCGGCATGGTAAGTGCGACCCTACTGGGTATCTTCTTCGTGCCGGTATTCTTCGTGGTGGTAGAGCGTTTGTTCGACCGTCATAACAAGAAAAATGCCCAAGCGAAAGCTGTTCAGTCAGTCCCTGTGACCGAGTAAGGTCACGTTATACTGCCTGACGGTAACATGTAAAAAGAGCGCTGTTCGTTCAGCGCTCTTTCTTTTTACATGAACAATCAGTTAAACACAGACATCCACCGAAATTTAAGTAGGCCAAGATGAAAGAACAGAAAATCTCTCCCATTTCCGTGTTGGATCAAAGCCCGATGTACGTATGCAGTGTCATGCAGCGCATGTACCGCAACCGCGCTTCGGTCGAGCTGGCAGAGCCACACCAGATGACTTTAGAAATGGCGAGTGCATTAGCGGCTTTGGAAGAGTTTCAACCGATGAGTCAGCAAGAATTGGCCGATGCGGTCATGACGGAGCGCAGCGTGGCCAAACGCATGGTAGATAACTTAGAAAAACGCGGCTTTGTGGCTGTGTCGAAATGCAAAAGCAATCACCGCCTGAAAATGCTGTCCCTCACGCCCGATGGCGAAGTCGCACTGCAGTTTGCCTGCCAGACCATGGATAACTTGCAGAATGATTTTTTTGCCTGCCTGTCGGAAGAGGAGTCTCACGAATTTTCCCGCTTAGTACGCAAACTGACGCAAGCAAACCTCTGAATGTTAATAGCGCTGTCTCGATGCACCTTGCGCCTCTTCACCTTGCGCCCACACCCCGTGAACAGATGAACCTCTGACTCTCAGAGGCTCTCCTTCTTTCAGGCAGTTTGATTCGCCCTTCTCATCATCCAATCTTCCCCTGCCTTTCTGTCCGTTACAGCTCGTTCGCAATACGTCGGTAGCCACGCACCAAGGTATGGTTGGCTGACACCACCGATTCAGAAAACGCGGAATATTCTGGCGGCACTTTCGAGATACTGTTGAGATCAAACTCCGCCCCGATATTGGTCATCGGTGGCACATGGAACCCTTCCGGCAAGTCCAATCCATCCACCACACAGTTATGGCGGATCACACAGCCTTTGCCAATCGTGGTATTGAACACCACCGAGTTAAAGCCGATAAACACATCGTCACTCACTACACACGGGCCGTGAATGATTGAACGGTGAGCAATCGACGAACGCTCACCAATGGTCACCGCCATCCCCGCTTTGGAATGGATCACCACGCCGTCCTGAATATTGGTATCACGCTTGATCACAATCGCTTCCATGTCACCGTGCTCATTCACTTCATCAGCACGGATCACCGCATACGGACCAATAAACACGTTATCTTCAATGATGACCTTGCCACAGATAATGGCCGTCGGATCAATAAACGCCGTTTCAGAGACAGTCGGCATATGGCCACTTGGATTTCGTCTTAACATGTCACTTCTCTCTTCCCATGAATAAAAATATGTCGGTACCGCACGATGCTGACCCGTTTGCCAACATCACCTTGTATCATTTCTTCAGTAAAAAGCGTGAGTAAAGTTAGTTTGCAGGATTGGTGGGTTTGACGAAATGCGTGTTAGCCAACGTTCTTTTTCTTATCGAGACACTCAATTTTTAACCTTGACAGCCATGATTAAAACCTTCCTCTAATCATGACACCCATAATTCCTTCCCTTTAACAACACACCTTAATCAAAAGAACGCCCCCACAAATGCACCAACGTCTCAGCAAAATGCCAAATTTCGCCATTTTTGTTCAGCTAAGTGCAGTGATTTCCTTAATTATGTAAATTGCAGACACAACAAAACCTAGCCGATTGGCCAGTTAAAATAGAAAGAAGGAATGAGAGACTTCAGGCGGCGTTTAGTAATCGCCGGCTAGTGCTAATGCCATGGGTGCGCTGCTGACCAATATGCTGATGGTACTCGCGGAGCAGATGTTCTTTTCCGATTGCGCCTGAAAAGTGTTGCTCTAAATGGCCCGTTAATTCCAGCCAGTTTTCTTCCGATAAACCCAGGCGAGCAATAATGTTCCGCGCATTGTCTGAGATGCGTCCCCACTTACCGTCACGCATGGCACGGCCGGTTTCGTCGACCAACAACAAATAGTCCATGAACACAAAAGGTAAGCCCTTGGGCATATTCACGCGCGGATTCCCGACAAATGGCAATAACGAGGCTGGCTGATAGCTGGACTTCGCGGCTTTTGCGCGCTTTTTGATACTGGTATAGGCCGAGGTTTCTGGCGTTGTCGCGATACCCGCCCGCACAGGGTTGAGATCCACATACGCCATACAAGCCGCTAGTGCCGCTTCATCGAGTAAGGCTTGCGATTTAAATCGCCCTTCCCAAAAGCGACCTGTGCAACCGTCTTCCTCATTGGCCTTACGGGCAATCGGCTCATTGAGCAAACGCATAAACCAACTGATATCATGCAGCCGTTTTCGCCACTCTTCGGCAATACGCGCTACCGCCTTTAATTGCGCCTTGTCCATATGACTGCGTTGGTTTTCATCAATCCAAGCATTTGATAAATAATTGCCTTTGCACACCTGATGCCAGCGGGTAATTACCTCCTCCAGCGACCAACCTTTCGCTTTGTCTACATCCACATGCAGCACAACATGGGTGTGATTACTCATCACCGCATAGGCACAAAGATCAATCGCAAACACCTTGGCTAAAAACAATAATCGGCGTTCAATCCAGCTACGGCGATGTTCATAACATTGCCCGGTAAGCGGATCTTTACCGCAGAGAAAGGTGCGTCTGACACAACGTGATACGCAATGATAGTACGGCGTATCAGTTAAGCTGACTTGTGTTTTCCTTGCCCTTGGCATGCTTGATTGCTCCCTGCTCTGTCCGTGTAAAATGAAGCCTAGAACACCGGGCAAGAAAGTACAAAAGTATGGGTGTCTATTTAAGAAAGAAGAAAGAGCCCAAGCAAAAAATGTCAGGATAAAGAGGAAATAAATGTGGGAGATAAGGATGGGTGTCTCGTTAAAGAAAAGGTCATTGCAGCAGTTTAAGAAAGGTAATACCAGCGGGAGCAAGATGCCCCCACTGTTAGGTTCAATGACCGTTTACGTACTCAGCTTAAGAATTAGGCCTATATTCTGATTTGGTTATTGATTTCAGCATTCAGCTTACGCACTGAGTTTTGGCTTGGGTTTAAATAACGCTAGGAGCGGAATTAAACACAAGTACGAGAAGAACAAGAAACCAAAGGTGTACACAAAGGCCGTCAAGGTTGACTGCTGGTGCAACAAATTTTGGATCGGTGCCAAAAATGACGGATCCGTGATGCTTGTACCCTGAGCGTGAGCTGCTTGCTGCAATACCGGATTGGTCGGTGACAGCGCCCCACCCAATTCATGCCACTCGCGTTGTTGCGTGCGAGAGAAGTAGGTATTCACAATCGAAATACCGAACGATCCCCCAATGGTGCGGCACAAATTGAAGATCACCGCCCCGCCGATGGTGTCTTTCGGCGCTAATGTGGCGTACGCTAACTGGCTTAACGGCGCAAACACCAACCCCATTCCTGCCCCTTGAATGATACTTGGCATCAACACCCAATAGGTATTGATGTCGAGCGAGTATTGCATCATCAAGTAGGTGCCGATGGCGTTCAACGACAAACCAATCACGATCAACAAACGTGCATCGATTCGGTCCATGTAACGGGCTAGCGCGAGCAACACAATGGCCGAGGTGAACCCGCGCGGTGCCATCATGAAGCCGGTCATTTCAACCGGATAGTTGAGCAACTGCTCCAGCATCATCGGCTGTAACTGGGTGATGCCAAACATCCCCATCGAGAACCCCGCCATCACGATACTCGACATAGCTAAGTTGCGATCGCGTAGCAACCAAACGGGCGCAATATCGCCTTTGGTTTTGATCGAACGCCCTACAAAGAACAGGATCGCAATACCACTGATGATCGCCGCTAGCAGGATCTCATTAGATTGGAACCACGACTCCTCGTTGCCTCTGTCGAGCACCATTTGCAGCAAGCCAATGCCGATACTCATAGCGATAACCAATGGCCAATCGAGCTTGCTCTCACCGCGTCCATCCAGTTTGACGAAGAAATACAGCAGGCTCAGACAGATCGCACCAATTGGCATATTGACGTAGAAGATCCAACGCCAGTCCATATTTTCCGTGATGATCCCGCCCAGCGTTGGCCCCAAGATCGGGCCCAGTAGTACACCGACACTAAATAGCGCCATCGCTTTACCACGCTGACTGGCCGGATAGATCTGCACCATGATCGACTGAGACAGCGGGATCACCGAGGCGCCAAATGCCCCCTGCATGATCCGGAACGTCACCATTTCTGCAATGCCATCGGCCTGACCACACAGCGCCGAGGTAATGACAAAGCCGCCAACTGAAATCAGCAACAGACGGCGAATGCCAAATTTCAGCGCCAAAAAGCTCGCCAACGGAATGAATATCGCCTCTGCCATGGAGTACGAGGTCAACACCCACGTCACTTGATCTGACGTCACCCCAAGCGCCCCCATCATGTGGGGTAACGCAACGTTGGCGATGGTCATATCGAGCAGCACCATGATGGCAGAGAGCATCACCGCAAGCGTAATTAACTTGCGCGCGCCCTCACTCAATACGTTGGCGTCATCCTCGTCGGCAGCGTCTACTTTCGCTAACTCCGCCATATTACTGCTCTTGCTGGCTAGATTGTGGGCTTGGCTGTGTAGTGTGGCTGTTCGCTGTGCTTGCTGTTACGGGACCACTCACCGTGTCGATAGTCACTGTCGCACTCGCGCCAACACGCAGTGGAAAATCAGGATGCGCCGTTTCATCAGTCAATTGAATGTACAGAGGGAAACGTTGTGGCACTTTCACCCAGTTACCTGTCGCATTCTCTGGTGGCAATAGCGAGAAAGACGAGCCACTTGCCGGAGAAATCGATTGTACAAGGCCGTGGTATTGCGCATTCGGGTACAGATCCAACGTAATGGTCGCCGGCATACCTGTGGTAATGCGCTCCAGTTGGGTCTCTTTGTAGTTTGCTTGCACCCAGTAAGTATGATCTGCCACTAACGGCACCAACGCCTGACCCGGAGAAACGATGCTACCCGCATGTGCACTCAAGCTGCCTAAGTGACCACTTACTGGCGCAAAAATATTGGTATAAGACAGCGATAGCGTTGCCTGGCTTAACGCCGCCGCCGCTTTTTTCACTTCCGGTGCCGCTGTACCTTGTGCACCCTGCGCTTTGATCAACTGTGACATTTTCGCACGCGCGGCAATCACATTTTCTTCCGCGTTTGACAGTTTGGCTTTGGCATCATCACGTTGTTGTGCCGGTAGTAACTGCTTATTCACCAACTCATTAATGCGGTGATAGGTTGATTGGGCATCCGCCAGCAAAGCAACCGCACTGTTAACGTTGGCACTGGCAGCCAGAATCGCATCATCGCTGGCCGCATTACTTTGAATCGCCATCTCGTAAGCGGCACGTGCTTCATCTAACTGAGCCTGAAAAGGCGCCGGATCAATTTGATACAGCAAATCCCCTTTGTTCACAGGCTGGTAATTGGACACGTTAACACTGAGCACTTTGCCGCTAACTTGTGGCGCAATATAGATAATATTCGCGTGGACATACGCATCATCGGTGCTTGGGTAGTTCTTTTGATGCTCAACATAGAAGTAGCCGGCTGCGGCAAGGATCGCGGCGGCAATCAGCGTAATGAAGAGATTACGAACAAAATGGGAAGGTGCGGCTTTTTCACTCATTATAGGAAACCAACTTGATATATCGCCTCTATCGCGGGCGTTTAAGATTTGCGCAGAAACATTCAGTTACAATTTGTCGCACAAATAGTAGATCCAGCTCACACTACGAACAACGACTTAGCAGAAATGCGCAACCGCGAAACTGGTGCGTTTACTTTACACCTGTAAGATAAAAAGCATGTTTAGCCGAAAAGCAGCAGTCAGCGGGAGGGAAGCAAGAGTGATGACAAGGAGGGATGACGCGTGATTTTACCGATAGCCTTGATACAGAAAGCTTCCTGATACATGCCTGTAAAAGGAAGCCTAAGCACTATCATAATGTATAGGGATCTGAAATGTAGGAACCTTGGTTATTTATATGGCAGCCTTGATGATTGAGTGCCTATCAATACGCTTTCCAGATAGACACATCAAGAAATTCGGCCAACGACATGGCCGCATCCTCAAATGCACTTTGGTTGCCGTGATCCATAACATTGACACGCTCGCCATTTTCAAAGACCAAGTTAAGCTCATAACTGATAAACGTTGAGGAATCCTCTCCCGACCGAACACACTCGCTAATGGTCTGTAACGCATAAATATCAGCCAATTGACCTTGCTTTTGTCGGTCAACACATGTTATCTCTTGGCCTTGCCATCCTCTAAAGTACACGCCCTGCGTCTTATCAAACGTCACCGTTCTCGTAAAGAAATAGGCGCCACCTAAGCCCATTGCACTAAAACAAATCCCCATAAAATAGAAGGCGCCACTTGCCGAATAAACCTGAGTACCAGCATAAAGGAGCATAAAACCCGTGACCCAGAAAACCGCAAAAAATAGCTTAATACGCAAACTTGACTCAATGCGTATATTATCTCCCGACACGATCATCGATTGTGTCTTGATATTACTCCCACCTTTTTTCATCGGATGCCAGCTAATCCGATTGGCGACGGGATCATCCGTATCTGCAAGCTGTAGTTCAAACTGATTAATCGTAATGTGCTGCGTACTATTCATATTTCTAACATCCCTTTTATTTGACACTCACACCTTAAATCAATGCGTATATAACGTGTTTGGTAATCAATATGTGCCTTATCTCACGTATCGAATGCTAATTAATACGCTTTCCAGATAGGAACATGGATAAGTTCTGCTAAACGCATGGCTGAATCTTCCAACGCACTTAGGTCGCCATGATCCATGACATTAAGGCGCTCGCCATTTTCAAAAACCAGATTAAGCTCATAACTAATAAAAGGTGAGACACCAGAATGAAGATGTTCGCTAAGGATCTGTAACGCATAAATATCCGCCAACCGTCCTTGTTTTTGCCGATTCACGAATGTCTTTTCCGGCTCATACTGCCCTCGAAAATACACGCCTTGTGCCTTATCAAACGTCAACGTTTCGAAAAATAAAAATGTTGCCGCTAAGCCCACCACAGTAAAGACAACACCGATAAACATCGTTATCCACCATCCCTCAAAATCACTCTGACTCGCAAAGTAACAGAGCACCAAACCCGTGATCCAAAAAACCGCTAACATTAACTTTGAGGATGTGCTTTCTTTGATTTCTATTGTATCGCCCAACACCGTCATCGTTTGAGCCTTGTATTTACACCCACCTAGCGCCAATGGATTCCAGCTAATGCGTTTTGAGACGGGATCATCCGTATCGGCAGACTTTATTTCAAACCGATTAATATTAATGTGCTGCACCCTGTTCACATTGCTCATACCTAACATCCCTTTTATATGATTTCCCTACCCGCTCAACCAACACACATGCAACGTGGCTGGCGCTCAATATATTACTTAAAAGCGAAACCTTACGAAGAAGTAACACTGCGAGGCGGTTAACGAGATGAAACGATAATTTACGCAATCACCCAATCAGTCACTTAATCGTCGCGCGCCTAATCATGACTCCCATGATTAACACCCGTAAGATAAACGTCGAATGAAGCCAAAAAGAAATTGTAAAAAAGAGGGGAGGTGAAGGAATATTATACGTGACATACAGAAAAATACAGCAGTAAATATTATAACGACACAGTGAAAGTTATTCTGACTTTATGGTTTAATACACAGTGAAAATGAGAACTCAATTGCACATAGCTCAGAATAATATAGCTAGTAGGTAAATATGGAAATTACGTGTCCGCATTGCAATGTAAACAATAACATCGCATTTGCAGATCACATTAGCTGCAAGGAATGTGATAAGAGCTTTAAAGGGAAAAAATTTAGTGAACGAAAATTCATATCAGCAACTACCGCACTCGCTATCGGCGCTTTCGGGGGGTATAAGGTAAATACTGCATGGGATGAGACTAGATACCCATTGAATGTTGAATACGCCATTGTTGATACTTGCCTAAATTCAGCCAAAAATTTGATTGCTGTCAGTCGGTATGAGAACAAACGCGAGATCTGTTTATGTAGCTTAGAAAAAACCATGGAAGTTGTGCCTTACTCTTCATTTAACGATGATCAAGGGCCTTTCTTAGCGGTATTCAGACAAAAAGCAAAAACATGCAAATAGAAAAGTGGCGGCCGTCAGGCCACCACATAATAACAATTACTTTTTAGGGGTATTACCCCGCCCTTTCCCTGAAGGCATCCCTGGATTCTTACTCGGGTAGTTAGGGTTTGGTGACGGTGCTGGCTTAGTCATGTGGTATCTCCTATTTATTTTTTTGATTTTTTTCTGCTGCACGTTGAACACGCGCTGAAAATGAGTCTTTAGCTACTTTGCCACCGTGATGTTTCGCTTCACTTGATTGAATTTGAGCAGCGGCTTCAGGGGTCATTTTCTGACCTGATTTAGACATAATTTTATCCTTAAAAATATCGTAATTAATGCGTCTTCGCTAAGACGAAGTAATATTAACTCAGGGAGTGGGGACAAATGGGGACAAGGGATAAACAACAGCAAATTCAAAAAGCGTTAGACACCTTAGGCTGGAGCCATCGTCAGTTTGCCGATGTAATTTATGAAGAACTAAATGATAATGATGACTTTCAAGAAACCGACAAAAACGATATTCGCAAGCTTGCACAAAATATCAAAAAGCAGCTACAGCGCTCCTCAACACCAGAAGAGTTACTTAACCGATACTTAAAGACGCTGTCAGAACACCCAGATTATCAAGCATTGAAATTAGACTCGATCCTACCTAGACACGTTCCCCATTCCTGCATTAGCGATGAATTGGCAATTCAACTGACACAACTCTCTTATGAACTGGATCCCTTCGATGACGGCAAAGAAGGCCACTAAATTTGTGGGTTTGAATAGATTAAAAGAGGGATCGCACACGATTATCCACCTCAAGTTAGTAAAGAGGAAGTGTCATGTGTACCGAGGGTTCAAAAATGTAAAGATAGGAGAATATAGAGATAGATATCTCGATTATTCGTGCATGATGTTCTAATCATGCACTTTTTGGGCGGCTTTCGATTTCAATGCGTCCCACCTTTTCTTATCGTCCATGAATACACTGTCGTCAATGTATCCTGCAGACTCTAGCATCGCGTCCCACTCTTGAAGGCTAGGTGTATCAGCAAGTTCTGCATGCGCATTCTCAAGAGTCAGCCCCTCAAGCAATGCTTGTTCAGTAAATTTCAGCGTTGTCATGACCGCAATCCTTTTTCCCATTCATCTTCTCGATTTTAGCAAAATGAAGGCGCGGCAGTGAAGCCGCTAATACCACCATTCTGTGAACAACGCCGAGCAAATGAACACCGAGTCCCACTGTCACTGGCTTAAAGAAACTGCTATGTGAGAATTCACAACGTCACTGACGATATCGCAACACGCAGCTTTGCAGCTTGCACTATCACATCTTTAAGCTGATCACTCACAGAGGGGAAGCATGGACGGGCTATGGACTTTTATCGATACCATCATTTCACTGATCAAGGTCTTTGATACCCTAGCCGCTTGGTTAATGGTGGGTATGGTGGCGTTAATCGCAATACAGCTACTGCGCCATGAGATGAAACTGCATTCTCCCTTTATCAGCGGCGTACTGAGAAAAGACGGTATGGTGCTCGCCAACCAGACCGTTACCCTCTCTGTCTATTATCTCGATAAAAAACAGGAAGTAACGACCACAACCAATGCGTCAGGCGAATTCACGTTTGCACCGATTTATCACCGCCACAGCAAAGCACTGAGTATGTTTATCGGCTTAATTGCCGTTCGCGTTGCCGTACAAGTTTCCGTGCACCAGAAGAATAAGAACGTTGTAATATGGGAAAGTATATTCAGCGATTTTATCATTGAGGACAGTGTAAAAAAGACAATGGCGAACCTCGACAGCGAGCTCAGCAATCGACTGATGTTTTATAACCAGCAATACCAGTCAAATGGCAAACAAGACTACCACTATCGACAAACGGGTTATGCCGAATCGAGTGTTCATGGCAAGCCGAAACGCTTGGAGGAGTGGGAAGGATAATCTTGCCTTAAAATACACTGACCGCGATCCGTTGAGATAAACTGATGCAAATTGAAAAGAGAGAGAATATCTGAATTAGAATGATCGTGAAGAGATAGGCAAGGTGATACTGGCGCGATCTATTTTGTGATCTATAATTTGTAACAGGGATGTCTTATGGGAAGATAAGCTATTGAAAAATAACTTTATTTCAGATGGGTGGAAGCCCCCACCAGCCACATCCCGGCACACACCTCACCTGCTGCGGTTGCTCCCTTCCGGGCCTGGCCGAGTTCACAGGTTAGTGTTGCGGGAGGACCAATGGGGGCCTCCATAGATTCTTTGTGTCTCTTGCGAGAACGGGAAGGATTATCTGTCATCCCTTGGGGGATTGCAAGGGCTGTTTAGCCTTCCCGCCATCAACTGCTGATTTATTGTCCGCTTACCGCCAATTCCCTGCTTTCTTATGATTCACAAGCACTTTTATCCGCTATGCAACGGGCTAACGGTACGTCGATAACCCTTGCGCCCTACACTTCTTCTTCCTGATCTTCGAGCAGGTATTCACCCAGCAATGCGCCGCCGAGGATCAGCAACCACGCCACCAGCACCGGGTTCGGAACCTCAAACCACGGAATGAGGACGATAGTGGCAAAGCCAATGGCGGGCAGAATCCAGCCCATGCGGGGTACCCACTCTTTCAGCGACGTGTTGAGCATGCCTTGCAAGGTCGCCAGTAAGCCGGTTACACACAAGGCTACTAAAGCGGCATGTTCCATGCCCCCGACCCACAATGGCACCACCAAGAACACCGGCCACCAGGTATTGCCTTCCACCGCGCGCCAACTGCGCAGCGCTACCCATATCACCCCGACCGCAATAATCTGTACAATGGTGGCGGTCGGTGTGCCGGCCAGTTTGCCTTCGCTTTGCAGTGCCATCAGGCCCACGTCCATGGCTAACACGATGGACAGCAACAGCGCCCCCAATTGCCACGGGCTTTTCGGGGAGAAACTGACAGAGAAGATGGGGATCATCATAAACAGGCTGACAGACAGCGCGAGGGATTGTTCCGGCAACACAATGCCGTACGCCCCAAGGCCAATCAATAACAGCCAAGCTGACACGCCGCCCTGCGGGAGCAGCCATAACGCAGGGATCGCTAATGCCAACGCCGGTAAGTCTCCCTGACTTTGCCCCAGCGCACTGATCCCCACAATGGTCAGCATAATGCTGACGATAAATAGTAACGCGGCATACAACATGGCAGCGCCTCCTTGCGTTCTGATAGCGCAATAAAATCAATGCATTATTATGCAGCCATCATTATTTTTAGCCCAAACGGTCTATTTTTGTTCAAGGTATAAATATGGATGATTTTGCGGGTCAAATCTACACCCAAGTTCACCAAATTCCATCTGGTCAGGTATCAACGTATGGGGATATCGCCAAGTTTGCCGGTTTTCCGGGTTATGCACGCCAAGTCGGCCGTTTAATGGCGACGTTGCCGGAAGGGTCTACCCTGCCGTGGCACCGGGTGATTAACGCAAAGGGGGAGATTTCTATGACGGGAAGTGATTTACAACGCCAACGACAAAAATTGTTAGCCGAAGGCGTTGAGGTCTCCGCAGCCGGTAAAATTCGGCTCGCGACATACCGTTGGGATGGCCTGTCACGGGCGTAACAGGCCAATTCGAATAAGGCGTTTATCCTTACTGCACTTTCACCAAACGCAGATCTTTTTTCAGCGTTTTCGCTTCATCGGTGATCACGTGGTTAGCCGTATCCGTCGTGAAAAGCAGTTTGCCGTCCGCTTCAATGCGCGCACTTACCGCGTAAGTATGGTTCGGCTGAATTTCGTCACGTACGAACGTCAACTGGTAATTAAACGGGATTTGCTGACCTTCGGTCAGGAACGCGTGGCTGCTGATCACTTCTGCTGCGACATCCATTTTAGACACATCTGCCAGTGTCACGGTCACTCGCGCGTTGTCTGGCAGCGCGATGCGCTCACGGTAGCTCACGGTACCGGTCACATTTTCAACACCGCTGTCTGTGCTTTTAATGGTGGTACACGCAGAGATCGCCAATGCCGCAGCCAATGCTGAAATCAGAGTGAAAACCTTTTTCATGATGTCTCCTGTTGGGCTTTCCATAGCGTGGGAATAAGGCTAGGTAAGCACTTGAACTTAATATAAAACTGAATGATGATACGGCGAATGCCTGTTGAGGTATGTTCAGGCCAATGGCGCACAACCGCCGCCGCACCGGACACAGTGCTTGCGCGACGGGGGCATCGGCGATACCTTCCTTGGCGCAATGATAACATTATTTATGGAGTCCCGATGAGCAAAGAACTGAATGAACTTCTCACTCTGCTACATCTCGAGCAGCTTGAGCAAGGATTGTTCCGAGGCCAAAGTGAGCATTTAGGCCTGCCCCAGGTCTACGGAGGCCAAGTATTGGGTCAGTCGTTATCCGCCGCCAAGGAGACCGTTGACGCTGAACGCCAACTCCATTCTTTCCACAGTTACTTCCTGCGTGCAGGCGATCCACTTAAACCTATCATCTATGACGTTGAAAACCTGCGTGATGGGGTGAGTTTCAGTACCCGCCGCGTAAAAGCGATTCAGTTTGGCCGACCGATTTTCTACCTCACTGCGTCTTATCAGATCGGTGAAGCCGGGTTTGATCACCACTCACCAATGCCGCAAGTGCCGTCGTTTGAAAACCTCCCGTCTGAGCAGGATCTGGTTAAGAAAATCGCCCACTACCTGCCAAAAGTGGTGGCGGAAACCTTCAGCCGCGAACGTCCGTTTGAGGTACGTCCGGTGAACCCGATCAATCCGCTCGCACCGCAACCGATGGAAGCCAAGCAGTACTTGTGGATCAAAGCCAATGGCGAGATGCCGGATGATCCGCGTATTCACCAATACCTGCTGGCTTATGCCTCTGACTGGGGCTTTTTAACCACGGCAATGCAGCCGCACGGGGTGAGTTTGCTGACGCCGAAAATGAAAGTGGCTACGATTGACCATGCGATGTGGTACCACCGTCCGTTCCGTATGGACGAATGGTTGCTGTATGCGATTGATAGCCCGTCAGCCAGTGGTGCACGCGGCTTTGTGCGTGGCGAGATCTACAACCAGAAAGGTGAACTGGTGGCATCCAGCACCCAAGAAGGGTTGATCCGTAACACGGCGATGCAGAGCGAGTCGAAAGCTGACTAAATCGCTTTCGGCGCAGATCATCTAAACCGCATCACAAACACCAACGGCGCAACAGTCTGAGACTGTTACGCCGTTTTTTATGGCTTGTGGAGCCGCTTAAATCAGCCCTCACCGCGCTATTTCGCCATGAGCTTTTTCGAAACAGACTAATCCGAAACGGGCGCTTCCGACACCGTTTCTGTCAGGCTTTCGGCTTCCAATTGCTGCAAATGCTCGCCGGCCTGTTGCAACTGGTACATCTGCCAGTAATGCCCTTGTTGTGCCAACAGTTGGCGGTGTTCGCCGCGCTCCAGCACTTCGCCATGACTGAGCACCAGAATTTCATCCGCCTCGATGATGGTCGATAAACGGTGCGCAATCACCACAATGCTCATGTCTTGGCGCAACGCATGCAAGGCGCGCTGAATGTGTTGCTCGGTACCGGAGTCGATATTGGCGGTGGCTTCGTCCAAGATCAGCACTTTGGGTTTACACACCAACACCCGTGCCAGTGCCAGCAACTGTTTTTGTCCGGCAGAAAGATTCGCCCCGCCACTGCCCAACAGCGTATCCAGCCCTTTTGCATAGGCACGTACCTGAGTGGCCAAGCCGACCGTGTCCAGCGCCTGCCAGATCACCGCATCTTCCTCCTCTTTGCCTAACGCCACACCTGACGACGACACTAACGGACGCCCCAAGGTGATGTTATCGCGCACCGAGGCACTGAGAATATGCGGATCTTGCTGCACCATGGCGATCCCGTCACGCAGTACATCATGGGACAAACTGGCTAACGGACGCTGATCCAATAAAATTTGCCCGTCACCCGGCGGATAAAAGCCCATCATTAATGAGGCCAAGGTACTTTTTCCGCTGCCGGTATGGCCGACCAGTGCCAGAAAACCACAGTGCGGCAAGGTCACGTTGATATGCTGCAACACTGGTTGTTTGCCATCGTAGCTGAAGTTCACCTGCTCACAGGCCAGATGCCCCGAGGTGAGCGGTTGGATGTCATCGCCGTAGGCTTGCTGACGGGTATCAATGAAACCAAAAATACGCTCACTGGCCACCAGTGCCTGTTGTAACAACGACAGTTGCTGGGTCAGTTCAATCAATGGCTCAGTCACCCGGCCTAAGTAACTGATGAAGGCGTACAACACCCCCACACCAATCAGCTCCAGCCCGCTGACCCCAAACAAAGCCACCAACGACAGCAAGGCCACGCCAGAGAGCAAATCAATCAACGGGCGCAACATAAAGCCGTTCAAGGTCACCATGCTGCGCTGGGCTTGCAGATGATCGTCGGTCAACGCTGAGAACTGCTGATAGAAGGCTTTTTCCTGTCGCATCAACTGCACCAGACTCATGCCCTGAATCGACTCACTCATTGAGGCATTGATATCTGCCAGCAGATCACGCATTTTGCGGTACGCCGGTGCGCTTTTGCGTTGATACAGCACCATCACGCCCAGCACCACAGGCAGCAAACACAACACCACCAAGGTTAAGCGCCAGCTGAGTAGGCTCATGACCACCAGCATCACCACGATCAACGTGACGTTTTTCAGCACGGTGCCAATCACCTGCACATAGAAATCTTTCAGGGACTCGGTGTCGTTGGTAATACGGGAGATCAACTGCCCCGACGGCACATAATCAAACGCCGACAAGGGCTGGTTGATGACTTTTTCAAACAACTGCTTACGCACAGTTTGCACCACATCAATGGCCAGCTCGTTAAACCGCAATGCCTGCAAATAGCGCAGCCAGGCCGCCATGATCATGAGAATGACATACGCGGCAGCCAATGTGCCGACAGCAGCCATCGGGTAATCATCGGTCGCGATGTGGTGATCAATAAAGTGCTGAATCAACCACGGGCCAGACACATCCGCCAGCGAAGCCAAAAACAGCAGTACCACCGCAATGGTGAGCTTACGTTTATCGGCCAGAGCATAGCGTAACAGGCGTTTGAGTACGGCTGTGTTCACACGTTCTTGTTGCACCGTCATTCTGCCCCCTCAATCGCTTGTTCCAGTTTCTGATAGCGGTACATTTCGGCGTACCAGTTGTTATCTTGCAGCAAGGATGCATGGGTGCCTTGCTCGCTGATCTGCCCTTGGTGCAACACCAAAATATCGTCGGCCGCTTCCAAGGCTGTCAGACGGTGGGCAATCACGATCACAGTGCGATCCGGCTTGCTGTTACTTTCCTTGTTTTGTCTGAAAGCGTTTTGCCCTCGCTGATCCTGCCCACGTAAGTTCTGCAAGATCTGGTATTCGGTTTTACCGTCTACGGCTGAAAGTGCATCATCCAATACCAGAATTTCCGCCTCTAACAACAAGGCACGGGCAATGGCGATCCGCTGTTTCTGCCCGCCGGATAAAGTAATACCTTTCTCACCAACTAAGGTGTCGTACCCTTGCGGGAACTGCATGATATCGCTGTCGATACAGGCCGCTTGTGCTGCCGCGCGAATGGCACTCATGCTGGCAGACGGATCGCCCAGGGCAATGTTGTCAGCAATGGAGCGGGAAAACAGAAACGGCGTCTGGCTGACCACCGCAAACCGGCTGCGCCAGTGTTCCAGATTCGCCTCTCGCAGCGGCACGTCACCGTAGCGGATCTGCCCGTCCTGCAATTCTTGCTGGCGCAGCAATAACGCCAATAAGGTGGACTTACCGCTGCCAATTGGCCCGGCCAACCCCAGCATTTTTCCGGCGGCTAACTCAAAGTGCACATTGGCTAACGCGGGCTGGTTTTGTCCTTGCCAGCAGAATTGCTCAATCGCTACCGACAGCGGTTGTTGCTGCAAAGACAGCGGCTGTGCGCCACTGACGATCTCCGGTTGTTGATCAAACAACTGCTGCAGACGCTTCCACGCCGCCGAGCCCCGCTCCAAAATGTTAAACAGCCAAGCCAGCGCCAGCATCGGCCAAATCATCAAACCTTGATAGAGGGTAAACGCGGTCAGATCCCCGAGCGTTAACTGCCCCTGCGAGACCATATACCCGCCCCCGGCAATACTGAGGAAAAACGACATACCAATGGCAATTTGGATCACCGGATCAAACTTGGCATCCACCTGCGCCACGGCCATGTTTTTCTCCCCGACCTGATCCACCACCGCCGAAAAGTCCCGCTGTTGGCGTTGCTCCAACCCAAAGGCACGGATCATCCGCACCCCGTTCAGGCTTTCTTGTGCACTGTCAGTGAGATCGGAAAACGCCGCTTGCGACGCAGAAAAACGGGTATGCAGTTGACGGCCTAAAAAGAACACCACAATGGCCATGATCGGCATGGGCAGCAGCGCTAACACGGTGAGCTCCCAGCTGATGGTGGCGGTCATGATAAACAGCACGGTCAAACCGGTGATCAAAGAATCCGCTGCCGTCAGTACGCCTTCGCCGGCGGTCATTACCACCGCATTCACATCATTGGTGGATCGCGCCATCAAGTCGCCGGTTTTGTGACGTTCAAAAAACACCGGAGGATGAGAAGAGAAATGTTTGTAGAGGCGGTTGCGCAGTACCGTGCCCAGCTCATAAGCCGCACCAAACAACCAGCAACGCCAAATAATACGCAGAAAATACACACACGCCCACAGCGCGGCCAATCCACCAAGCCAGCCCAGTAATTCCGACGATGTCATGTCGCCGCTGACCACGCCATCAACCACCCAGCCAATGACTCGGGGAGGCAGCAGCTCAAATAATGCCACGATCACTAAGATCGCGATGGCGCCGCAATAGCGACGCCACTGTTGGTGGAAATACCACCGAAGTTGCCAAAAGACCTGCATCTGCTTCCTCCCTGCGATGATTGCTGCGTGCCTCCGTGCACACGCCCGCTAATCCTCCATTATGCGAATATAGCTGGCTATAAATCAATCAGTTAAACGCAGAAAAAGCAGCAGATCTGTCTGTTTTAACAGGGGAAAGCTCACCGCTTGCCGATCACCCTCTCATCGCCGTTATCGGCCACCATTAACTGCCAAAAAAGCCGATGGCCGCCCCCACTGCCGCCGCTCTGGCCGCAAAGTTAGTGTTGCTGGATTGGTATTGCTCAATCGCCGCTTTTTTACTGACCGCTTCAATCACTTCAGCCAGCTCCCATCCTTGTGCTTGCAGTTGGGCTTTTTCTTCTTCAAACGATGCGGCGTGCATGTCGAGGTAGGTGTAGGCCTTGTCTTTACGCAGAAACTGGAATTCCATGTGTATGCTCCTTGTTATCGTTAACGGCAATGGTCTACATCAGCCAGCATCCTGACTGTTCGGCCACCTTCACAAATTCCGTTCCCGTTGTAATGTAGCGCGGGCATTTCTTTGAAAAGGATCCGCTCAACAAGGCACACCACCGCACTGAAGCGGTCAAAAAACACACAAACACATGGATGATAAAGGTAAAACTATACCGGCAAGGCCGTGGTGTATTTCAGTGGTTCCATGGCAAAGGTTGACGTCACATTGGTCAGCCCTTCAATACTGTTAACCAGTTTCTTGTAGAACTGATCAAACGCCGACATATCGGCCACCTGCACTTTCATCATGTAGTCATACTCGCCGGCCATGCGGTAAAACTCCATCACTTCCGGAAACTCCGCCACGGTTTCAACAAAGGAGTGGTACCACTCTTTGGAATGGTTGCTGGTTTTGATTTGCACAAAAGCCGTGAATGACAAACCCAGTTTCACCGGATCCAACAAGGCTACGCGCTGACGCAAAATACCACTTTCTTCCAAACGCTTAAGACGCTTCCAACACGGTGTGGTGGTCAAATTCACCGCATCGGCCAGTTCCGCCAATGCTAACGTGCCGTCTTGTTGCAGCAGACGTAATAATGTTCTGTCAGTTTTATCTAAATCGGCCATCGGGTTGCTCACAAGGAATAATTAGTAGAATATTTTTCTCTATTTTACGCCAATGACAGAAAGGAAGATAAAGTTTTTTTATCCGTTCAGACTTACAGTAGTGAGCAAGCCCACAAAATGCCTCACGGCACGCACTGACATCACACGAGGAGAGCCTTATGCGCCATCACGCTGACTGGATCCACGCGGCGATTCGTAAAATTGATGCCGATTACCAACGTTCGGCCGATACCCATTTGATCAAGTTAGATATACCGGCCTTAACCGGCATTGATATCTACCTGAAAGATGAAAGCACCCACCCGACCGGCAGCCTCAAACATCGCCTGGCGCGCTCTCTGTTTTTATATGCCTTATGCAATGGCTGGATTGGGGAAAACACGCCAATCATTGAATCGTCATCTGGCAGTACGGCGGTTTCTGAAGCCTATTTCGCCCGCCTGCTTGGCTTGCCGTTCATTGCCGTGGTTCCGCGTAAGACGGCCCGTAAGAAAATTGAGCAAATTGAATTTTACGGCGGTCAGGCCCATTTTGTGGACAACACCAGCGAGATCTACGCCGAATCACGCCGCTTGGCCCGTGAACTTAACGGCCATTACATGGATCAGTTCACCTATGCGGAACGCGCGACAGACTGGCGCGGTAACAACAATATCGCCAACAGCATTTTTGAGCAGATGACTCTCGAGCCGCACCCCATCCCCCGTTGGATCGTGATGAGTCCGGGTACAGGCGGCACCTCCGCCACCATTGGTCGCTACCTGCGCTATCAAATGCACCCGACCCAGTTGTGCGTGGTGGATCCGGAAAACTCGGTATTCCATGATTACTTCATCAGCCGTGATAAAACGCTCACCCGTGACTGCGGCAGCCGCATTGAAGGCATTGGCCGCCCGCGTGTGGAGCCCAGCTTTATTCCGGATGTGGTCGATACCATGCGCACCATTCCTGATGCGGCCAGCGTTGCCACCGTCCACTGGCTGGAAACCTTGCTCGGACGCAAAGCCGGCGCATCAACCGGCACCAACTTGTATGGCGCGCTGCAACTGGCCTGCGAGATGAAAGCCAAAGGCGAAACCGGCTCTATCGTGACCTTATTATGTGACAGCGGCGAGCGTTACCTTGATACCTATTTTGACCGCCAGTGGGTGGCAGAGCATATCGGGGACATTGAGGGTTATCTGGCGCAATTACAGCACCTTGAGCAAACCGGTGAATGGTCAGCCTAAAGGCAGTCTGAGGGAAGTTGAAGGGTAGCCCGTTTTGCGAGGGGATTTTTTGAGTGAGAGATCAACAGTGCTTTTCTCTTATCGGGAGCTACGGTAGCATGACCATGCCAATAGAGAACCTGCTGTTGGTCTATCTTGATCTTTACAGATAAAGACAAGGTATCCCCTACCGACTGTTTTTCGGTACGATAACTCTCAAGGAATACTATCCATGCGCAAAGCTGTTGTTGTTTTTAGTGGTGGCCAAGACTCAACCACCTGTCTGATCCAAGCCCTTGCTCAGTATGATGAAGTGCACTGCATCACTTTCGATTATGGCCAGCGCCATAAACTGGAAATCGAAGTGGCCGAAGCCCTGTGCAAACAATTAGGCGTGGCGGCCCATAAAGTGATGGATGTGGGCCTGTTGAATGAATTGGCGATCAGTTCACTGACCCGCGATAACATTCCTGTTTCTCATGAACTGCAAGAAAATGGCCTGCCAAACTCGTTCGTACCGGGTCGCAACATTTTGTTCCTGACACTGGCTGGCATTTACGCGTACCAGATCGGTGCCGATGCGGTGATCACCGGCGTGTGTGAGACAGACTTCTCTGGCTACCCAGACTGTCGCGATGCCTTCGTAAAATCCCTGAACCAATCATTGGTACTGGGCATGGATCGTGAGATGCGCATTGATACGCCATTGATGTGGCTAAACAAAGCGGAAACATGGGCACTGGCGGATCAGTGCGGCAAGTTGGACGTGGTACGCGAGCAGACCCTGACCTGCTACAACGGCATTATTGGTGACGGCTGTGGCGATTGCCCATCGTGCGATCTGCGCAAAGCGGGCTTAGACGACTACCTGGCTAACCGCAATGCGATCATGGCAGAACTGGTACGCAAACAACAAGCGGGTCAGGCATAAGCCCTGCAACACGCTTTAAGAGGCACAGTGATCCTCGCTGATCCATTGTGCCTCTCGCACAGTGCTCCTGCACAGACGATCCTGTTCGATCTTGCGTCCTGCATGCGCCTTAAACAACGTGCAGGACACCTCTCTCAGATCCCCTTTTTTACACTGTAAACCCACGATTTGTTCCCGTTTTCACTCCTATTTTTCACTGTCTTTTTGATGCTCTGCAGGGCGATATCCTTTTTACCCCGCCCCCTTGTGCGAGATCTCTTACAAGAGTGTGGGACATTCTCGCTTCATGCTGCCGTTTATTCTTCACTAAAAACACTAAACATATGTTTTTAAATGATTTTTATTGTAGTGATAGTTAAATCAATTCGCCCTGCGTAAAAAGTTTTTTCTGCCTGTCTTTTTTCTGCGAGGGAAAAGCGTAATCTTATTGGTGTCGGAAGGAACTGACGGAACGGAACAGGAAAGCCCCAAGGATGTGGGAGTCTCAGGATGAGACCGGTGTACTAGGATGGTATATCGAACATGGACTGTGAAGGGATAGCCGAGGAACGGCTCAGTGGTAAACAGGAAGTTTGCACGTCAGGATGACACATGGACCACTTCAGGATGAAGTCAGGGACACCGCCAGGAAGGTCGAAGAGAGTCAGGACAGGATGTACTGACGGGTCAGGAAGGCCAATGGAACACTTCAGGATGAAGTAAAAAAGGACGATGCTGAAGGAATCAGCTGTCAACGGAATGATGCAGGGAGCACCATCGTAGCGGGATTGCTGCATGTAAGACCTAAGGGCGCAACGCAAGTTGCGCCCGCTCTTTTATGGGCGCTATAAAATGCTCGCCCAAGTGGGGGTTATTTTGTCACTGACGATGCCGCCATAAAAAAACCGAAGCCAAGGCTTCGGTTTTTTGTTTAATCAGGGTATGCCAGTCAGTTTAGTCGCGAAATGCAGCGAACTCGTCCTGACATTCAACCAACTGCTCACGGGTCATCATGAATACACCGTGGCCGCCGTTTTCAAACTCAATCCACGTGAATGGAATGTGCGGGTACTGCTCTTCCATATGAATCATGGAGTTACCCACTTCACAGATCAGCACGCCGTCTTCTTTCAGGTAATCCGGTGCGTTAGCCAGAATACGACGAACCAGATCCAGACCATCGTAACCAGCCGCTAGGCCTAGCTCAGGCTCATGACGGAACTCATCTGGTAGGCTGTCCATGTCTTCTTGGTCAACATACGGTGGGTTGGTCACGATCAGATCGTACTTATCTTTTGGCACATCACGCAGCAGATCTGAACGCAGAGGGATCACTTGCTGCTCAAGACCGTGGTCCTGAATGTTCTGCTCAGCCACTGCTAGTGCATCTACTGAGATATCAACCAGATCCACTTCCGCTTCTGGGAATGCGTGGGCACAGGCAATACCGATACAGCCCGAACCGGTGCACAGATCCATGATGCGCGTTGGACGCTCTTTCAGAAACGGTTCAAAGTAGTTATCAATCAATTCACCGATTGGGGAACGTGGCACAAGGACACGCTCATCCACGAAGAATTCCAAACCACAGAACCATGCTTTGTTCGTCAGGTAAGCAACCGGGGTACGTTCGTTGATACGGCGGATCACGCGCTCAACAATACGAAGACGCTCGCTGCTGGTTAGGCGAGAGAAACGCACTTCTGACGGTACATCCAATGGCAGGTGAAGGGTTGGCAATACCAATTGTACTGCTTCATCCCACGCATTATCTGTACCATGACCGTAAAATAGGCCAGCAGCATTGAAACGGCTAACCGTCCAACGTAGCATGTCCTGCAATGTATGAAGTTCGTTGACAGCTTCGTCGACAAAAATCTTATCCAAAATAGCCTCCGAATGGCGCTACAATACCGCTATAAAGTTGTTGGAATTTTTCACTATGAGCAAAAAAGATTTTAACCTGGATGAGGATTTCTCGCTGTTCCAGGATGCGGTTAAGGGCGTAAAAAAGATCTCTAATGATACCATAATCGCACCGCGCCGACAGGGTCCAAAGCAGGATAAGGCGAAACTCTCAGCAAAAGAAGCCGATAATCATGAGTTTTATTTCTCTGATGAGTTTGAACCGCACTTAAACGAAACCGGCCCGACACAATATGCCCGTACCGGGGTGTCGAAATACGAAGTGAAGAAACTGCGCCGTGGGGTGTATGTACCTGACATGTATTTGGATATGCACGGCATGACGCAGCAGGAAGCCAAACGTGAGCTGGCCGCAATGATTGCCGCGTGTATAAAGGAAAGTGTGGCCTGTTGCTGTGTGATGCACGGGATCGGCAAACACATCCTAAAACAGAAAGCCCCATTGTGGCTGGCACAGCACCCGGATGTCATGGCCTTCCACCAAGCCCCACTGGAATTTGGTGGCGACGGCGCCCTGCTGGTGCTGATTGAGATCCCGGAGCGATAAAAGCGGCGGCGAGGCTGCCCCTCGCCAAAGTTCGAGGTTCGAGGTTCGAGGTTCGAGGTTCGAGGTTCGAGGAGAATTATCGTCCTTTCAAAAACCTGTCACGCTTTTAGCTCTTACTCGTATCTCGCGAACTCGCCTCTCGTCCCTTTAGTACATATACCGCGCTAACGCACCAACGTTAATCACTTGCCCTTCCACAATCAGGGTCACTTCGCCGTTATCACAGATCTGCATGCGTGTTTTCACCGCCTGCTCGCTGTAATAATGCTCGCAGTTACCGTTTCGGGCACTGTCGATACGCGAGAAAATGGTGATCCCGCCAGGATTAAATAAACTCTGTGGTGCGGCGAACGTCAGTGTGCTGCCGGACGCTGAGATGTGCATTTCTTCCGTCACACCGTTGGCCCATTTAATGGCACCGTTACTGTTAATGCTCGGGGCTGGCGGCATTTGGGCACAACCGGCCAGTAACGCGGCGGCCGCAATAAGGGATAACTTGGCTTTCATCGCAGTATCTTTGCATCATAAAACAAGGGGTCGATACGTTCTATATCGACCCCTTGAAGCAAAACCTTAGCGATTTCTCTTTTATCCGGCGATTTAGCCTTCAGGATTGGCGTGCCAGAGCAGCTCAGCGTCACCGGTTTCCGGATCAAACTCAATGGCAGCAATCGACGAGGTAATAAACATCGGAGGCTGTAAGCCCGGCACCAGCTCGGCGGTTAAGTAACCCACCAGCGGCAAGTGCGACACCAGCAGCACACTGTCCGGACGCTCAACGGTAATCACGGCTTTCAGGTACGTTGCCACATCTTCTGCGTCACCGTAAGGGGTGATCTCATCCACGGTCAGCAACTGCTTAGGTGTAGGAAGGTATTCCGCCATCGCGGCCCACGTTTGTTGAGCGCGCAAATACGGGCTGACCCAAACACTCTCAATGCCGTCTGGTAGTTGATGCGCCAATTGGACGGCCATGTGCAGGGATTGTACCTGCCCCCGCTCGGTGAGCGGCCGCTCTGCATCACTCGCTGCAAAGGTATGGGCTTCACCATGGCGCATAATATAGATTCGCATAATTCTTCCAATATCACGTTTGCGATCCTGATAGTCCGCCTTCTCTTTGCATACTCGCAGCACTATCGGTTCGATCAAACTTAAGCTAAATGCCCCTCAATCAGCGTTCGGTCATGGCGTCACTGTCACGTGACAGCCGCCAAATCCTATCATTCAACCCGGGCAGACAAACCCGGAGAGGGTGGCAAGCTATCCTAGCAAGTTCCCCAGTGTGAAAACAGAGGTTCGTAGTACTCTGTTACTTTTCCGTGAGCCCGGTAGGATCTGAGCAAAAAGACCCGTGCTAACCGCTTGTTTCATGGAAGATTCCCTCGCCTTTCATTTGCCAGCCTTGTTAATGAACGTCATAATTACGTTACTCTTCCGCAAAAAATAGGCCCTTCCTGTGCAGACAAGTCCTAATGACCTCAAACAGTACCGCTATGTGACCTTGCCCAATGCGCTTAAAGTGCTGCTGGTCCATGATGCTGACGCCCCGCGTTCAGCTGCGGCGTTGTCCGTCCAAGTCGGCCATTTCAACGATCCGCAAGATCGTCAAGGCATGGCTCACTTCCTTGAACATATGCTGTTCCTCGGCACAGAGAAGTACCCGAAAGTCGGTGAGTTTCAAACCTTCATCAACCAAAGCGGCGGCAGCAACAATGCCTGGACAGGTACCGAAAATACCACCTTCTTTTTTGAAGTGAGTCCGCACGCCTTCGGTGAAGGGCTCGATCGCTTCGGCCAGTTTTTTACCGCGCCGTTATTCAACGAAGAAGCGGTCGACAAAGAGCGCAATGCGGTTGACTCGGAATACAAACTCAAACTCAAAGATGATGTGCGCCGCCTGTATCAGGTGCACAAAGAAACCATCAACCAAGCTCACCCGTTTGCCAAATTTTCTGTGGGCGATCTCACCACGTTGGCCGATCGTGACGACAGCCTGGTACGCGACGAGCTTATTGCGTTTTACCAGCAGCACTACTCAGCCAATTTAATGGGCTTGGTGTTGCTCGGGCCGCAATCACTGGAAGAGCTGGAAGCCTATGCGACCACTTTCTTCCGCGACATCCCCAACAGTGATAAAGCCAAAGCGCCTGTCGCCGTGCCATTGGTAACAGAGAACGAAAATGGCCGCTTTATCACCATTGATCCGCTCAAAGAAGTGCGTAAGCTGACGCTCTCTTTCACCTTGCCACCGATGGATGCCTATTACCGCCAGAAGCCGTTGTCTTACATTGCCCATTTACTGGGTAACGAAGGCCAAGGCAGCCTGATGTCGCACCTGAAACAATTGGGTTGGGTCAACTCACTGGCCGCAGGCGGCGGTGTCAGCGGCAGTAACTTCCGTGAATTTACCGTCAGCCTGAGCCTGACACCGACGGGAGTAGATCACGTGGATGCCATTGTCACCCATGTGTTCCAGTACATTCAGTTGATCCGCGATCAGGGTCTCGATCAGTGGCGCTTTGACGAAAAACGTTCGGTGTTGGACATGGCTTTTCGCTATCAGGAAAAGAGCCGCCCGCTCGATACCGTCAGTTACTTGGTGATGAACCTGCTGCACTACGCACCGGAAGACATCATCTACGGTGACTACATGATGACAGACTACGACGAGCCGCTGATCCGCGATCTGCTCGACCGTCTGCGTCCGGACAACATGCGTTTGGTACTGGTCGCGCACGGCCAAAACTATGATCGCACCGCGCAATGGTACGACACCCCGTACGGCGTGACCCCATTTACCGATGCACAACTTGCACAATGGCAGCAGCCTGGCACCGAAGCCGCTTTACTGCTGCCAGAACGTAACCCGTATTTGTGTGAAAAACCGGATCCCCTGCCGCTCGCTGACAGCACCGATTTGCCGCCAAAACTGATTCAGGACCTACCGGGTTTCCGTTTATGGCACAAACAAGAGCATGAGTTCCGCGTGCCAAAAGGCATCGTGTATGTAGCGATTGACAGTCCGCATGCGGTCAGCTCACCGCGCAATATCGTCAAAACGCGTTTGTGTGTGGAAATGCTGTTGGAAGCGACCAATGAATCGGCCTATCCGGCAGAGATCGCAGGCATGTCCTATAACCTGTATGCCCATCAGGGTGGCGTAACGCTGCAACTGTCAGGTTTCAGTGAAAAACACCCCCTGCTACTCAAGCTGCTGCTAGAGCGTTTTGCCAATCGTGAATTTAATCCGGAACGCTTTGAGAACATCAAATCACAGATGCTGCGCAGCTGGCGTAATGCGGCGCAGGATAAGCCGATTTCTCAGCTGTTCAATGAGCTGACCGGCCTGCTGCAACCGAATAATCCACCGTATCCGGTATTGATTGAAGCCTTGGAAACCATTGAGGTAGATGAACTGCCTGCGTTTGTCGAAGCCATGTTTGCCGAGCTGCACATTGATACCTTCGTGTACGGTAACTGGCTGGAAGAAGACACGATTGCACTGGCAGAAACGCTAAAAGATGCGTTTCGTGTCACCAATCAGCTGTACGGTGAAGCACAGCGCCCGTTGGTGCATTTAGATCGATCGGGCACATTAAGCCACGAGATCCATTGTGATCATGCGGACTCAGCACTGTTAATGTATTACCAATCCCGTGCCATCACGCCGCGCAAGATTGCAATTTATACGTTGGCCAATCACCTGATGTCGACCACCTTCTTCCATGAGCTGCGCACCCGCCAGCAACTGGGCTATATGGTGGGTACCGCGAACCTGCCGCTGAATCGCCATCCGGGTCTGATCCTCTATATTCAGTCACCAGTGGCTGCGCCGACTCAACTGCTGGAAGCGATGGACGAATTCACCAACGCCTTTGCGCTGGTACTATTAGAACTCAATGAAGCACAGTGGCAAGCCAGCAAACAAGGCCTGATTGCACAAATTGCCGAGCCGGATACCAACCTGCGAGCCCGTGCTCAGCGTTTATGGGTAAGCATCGGTAATAAAGATGAGACGTTCAGCCAGCGCCAGAGAGTGATTGAGGCACTGGAAAAAGTGAGCCGCGCTGACATGGTGCGCTTTGTGGTGGATGTGATCAAACCGCGTACCTCAAACCGCATTGTCATGCACTGTCAGGGCCAGGCCCATGAACAAGCGCCGCCATTGGATATCGGTACCCCAATTGACTCCATCGATGCCTTCCAACGCAACGCGCGATAAATCCCATCAAAAACCCAGCCTCGGCTGGGTTTTCTTTTTCCTTGGTCTGCGTTTGTTTTGCGCTTTTTTGTCTGATGACGACAACCCGCTTTGCTGGGCTGACTGTGAGGATCGGCGTTGAGCGTCGACGTTGAGACGGCGCTCTCACTTTTCACCTTTCACTGGCAATGCCTCCCTCTTTACGTCAAGCCAACGTAACCAAGACTTTTCACCACCAAAATAGTGACTTAGCGCACGCACTTTGTGACAAAACAGAATGGATTGTACATATTTATAAATGCCATGTTCACACTCGGCACTAGTAATTTACATACAAATGCACGATGATGACTGTCACTATTTTCTGCAACAAGATTGTACATTGCACGATGTTGAATAGCACCATCACGCTTATAGTCACATCTTCGCCGTCTCTGATTAATCACCGTCGGCCTTGTTGCAAAGGGGTCTGCTGCCTTCTCGGCACATTCACGCCTGTTTCAACAGCCTCTATGACCCCATCAGGTATGGACACCTAATCACGCATATCGTCAGTGATAGCACACTGGCTTTATGGGTTTTTATTTACCTGTTGAGGAGCGTTGTCTGCCATGCCTTCTGTATGTCCGCATTGCCAACAAACAATCACTGTATCCGCGTCACTGAGACTCCGCCTCGGCGGGATAGAAGACCTGTCCCGCTTGTGCCATCGCCACCAGTCGCTCACAGGGTAAAAACCGCTCACCGTACAAGTCAGCATGCTGATACAACTGCGCGACCACAGAGGCAACCCCCAGTTGATCCATGTAACGGAACGGGCCGCCTAAAAACGGCGGAAAACCGATCCCGAAAATGGCACCGACATCCCCATCTCGTGCCGACTGCACTACGCCTTCATCCAAACAACGCGCCGCCTCATTGAGCATCATTAAGGTACAACGCATCGCTAACGTGTGCCCATCGACATTGCGCTCCGGACGAATACCCAACAATTTATAGACCCGCTTATCGACCTGTTTCTTTTCATCTGCTTTCTTGTGCCGTCCCTGCCCGGCATAGCGATAGAAACCCTTGCCGCTCTTACGCCCTTTACGACCATCATTGAGCAACACATCAAACACATCGGGTCCCTGAAAACGCTCGCCTAGCTCTTGCACCAAGATCGGCATGATTTTCGCCCCGATATCAATCCCCACTTCATCCAATAACGTGATGGGACCGACCGGAAAACCGAAATCCAGCAACGCATTATCAAGATGCTCAATCGGTTCACCGGACAGTAACAGGTAAGCCGCCTCGTTCATGTAAGGCGCTAAAATCCGGTTCACGTAAAACCCCGCGCTATCACCTACCACAATCGGGGTCTTACCCTGCTGTTTGGCCAATTTCACGACTGTCGCAATGGTGCTCTCTGACGTACCTTGATGGGGGATCACTTCCACCAGCGGCATTTTCTCGACCGGGCTGAAATAATGCAGGCCAATCACGTTGTCTGGGCGGGCAGCGACTTCAGCGATCTGATGGATCGGCAGCGACGAGGTATTAGTAGCAAAAATCGTTTCTGGCTTGGCATGGGCTTCCACCTCTTTCACCATTTGGTGTTTCAACGTAAGATCTTCAAACACCGCCTCAATCACCACATCCACCTTTTCAAACCCGCGATAAGTCGTGCCGCCCGACAGACGAAGCATCTGCTGCTGCACTTGGGTATTACGCAGTATTTTTCGTTGTCGCTGTTTCTCCAGCAGGCCATAGTGATAGGCCATCGCATTCAAAATGCCGTCGTTACTGATGTCTTTGATCTGCACCTGATAACCGGCTTTCGCTGCGCTCACATGGCTGATCCCACCGCCCATCAGGCCACCACCCAGCACACCAATACGCTGGATCGCCATCGGTTCGTCATTCGCGCCCCGCTCTTTTTTCATCGCTGTCGTGGCAAAGAAAATGCTGCGTAAGGCGGCCGATTCCGGACTCATCACCAACTCGCCGAACCGCTTCGCTTCTAAAGCCAAGCCTTTATCCATGCCTTGCTCTAAACCGGTTTTGATCACGGTTAAAATGGCGTCGGTCGCCGGATAATTACCCCGTGTTTTCGCCTGCGTCTTTTTCGCCGCTTGATCAAACACTACCGAGCGCCCCAGCGCATTGCCGCCCATCGCCCGTGCCGACCACGATAAATGACGCGTTGGCTTCGGGGTCAGTGCGCGCTTAGCGGCAACATCCAGCAATATGCTCTGTGGCACACACTCATCCACCACACCCAACGCGCGGGCTTTTTTACCACGTAGCGCTTTGCCGGTCAGGATCATATCGAGCGCCCCAGCCACGCCAATCAAACGCGGCAAACGCTGCGTACCACCCGAGCCAGGCAGCAGCCCCAGTTGCACTTCCGGCAGCCCCAAACGCGTGATTGTCGCCTCCGTACACACACGACTGTGACAGGCCAAAGCCAGCTCTAACCCTCCGCCCAAACACGGCCCATGAATGGCAGCGACGGTATGAAACGGCAAGGCTTCCAACGCGGCAAACAACTGCTGACCTTTTGTTGCCAATGCCTGCGCTTCCTCCGCACTCTGACAATCGGCCAACATATGGATGTCCGCGCCAGCAATAAAGTTATCGTCCTTGCCCGAATAGACCACCATACCTTGCAGATCCGTCCGTTGTGCTAACTCCGCCAACACCGCACTGACTTGCTCGGCAAACACCGATTGCAAGGTATTCATGCTCTCGTTAGGTACATCGATACACAACCAGGCCAGCCCATTATCGCTGTAGGATAACGTGAAGGCCGAAGGAGGTACGGAGACAGCCTGTGAGGCAGAGACGGATACTGACTCTGCCCGATTTTTTTCTACCTGTTGGGTATGCATCATTCTGCCTCCAAAATCATCGCCGCACCGAGTCCACCGGCCGCACATGCCGTCGTTAATGCCAACCCCCCCCCTCGTCGCTGCAGTTCCCGCAACGTTTGGGTGATCATGCGCGCGCCCGTGGCAGCAAAGGGGTGGCCGTACGCAATCGAGCCACCCAGTACATTAAATTTGTCCATGTCTATCTCGCCGATAGCATCATCACGACCCAGCTTATCTTGGGCAAACTGACGAGACGCAAACATCTGCACATTCGCCAACGTCTGCGCGGCAAACGCTTCATGCATATCAATCAACGCTAAATCAGAGAGTGTCACCCCCGCACGATCCAGGGCGATTGGCGTGGCATAAGACGGCCCCATCAACATGTCCTGCTCAACCCCTATCGCAGAAAATGCATAGGATCGGATATAGCCCAGCGGCGTGAGACCGAGCGCTTTGGCCCGCCCTTCCCGCATCAGCAACAATGCGGCCGCACCGTCCGTTAATGGCGTGGCATTGGCAGCCGTCACACTGCCGTGTTGGCGGTCAAACGCAGGACGCAAAGCGGCATACGCCTCTAAGCTGCTGTCTTCACGAATGTTATTGTCTTTATCTATCCACTGACGGTACGGGGCTGGAAACGCCGTCATGACTTCGTCTTGGATACGCCCGTCATGCCAGGCTTGGGCTGCTAGGGTGTGTGAACGGTGGGCAAAGTCATCTTGCGCTTCACGGCTGATCCCGTGGGTTTTCGCCATTTGCTCAGCCGTTTGCCCCATACTCAACCCCGTTGAATATTCGGCAACCGCAGGCGGCACCGGCACCAGATCTTTCATACTAAGGGAGCGTAATAAGGCGAGGCGTTGGCGGAGGGTTTTGGCTTTACTCAATGCCAGTAACGTGGACGCCATGTGTTTGGAGACACCGATCGGCAAAACGGATGACGAATCAGCGCCCCCTGCAATGCCCACATTAATATTGCCGGCCAAGATGCTTTCCACCACGTTGGCGGTGGCCTGAAAACTGGTGGCACAGGCGCGGGTCACACTGTAGGCATCGGTGCCCACAGACATCCCCGTGCCCAACACAATTTCCCGGGCAATATTGGGCGCAGCGGGCATTTGAATCACCTGTCCAAACACCACTTGCTCAACCAGTTGAGGATCCATATCCACCTGTTGCAGCAATCCATTCACCACCATTTGCCCCATCTCTAAAGCCGAGATGTCCGCAAACGCCGTCGCTTGACGGGCAAACGGGGTACGTAATCCACTCACGACGGCGATGCGCTCACCTTGTGCGGTGGTGAGATTCTGGAGACGTGTCATCGCAACTCCTTATGTTGTGTGTCTGGGCGTAGGGCAACCGAACAACCGGCGCTCGCCACCAATACGTTAGATATTCTAGAGGTCAGACCACAAATAAGTGTAACGTTATTGTTAATACAATCAAAATAAACGTGACAGAAATGAGAAAGGGGTTAAGAAAAAGGTGGGGAAAAAATGCACAGCACAATGCTAAGATAAAAAAAAACCATACCGAAAGGGTATGGTCGTAATCTACACGGAAAGCAATCCATGTATGGTGTAATTCAATTAACCTAAAGCCAATTGCAAATCAGGCAAGCCTGATAGGAGAAAGTAAAGTCAGCCTTCAAAAGGAAGTTGTCATCTTGCTCAACAGGTATTCCCTCGTGGAACCCATACCTAATCCTCGGTACAGACGCCTCAATGGACTACCAGATGACAGGGACTACTATAACTTTCTCTGACAGACACAATTTGAACCAGATCAATTTTAATGCGGATTATTGGATGAATCGTCTGAATCACGCCAAAAACTCACACAATACAGGCGCGATTCAACCTGTTGATGGGCAAATTTATGATTAAGCAATTTTTTCGTAAGAAAAAGCCGGATGCCTCGGTCTCTGTTGATATGAATAAGCAAAGACGATATGAAGCCCTTGTCAGGGCCTGGCATCGGGATCTCTACCGCTATGCCTACTGGTTGTGCCATGATCCGCATGTGGCGGAAGACTTGGTGCAAGAAACCTGTTTACGTGCATGGCGATCATTAGACAGCCTGCAAGATGACAATGCCGCGAAGTCCTGGCTGATCACGATTCTGCGACGGGAAAACGCCCGTCGCTTTGAACGTAAACAACTCGATTTAGTCGATATCGACGATTACGCCATTGCCGATACCCAGCAACAAGGAAACGATGCCGAACTGGAGCAACAGATGCTTCGTCAACAAATCATGAAGTTAGCACCCGAGTATCGCGAACCACTCGTGCTACAAATTATGGCCGGCTTCAGCGGGGATGAAATTGCCGATATTCTGGGCTTAAACCGCAATACCGTCATGACACGTCTATTTCGTGCTAGAAACCAATTAAAAGAGCAATTAGAGCAGCAATCTGAGCGGAGGGACCAACAAAATGGATGATCTAGAATTTCGCCGACGTCTATTAGCCGATCCTAACGATAACAGTCCTGATATGCTTGAATCACGCAATGCCTCGCTGGCTAACCGTAAACTCTCTGATGAGCTTCAAGCCCTTGACAGCAAATTGGCACAAGCGATGAAAGTCGATGTCCCGGATGATCTGGCTGACAAGATTTTATTCCATCAAACCAGCCAACCGGCCCCTCGCCGTTACCGGACCTCTGCGTTTTTAGGGCTGGCGGCATCGGTCGCGTTTTTAGCGGGCTTATTCTTGGGACACTTTAATGCCACCGATCACTCGTTAAATGCGCCATCTGCACTTGGACAGCTGGCCCTTGAGCACATTTACCATGAAGCCGGCTTTGTCGATCACATTGATGAAGCAGTCTCATTACATCAGGTTAACGCCAAAATGAGTCCGTTTGGATCGCAGTTTGACCAATTACCAGGCCATGTTTATTACGTCAATCACTGTGGCTTTGGTGGACAAAATGCCTTGCACATGGTGTTAGGCACCGCACAAGGGAAAGTCACGATTTTTGTGGTACCTAACCCACAAAGCAGCGGCCCGACCACCTTCAGTGATGACAACATGCAAGGCGTGGTGATGCCCGCACACAAAGCAGACCTGATCGTTGTCGGTGATAAAGGCCAGGATGTCACCCCGGTGGCAGAACGCCTGAAAGCGGATTTAAACTGGGAAATTTAACGATCTGCCCAGATAACGTGATTGGCATCACAACCTAGTCACGCATCCATAAACCGCCCCACCCTTAACGCCAAAAGGATACCCAAAAGGTATGCTTTTGGCTTTTTTAAGCGAAATTTTTCCCTTTTCCCCTTTTTTCACTACCAACCCAGTCAAACATGCTGCTTTTTTGAGCTATCAACACACCAACGAAAACGATTAAAAACAATAAATTCAACACCTTATTTAAACTTAATGATAATTTACTGAACTGGTCAGATTTGATGCGATGTGGCGCCCCCATACAATCTGCCCCAATCTGCGCTCGATCGTAGAACAAAACAAAAAAATACCATTAGGAATAACTATAAAATGAATAAGAAGCGTCTGTTTACACAATCGATGGTTGCAGCAGCCATCACCCTGGCATCGCAACAAGCGTTGGCAGCCGGTTTCCAGCTAAACGCACAATCAGCTACTGGCTTGGGTCGTGCTTTTGCCGGTGACGCTGTTATCGCTGATAACGCATCCGTCATGTCTCGTAACGCAGCAGCAATGGCACTGTTTGACAAACCAGCGATGTCTCTGGGTATCAATGCTGTTAACACAGATATCAACGTAAAAAATGCGAAGTACCCTTTGGCTCCAAAGGGGCTTGATGACGCACAGATCGGTGATACTTCTTATGTTCCTAACATCTACTACATCCACCCGATCAATGAAAAATGGACGGTAGGCGCTGGTGTATATTCAAACTTCGGAACTAAAACTGAATTTGATGATAATTACGCAGCTAACGAATACGGCGGCCTGACTGATGTGAAAAGTGTCAACTTTGCACTAAGCACAGCATATCGCATCAATGAACAGTGGAGCATTGGTGGTGGTTTAGATGTTATCTATGGCGCAGGCAAACTTCAGCGCTTTGTTCCTGAAGGTCGCACACCTCTAAATCCAAATAAAGACATCACACTACTTGATGTCGATGCTGATGGTATCGCACTGGGTTGGAACGTTGGTACAGTTTATGAGCTGAACGAAGATAACCGTTTCGGTTTGTCTTACCGCTACAGCCCTGAGCTGGAAGCGAAAGGCGATATGACCTACATCAAGGCACAAAGCGGCAATCCAAATATCAGCGATGATAAACTGAAAATGCCATTGCCTGACATGGCGGAATTCTCTGGTTACCACCGTTTGAACCAACTATTCGCAGTACACTACAGCGTACAATGGATTCGTTGGAGTGAGTTTGACAAACTAGAGACCACCGGCGGTGATGTACTAAATAATTACAACTGGCAAGACGGCTGGCACTACGCACTGGGTGGTACTTACTACCTGAACAATGACTGGACGCTGCGTGCCGGTTACATGTACGACACCAGCGCACAAGATCAGAAAACGTCTATTTCTGTACCAGACTCCGATCGTCAGTGGTTCTCAGGCGGTTTCACTTACCACCTAGACAGCAAGTCTAACATCGATGTGGGCGTGACTTATCTAGTAGGTAAAGACGTCGAAGTGAAAGAAGAAACTGGTCTATTCCCTGTTACTGCAACAACCCGTGCTAATGCATGGCTATACGGTATTCAGTACAGCCGTTCATTCTAATTCAGCGAACATTATCGTTTTGTATTATAAAAGGGAGCCCTCGGCTCCCTTTTTCTTTATCCGTAACAAACGGCCTGATATCTCGCCTTCTTTCGGCATTTTTCACTTGTTCTAGGGTGTATATTCGTCTTTGTTTCACCCTTTCAGTGAACATAGCGTCGCTGAAAAGTACTATCTCCTGCACACGTGTACGCTGAAATCTCATCCGACCAGATTTTATTGTTCATTTTTTACCGCACACAATTTCAAATTAAGTGCAATATATAAAATTTAACGCTAAATACACCAAATTTACGAAGAATAACTTAAAGCAATTACTCTAAGGCGTATGATCCGCGCTATTGAATTTCAGCGAACATTGTAGACTGATGAATAAGAATAAAATCACACTTTCTGTAGCAGCAGCCCTAACACTGGGTTTCAGTGCCAACACCATGGCAGCGGGTTTCCAACTAGCAGAATACTCTGCAACCGGTCTTGGCCGTGCATTTGCCGGTGAAGCAGCCATGGCGGATAACGCCAGTGCGCAATTCCGTAACCCAGCCATGCTGACGTACCTGGAAGGCACACAAATCTCTACCGGTGCTATCTATGTTGATCCAAACATCGATGTGAAAGGCGATGTGAATGTGATGGGTAAGCCTGTTGGTTCAACAAAAGCTGGCGATATTGCACACGCTGCTGTGATCCCTAATTTTTATCTGTCACACCGTTTGAACGAGCAGTGGGCGCTAGGCTTAGCGTTTGCAACCAACTACGGCATGGAAACTGAACTGGGTGGCGATTTTATCGGTACCATGTTTGGTGATCAGGCCAAAGTCTTCTCTGTAGAAATCAACCCGAACGTCGCTTACAAAATCAATGAGCAATTCAGCGTGGGTGCCGGTGTACGTTTTGTGATGGGTGAAGGTCACATTGGTGCTTCTGTACCTAGTAATCTTCCTGCACAAATTACAGGCAACAAATTCGTTGATGGCATGATCAATGCGATGGAAGGGAAAGACCTGAAATACATGGAAGGTGATGACACCGCATGGGGCTGGCAGATGGGTGCCGCATGGCAGCTCAACGATGCCAACCGCATTGGTTTCAACTACCGCTCTGAAGTAAATATGGATCTTGAAGGTGAGGCGTCTGGCGCCCTATACGGCAAGACTCCACTACCAGGTAGCATGGCATTGACCCTACCAGCGACGGCTGAACTGGCGTCTTTCCACCAGCTAACTGACAAACTGGCGATGCACGCTAGCGTTAACTGGACCGATTGGAGTACCTTCGACAAGTTGGAAGCTAAAATCCCTGGCTACAACGAAGATGGCATCGATCTAATTAAGCAAGAAAATTGGGAAGACAACTACCGCTTTGCAGTGGGTGCCACTTACCAGTACACCAATAAGCTAGCACTGCGTACCGGTGTCGCTTACGACATGTCTGCGGTAAGCGATGAGCACCGCACACAAACGATCCCTGAAACAGATCGTATCTGGCTAAGCGTGGGTGCGGGTTACCAGTACTCTGACAACCTAAACTTCGATGCTGGCTTTACGTACATCATCGCCAAAGATGCGCCGATGACAGAAACATTGGACGTAAAAGGCAAACCTCTAGCGAGCATTACCGGTGAAACCACGGGTAGCGTATGGCTGCTAGGTGTACAGGCGAACTACCGTTTCTAAGGTTTCAACAGCGGCACTATGGTGCCAAGGCCTTAGGGGCGAGAAACCGTCAAACTGTATAATATCCTGCAAAGGGGCAACGTTGGTTGCCCCTTTTCTTTATCACTGACTCCCCTTCCCACATCATCTCACTGTCTACAGCATCACACATCACGACAGCGTCAACGCTCCATAGGGTCTCAGGACCATTTTACCCGCCCTCAAAAAGCATGAATTCAATTCATCCATGCCTTTAATCATTTCATTAGACGCTGTGAAAACTGAGACTTAGAATAACTTTATTGTTCGCGCTCTCTAACAGACATCGATTTTATTCATGCTATTAACCACACTTTACATCATAGGGATCACAGCTGAAGCCATGACCGGCGCACTTGCGGCAGGCAAACGTCATATGGACTGGTTTGGCGTGATGTTAGTGGCCAGTGCAACTGCCATTGGCGGCGGCACCGTTCGCGATATTCTTTTGGGGCACTACCCGCTGGGTTGGGTGGCGCATCCACAATATTTGGTGATCACCTGTTTAGCAGGCTTGTTCACCACCATCGTCGCCCCATGGGTCGTGCGTTTCCACAAGCTCTTTGTGTTGCTCGATTCTCTGGGCCTGATTGTGTTCAGTATCATTGGTTGCCGTGTCGCGATGGACATGGGTTTATCACCGTTGATCTGTATCGTGGCAGCCGTCGTAACAGGCGTATTCGGAGGCTTACTGCGTGATTTGATCACTCGTCGCCCGCCGATGGTGCTGCATAAAGAGTTGTATGCCTCGGTCGCCTTCATTGCCGGCGCCATGTATTTCGGCCTGCTTTACTTAGGCATTGACGAAACCATCGTTACGATCAGCACACTGGTGACTGGTTTCGTGATCCGAGTGGCTGCCGTGCAGTTTGGTTGGCACCTCCCGGTGTTCCACTTTGAGGAGTTGGACAACGAGGCTAACGCAAAAGCCAGCACGAAAAACAGTGCTGAGTCGCAAGGTTAATGCCAAGCGAAACAAGTCATAGACAATGCGCCCACAGGCATTTCCCCCTTGCCTGTGGGCGTGTTGCTTTTTCTTACTCGCGTTAATCGCACATAAAAAAGCCGGTGACTGCATGAAGCAATCACCGGCTCTTCGTGATATCACTTTACGATATCGGTTAAATCTTCGGTGTCTCAGTCACGACATCTGCGTTTTGACCGCGATGACGCAACAAGTGATCCATCAAAGTGATAGCCAGCATGGCTTCTGCAATCGGCACCGCACGGATCCCGACACAGGGGTCATGACGACCTTTGGTGATCACTTCCGCACTTTCCCCTTGGCGAGTAATGGTTTCGCCCGGTACGGTAATGCTCGAAGTCGGCTTCAACGCAATGTGCGCCACAATATCCTGACCGGAGGAAATCCCCCCTAAGATCCCGCCCGCATGGTTACTCTTAAAGCCCTCAAGCGTCATAGCATCACGGTGCTCACTGCCACGCTGCTCAACCACATCAAAGCCGTCACCAATTTCAACGCCTTTCACCGCATTGATGCTCATTAACGAGTGGGCAATATCGGCATCCAAGCGATCAAACACCGGCTCACCCAAGCCGACAGGTACGTTTTGCGCGACAACCGTCAGTTTGGCACCGATGGAATCACCGTCTTTTTTCAACTGACGGATCAAGCCATCCAATGCCTCTACTTTATCCGCATCCGGACAGAAAAAGGCATTTTGCTCAATCTGATCCCAATCGACGTTATCAATAGTCACATCGCCCATCTGTGACAGGTAAGCACGCACTTCAATACCGTGTACTTGTTTGAGGTATTTTTTCGCTACTGCACCTGCGGCAACACGCATTGCAGTTTCACGGGCAGACGAGCGGCCACCGCCACGGTAATCACGCACCCCGTACTTTTGGTGGTAGGTGTAATCGGCATGTCCCGGACGGAACAGATCTTTAATGTTGGAGTAATCTTTTGAACGCTGATCGGTATTTTCAATTAACAACCCGATTGAAGTACCGGTCGTTTGCCCTTCAAACACACCCGATAAAATTTTCACTTCATCCGGTTCGCGGCGTTGCGTGGTGTATTTTGACGTACCCGGACGGCGACGATCGAGATCGTGCTGCATATCGGCTTCCGTCAAGGCCAGGCCTGGCGGGCACCCATCAATGATACATCCCAAAGCGAGCCCGTGGCTTTCACCAAACGTGGTCACGCGAAACAGTTGTCCTATTGTATTGCCTGCCATTACTTCCTCTGTGTTTTCATACCGCTAACCGCTATGACACCTTATCAATAAGGCCTAGCGTCAGTGTGCTGTTGTTTTCATCAATGAGTACATAGTGCAAATTCAGCGCACTGATTGCAAGTCGCGATAGCATCATGCGGCAAAGAACCTCTCCCCCACATTCATTGCTCCGCTCTGCGTTATGCTTCTCTGCCTCACAAACGCCTGATAAAAGAAACGGGAACCCTAAGGCTCCCGTTCATTTTACTGCTTAACCCTGTATCGGCTGGCAGAACATACTCTGTGTGTTTAATCCCTGACGATTACGCGTCTTTTTTAGATTTCCACTTCTTGATGCTGCTGCTTGTACCACCGCTACGCTGGCGTGGGCTCTCTTCATCACGGCCCGGACGGCGATGACCTGGCTGTACACCACGTCCAGGACGCGGACCATTGCGGCGTTCATCGTTGCGGTTATCTTGACGTGGTCTATCTTGACGGTCTTGACGACGGTCATCATCACGACGCTGCTCGTTACGGCCTTCTTGGCGGTAATCTCGGCGATCATCACGGCGTGTATCCTGACGATAGCCACCACGATCATCGCGGCGATCTTCACGACGATCGTCGCGACGCTCATCGAATCGGCCACCCTGACGCTTACGGTTAAACTCGCCTTTTCCCTGGTACGTTTTGTACTTAATTTTGCCTTCATCACGCACCTGCTGGCGGCTGTCAAACAGCTTCGCATCCGTTGCTTTCTGGATGCTCTGGCCTTGCGCATCCGTACGTGACGCTTCTTCTGTTTTGCTGGAGCCAGCAATCAGGCTGTGAATTTCAGCAATTTCTGCATCCGTCAGGTAACGCCATTTACCGTTTGGCAGACCATCAATGCTGATGTTCATGATACGCACACGACGCAGTTTGAAGACGTCATAACCCAGCGCTTCACACATACGGCGGATCTGACGGTTCAGGCCTTGTGTCAGAACAATGCGGAATGAGTAGTTGGTTTCCTTCGTCACCTTACATGGCAGCGTCACGGTATCCAAAATCTCCACACCTGACGCCATTTTGGCAATGAACTCATCGGTGATCGGCTTATCGACACGCACAACATATTCTTTCTCGTGCGAGTTACCGGCACGCAGGATCTTGTTCACGATGTCGCCATCATTAGTCAGGAAAATCAAACCGTCTGACGGCTTATCCAGACGACCGATTGGGAAAATACGCTTACGGTGGCCAATAAAGTCAATGATGTTGTCTTTAATGTGGCGTTCCGTGGTACAGGTAATGCCTGCTGGTTTGTTCAATGCGATGTAAATCGGCTGCTCTTTGCTGCGCAGCGGCTTGTCATCCACCAGAACCTCGTCGTCTGGCATGACTTTGACGCCCATCTCCGGCAGTTGGCCGTTGATGGTCACCCTTCCTTGATCAATCAGCTTGTCCGCCTCACGGCGTGAGCAATAGCCTGTATCACTGATAAATTTATTCAAACGCACGGCTTGGCCGGCAGTATCTTGAGGCTGATTCTGAGACATGATGTTCTTCTACACTAAGCGTTTCGCAACGCGATCAAGGTTAGATTAGATAAGTATAATAGCCCGGCTATTCTATCAAGAGCTGATCCGATAAGGAAAGAAAACCGCTTTTCATAAAAAAGCCCCCCTCACCAACAGGCGAAGAGGGCCAATGTCGAGATAACGCAACGCGTATTAACGCGGTGTCGCCGGTTCCTCTGACGTCGGCGTATGCTCTAGTAAGGCTTTTTCCAACTGCTCGGCCACGTAGCCCGGAGACTGGGTTTTCGCTGACATCAAGCGGTACATTGCCGGAATGACAATCAGGGTCACCAAGGTCGCAAAGGCCATACCGAAGAACACCACGGTACCAACCGCAATACGGCTCTCTGAACCAGCACCGGTAGACATGATCAACGGGATCGCACCAAACAAAGTGGTAAATGCGGTCATCAAGATCGGGCGCAAACGGCGCTCTGAGGCATCAATGATTGCTTGTTCAAACTCCACCCCTTTGTCACGCAACTGGTTGGCAAATTCGACAATCAGGATACCGTTTTTGGTCACCATCCCGATCAACATGATCATACCGATCTGACTGAAGATGTTGAGGGTCTGATCCATGATCAGCAAGCCTGCCAAACCACCGAAGATCCCCATCGGCACCGTCAGCATCACCACCATTGGGTTCACGAAGCTTTCAAACTGCGCCGCCAATACCAAGTAAGCCACCAGCAAGGCCAAGCCAAACACCAACAGGATGCTGCTCTGGTTTTCACGGAAGTCTTTCGACTCACCGGCGTAATCAATCACGATATCTTTCGGTAAACGCTCAATGGCTTGGTTATCCAAGAAATCCAACGCTTCACCCAAGGTATAGCCGCCCGTCAGGTTGGCTTTTAGGGTGATCGATTTTTGCTTCTGGTTGTGGCTTAAACGCTGAGCGGAAGCGACTTCTTCCACCGTTGCGACGGATTCCAGCGTGATCAGCTGACCAGTTTTGGTACGCACGTAAATCTGGCTGAGATCGGTGGCGTTATTGAAGCTGTTTTCATCACCACGCAGGTACACATCGTACTCTTCACCACGGTCAACAAACGTGGTTTCACTGCGACCACCCAGCATAATTTCCAGGGTTTCAGCAATATCAGCGACCGGAATGCCTAATTCAGCCGCTCGCGGACGGTTCACCGAGACCACCAGCTCCGGCGTGGTTTCGGCGTAATCCAAATCCACCCCTTCCATCATGCCGCTTTCTTCTGCCAGCACTTTCAGCTCGGTCGCCCACTTAAACAGCTCTTCGTAGTCTGCGCCGTTTAGCAGGAACTGCACCGGCTCCGACGAACCGCCACGGAAGCCCGGCATAAATGGCCACACGCGGATATCCGGGATCCCTTGCAGCGCTTTACGTACCATGCCGAGGGCTTGGGTCGCGCTGACGTCACGATCTTCCCAGTTTTCCAGCTGCATGATCACAAAGCCGGTCTGATCCCCCGCACGACCACCAAAGGCCGGCGTTTGGATCGACACCGATTTCAGCACGCCTTTGCCCACCATCGGCAACAAACGGCTTTCCACTTCTTCAATGTTACCGACCATACGGTTGTAACTGGTGCCTTCTGCGCCTTTCACAAACGCAAAGATCACCCCACGGTCTTCCTGTGGCGCCAGTTGTGCGGGCACCGTTTTCATCATCACCACACTCAGGCCAATAAAGCCCAGAATGATCAGCGGCGCGACATAACGATAGCGTACCGAGGCCGTCACCACCTTGCGGTAGCCGCGCTCCAGTTTGCCGAACATACGATCAATGAACACGTTAAACGCACTGTGCTTCACGTTAGCTTTAAGCAATTTGCTGCCCATCACCGGGCTGAGCGTTAACGCCACTATTGAGGAGAAAATCACCGAGACCGCCAGCAATACCGAGAACTCGGTAAACAGCGGTCCCACCATGCCATCCATAAAGGAGATTGGCAGGAACACCATCACCAGCACCACCGTGGTCGCAACCACGGCAAAGCCCACTTCGCGCGTACCTTTATAGGCAGCAAGCAAAGGTGGTTCACCGTTTTCAATGTGGTGATAGATGTTTTCTACTACCACGATGGCATCATCCACCACCAGGCCGATCGCCAGAATCAAGGCCATCAGTGTCAGCAAGTTAATGGAGAAGCCCAAGAAGTAGGCCACCATAAAGGCCGAGATCAACGATACCGGTACCGTGACCGCCGGGATCAAGGTCGCACGCGCTTGGCCGATGAAGATATAGAGTACCAATACCACCAGCAAACCGGTCACAAACAAGGTGCTGTACACTTCTTGGATCGAACGGTCGATAAACACCGTGGAGTCATAATCCACGTACAGTTCAGTACCCGCCGGCAAGAAGCGCTGCATACGCTCTACTTCGGCGTACACATCATCGGCCACATTCAGCGGGTTGGCATCGGTCATGGTGACGATGCCCAAGCTCAGGTTCGCAATACCGTTATTTTTAAAGGTGGCGTTTTCGTTCTGGGCACCAATGGCCACTTTCGCAACATCTTTAAGATAGATTGGCGAGCCGTCTTCAGCGGTACGCACTACCAGGTATTCAAAATCCTGTGCGGTACGGTAAAGACGCGCGGTACGCACAGACATGGTGGTGGTGTCGTTGCGCACTTCACCGCCCGGCAGCTCCACGTTTTCATCATTGAGCGCATTGACGATGTCTTTGCTGGTGACACCACGGCCAGCCATTTGCGCAGGCTGCAACTTCACGTACATCACACGGTACAGCGCACCGCTCAGATCCACCGAGCTCACCCCGTTGATCAGGTTGAAGCGATCCATCAGGACACGTTCGGCGTAATCGGTCAGTTGTGAGCGATCCATGGTGCTGGACGTCAGGTTGACGTACACCGCCGGCTCGCCAGAGCCGTTGTCTTTCGAGACCACCGGATCATCGGCTTCATCCGGCAAACGACGCTGGGCACGGGAGACGGCATCTCGCACATCGCTGACCCCTTCGGTCAGATCCCAGCCCATCTCAAATTCCACCTGAATACGCGACATCCCGTTACGGGTGGTCGAGGTGATATTTTCGATCCCGCTGATCCCCGAGAGCTGATCTTCCAGCACCGTGGTAATGCGGCTTTCCATAATCGAGGCGGACGCACCTTTATACGTGGTCGAAATACTCACTACCGGGTTTTCAACATCAGGCATCTCTCGAACCGACAGTTTCGAGAACGACACCGCGCCAAATACACACAACAGCAAGCTCAATACAATCGCGACGACCGGACGCTTTACCGAGACATCAGACAACCACATCAGGCTTTATCTCCCGACTTTCCCGGCGTTGTCGCCATCAAATCATTCACTTTTACGCCATCACGCATGTTCACCAGGCCTTGCACCACGATGCGATCGCCAATTTCAATGCCGGACTCAATCACCACTTCATCATTCACGCGCGCGCCCAGTGTCACTTCAGTACGGTGGGCTTTACCTGCTTCATCCACTAAGTAGACGAAACGCTTGGTACCAGAGTATTCCAGTGCCTGTACCGGGATCACTGCGGCGTCTTGCGGCATAAAGGCAATGTTCGCCGCCATCAGCATGCCCGGTTTAAGCTTGCTGTCGGTGTTATCAAACACCACGCGAATGCGGATGTTCAACGAATCCGCCTGCACGCGAGAGTCAATCGCCTGAATAGTGCCGCTGAAGGTCTGCCCCGGCCATGCCTGACTGGTGGCATTCACACGCATGCCTTTGACTAAATAAGAGAGGTATTGCTCAGGAACCTGAATATCCAAGCGCATAGAAGAGAGGTCATCCAAAGAGAACAGCTCGCTACCGGCACTGAGCATATGGCCTTCACTAAAATCAATCAGACCAACGGTGCCGTCAAACGGCGCCAAAATGGCGTGATCGTCCAAATCTGCTTTGGCCGCTTTCAAACGGGCTTCGGCAATACTGACGCTGGCCTGCTGGGCATCAATTTCCGTTTGGGTGATCGCCCCGCGTTTTGACAGACGCTTAAACTCACCCAGTTTACGTTTCTCATCCGCCAGATAAGCACGCGCTTCTGCGTAAGCGGCCTGAACACGTGCATCATCTAACTGAATCAGCAATTCGCCCTTTTTCACCGTGGTATTCACGCCCACAACGATATCGTCAACACGTGCCGCCACTTGGGTTGCCACATTCACCGAACGCTGGGCTTCCAGTTTCCCCACCAAAGACAGCGATTGTGTCACCGGGTGTGAGGCAACCTGACCGGTTGTCACCGGGATCGCACGTCCCGCGCCTGGGCCGGCTTTTTGTTCAGCGGCGACAGAGGTGCCGTGGAAGTAGAAATAACTGCCGCCGGACAGCGCTGCCGTCACTAATGCCGCAACAAGGACTTTTTTCATGTTCAAATCCATCAATAATGTTCTGCGCGAATCATAGCTGAACCTGTACTTTTGCGCGGTAAAGAAGTGTAAAGAAAAGCAATAATACGTTTACACCTTGATCTGACGTGGGGTTTTCCCCGCCATAACGCTACCCATACCGACAACATGATGAAAATAGCAGCAAACAACACACTTTTATGAGGAAAAAGGTTTACAGTTCCAAAAGGTTTGCTAATATTCGCCCCGCACTTGTGGAGGGGTTCCCGAGTGGCCAAAGGGAGCAGACTGTAAATCTGCCGGCTCCGCCTTCGAAGGTTCGAATCCTTCCCCCTCCACCATTCTTCTTGAAAGGTGTTCGTTACTTAGTGTAAGGTACGTCTTTCCGGCAAATGACCGATCACTAGCCAGACGGTTACCACGTATGTGGACTGCCAATAAGCAAAATCCCGTGGAGGGATTCCCGAGTGGCCAAAGGGATCAGACTGTAAATCTGACGGCTCCGCCTTCGAAGGTTCGAATCCTTCTCCCTCCACCATCATTCTAAAGAAATGCTTCGGCGTTTCTCGGCTGTAAAGCCAAGACAATAAGCAAAATCCCGTGGAGGGATTCCCGAGTGGCCAAAGGGATCAGACTGTAAATCTGACGGCTCCGCCTTCGAAGGTTCGAATCCTTCTCCCCCAACAATCCTT